>NZ_QFWH01000007.1 GCF_003149375.1 Vampirovibrio chlorellavorus
GCCAAACTCTACCTGGAACGGTGCGATCACACTCGCAGTCACCATGATAAAGTCCAGCGAGTGCGGGATCATCTGCTTCCGTTTTTTAAAGATAAGGCGCTAACCCAAATCACCACGTTCGACGGCGAGCAGTATAAACGCCAACGATTAGAGGCAGGCGCTGCATCCGGTACCATCAACCGGGAGTTGGCTATTCTATCCCATATCCTCAATAAAGCGATTGAATGGGGCTGGATTGAGAAGCGTTCCTGTAAGCTCAAGAAACTGAAAGAGGACAGTGGACGGATTACTTATCTCACCGTAGAGCAAGCCAATCGGCTGGTTGAGGCGGCTAAGGCGGATGTTCACCCTTACATTTACGCCATTATCCTGATTGCGCTGGAAACCGCCATGCGGCGCTCGGAAGTCCTGTCCATCCTCTTGAAGCACATCGATCTGAACCGGCGTATGATTTATATCCCCGAAGCCAAGGCTGGCAGCCGGGAGCAACCCATCACCGAGCATCTAGCTCAATTCCTGAGCCAATTCATGCTGGGGATTCCCCACGATCAGCCGTTCCTCTTCCCGCAGCCCAAGTCCAAGACCGGCCATATGGTAGAACTTTTCAAACCTTTTAAACGGGTCGTAAAGGCTGCTGGCCTTGATCCCGAGGAAATTGTCTTCCATTCCCTGCGCCACACAGCCATTACGCATTTAGTACAAGCAGGTGTCGATTTGGTGACGGTGAAACGGATCTCCGGCCACAAGACCTTACAGATGGTTGAGCGCTACGCCCACCAGAACGGCCAACACATTCAGGCGGCAATGGACAAGTTGCAGAGTCGCTATAACCTGAGTTAATCAGAGACTTGATTTCTAAACTCTTCAAGAAGTCGTGTTAATCTCCTAATTTCAGTTCTAATCGTATTAAAACTTTGACTGACTTTAGGTTTCTGGCCTTGGTTTATTGCGATTACAATTTCTTCTAATTGTGTTTCGTATTTCTTAATCTGTCCCTCAATAACAGTACTGTACTCTAAAGCAGAAATAATATTAGCTTTCATTGAATAAAAAATCCCATTTATATAAACCCATAATAATATTAAAACATATAGAGAGGTTCATCTTTACTTAAGGTTCAGCTTCCCGGTAAATCCCGGCACGTCCCAGTCGTTCTTTGTATATCGCTTACCCCTGAAATCCCACTGTTTCCCGGCACTTCCCGGCAAGACTGCACCAAAGCGACACCTTGGCCTAAGATGACCCTCATCCCCTAAAAACTCAAAAACCCCGAAACACTGTCCAGGGTTTAAAAGAAGGTGGTGCCACCTCGCAGAATTGAACTGCGGACACGCGGATTTTCAGTCCGCTGCTCTACCAACTGAGCTAAGGTGGCTTGCAATCGACAACATTGCTATTAACCTCCAAAGACAAAGCGCTGTCAAGACATCGCAGCTGAGTTCCCGCCCGATGGACATCTCATCTTTACTTGAGAAATCTTGAAGCAAGGGAGCCAGTAATCACACTTGTCAAAGGATAACCCGCCCTGCGGTATGGTACGATTGTGATGGGTAAAAATTGAGGGGAACATAATGGAAGTGATGATTCTGCTGGGCTTGCCGCTGATTTTCTTGTATTTCTTGCCAACCTGGGTGGCCCTGCGTTTCAGGCATCGACAGTTGCCGGGCATTTTTACAGTAAACCTGCTGGCTGGATGGAGCTTGGCGGGCTGGTTGATGGCGCTGGCTTGGGCCATCTTCCCGTGGGGACACCGAAAATATCAACTATCCCCCGCATAGGACACAGGCAAGCAGCAATAAGCCCAAGAGGGTCACGGAACGGGATCAGTGCGGATTTTCGGGTGAAAAAGCTGTAAGCTTTATAGGCGGAAACACTGAGCCATCAGGCATCTTCTCTGACCTACGCCATGCGGTTTCTAAAAGCCGTTAATAAAGCAGGTCTATGCAGACGGATCGGCAGGGTCCTGATTTTGGGGGCTGGGTAAGGGGAAAATCTTTCGTACCAGCATGATTAATAAGAAAGCGAGCAGGAACATCACCGCCAAAGAGGCGATATAAATGGGCAGGTAGTTCACGTACCACACGGAAATCAATCCACCCACCACGCATAAGCTGTAAAGGTAAGTGACTGTGCGTATTTGACCCATACCCGCCTTTAAAAACTGGTGATGGATGTGATCCGCATCCGGCAGGAAGGGGTTTTTACCCCGCAGGAGTCGCCGAAACACCGAGTAGGTAATATCCAGAATGGGTACACTCAACACGAAAATGGGCAGTAACATGACGGCCACCTTGGTCTTTAAAACCCCGGTCACCGCAATACAGGCCAGTAAAAATCCGCAAAACAAAGCCCCACTGTCTCCCATAAAAATGCGGGCCGGATGAAAATTGTAAACCAGAAAACCCAGACTGGAGCCGGCCAATAGCGCGGCCAACAACGCCGAGGAAGGCTGATTGGTAAACAACGCGACGATGGTGAGGGTCAGCGCCGATAAGGTCGTGACCCCGGCGGCCAGCCCATCAATGCCATCAATGAAATTCATGGCGTTCATCAGGCCGACCAGCCAAATCACAGTCACCGGGAGACTGAGCGCATTGAGAACCAGCAGTTGGGCGCCCGGTAAATCCAGATTGTTGATTTGAATGCCCAGAAAGAAAGCGGTCAGGGCGGCAATGAACTGGATACTCAACTTCAGGTAGGGCGACAGATTGAAGAGATCATCCAGTAAGCCCAGTAAAAAAACGATGGTGCCTCCCGCCAGAATACCGGGCAGGGCGTTGTGTAGCTCCGGACGCCAGCCCAGAAACACAATCACCCCCAGCGACAACATGAAAGCCAGCCAGATGGCCACACCGCCCAGGCGGGGGATAGGGTACTTGTGGATTTTTCTGGCCCCGGGCGCATCGTAATAACCGGCGGCAATGGCCTGCTTCCGAACGATAGGAACCAGAATGAAACTGACCATTAAGGCCACGATAAAACCAATCGCATCGATCAAGAAGGGTGAATTGGCATATTCCAGCTTAATGATGGCTGAGCGCCTCCCGTTTCAGGCTTGTTCCCAGTTCCGGATAGAGGGGAAACTGTTGACTCAAAGCCTGTACTTCCTTTACCAGAGTCTCTATATTTTCACCCTTTTTGAGCGCTTCGGCAATAATTTGTCCCAATTTGCGCATGGCCGCTTCATCAAAGCCCCGGCTGGTCAGGGCAGGCGTACCCAGACGAATGCCGCTGGTGATGAAAGGCGATTGAGGATCGTTGGGGATGGTGTTCTTATTGGCGGTAATATGAATCTCTTCCAGCAGGTTTTGGGCGGCCTTGCCAGTCAGATTAACATTGCGCAAGTCCAGCATCATCAAGTGATTGTCGGTACCGCCGCTCACAATATTGATGCCGTTCTCCATCAGGGATTCAGACAGCGCCTTGGCATTGGCGATGACCTGCTTTGAGTAGGTCTTAAACTCGGGGGACAGGGCCTCTTTGAAGGCTACCGCCTTGGCGGCGATGACGTGCATGAGTGGACCGCCTTGAATACCGGGGAAAACGGCCTTGTCCACGGCCTTAGCGTAATCGGCCTGGCATAAAATGAGTCCGCCACGAGGTCCCCGCAGGGTTTTGTGGGTGGTGGTGGTCACAAACTGGCAGTGCGGAATGGGGCTGGGGTGCAAGCCACTGACCACCAGACCGGCGATATGGGCAATATCGGCCAGCAACAAAGCGCCCACTTCATCGGCGATGGCTCGGAATTTGGCGAAATCGATGACGCGGGAATAAGCGCTGGCCCCGCAGATGATCAGCTTGGGTTTTTCCCGCAAGGCGATTTCCCGAACCGCATCATAATCAATCATTCCGGTGTCGGGGTTGACGCCGTACGCCACCACCCGGAAAAACAGCCCGGAGAAGTTGACGGGCGAACCGTGGGTCAAGTGCCCGCCATGGGAGAGGTCCATCCCCATGATGGTATCGCCGGATTTTAACCCCGTGGCCAGAAATACGGCCATATTGGCCTGAGCGCCACTGTGGGGCTGTACGTTGGCGTGATCGGCTCCAAATAACTCCTTGGCCCGGGCAATGGCGATTTCTTCAGCGGTATCCACATGCTCGCAGCCGCCATAGTAGCGTTTGCCGGGCAAGCCTTCCGCGTATTTATTGGTCAGCACGCTGCCCATGGCCTGCATGACGGCCAAACTGGTAAAGTTTTCGCTGGCAATCATCTCCAGGGTGTTCTGCTCCCGGTGCAGCTCATCCACAACGGTTTGGTAAATCTGGGGGTCGGTCTGTTGGAGCAGATCGAGGTTCAGCATGATGGCATCTCCTTTGCGGCGCAGGTTTCAGCGCTTTGTTTCGTAATATCAATCCGGGGATCACTCATCATATCCACCCGCTTTTGATGACGGCCGCCGTCAAAGGGCGTTTCCAGCCATTCGTCGATGAGTGTAAAAGCCAATTCAGGGGCCAGAACCCGCCCGCCCAGACAAAGCACGTTGCTGTCGTTGTGGCGACGGCTGAGAATGGCCGTGTTGTGATCGTGGGCTTCAATGGCCCGAATCCAGGGGTAGCGATTGGCGGCAATGCAAACCCCAATGCCACTGCCGCAGCATAAAATTCCGTAATGCGTTTGCTCGGGAGCTTCTTGCTGGATGCCTTGCACGGCCTGGGCCAGCTGGGCGGATATGCTCGGGTAATCAACCGAATCCCCGTTGTGGCAGCCGATATCAATAATCTCAAACCCTTTGTGGCGCAAATGTTCAGCGATTTTTTCCTTGAGGGGAAAGCCAGCGTGATCGGAGCCTAGAACCAGTTTTTTCATCGAAATCCAGCGACCTTTTTATCCAGCTATCTTTTTTACAGTTTGTGTAAATTGTGCAATGTTCTTTATTGCTTGCTGTTGCAGGAAAATTGCAAGCGATTTTTGAACATTTTTTATACGTTCGGCCAGCAATGGCTTGGGGAAACCTGAAACGCCGTTAGTCTAACACAATGGCCCCACTTCTTAAAAGTTGTATCTCATCATTGGACTTGACCCGAACCACGGTAGGGGCAACGCTTTCCAGAACCTCAGCGTCCCCATGCACCACAAAATCAACGTCATCCCCAAAGGTATTGTAAACCGCGGCGGCTTCCCGCGCCGGAAGATCGGTGCCACGGCCCGCTCCCAGGGTCACCAGCAATCCGGTGGGGTTCAGGGACAGCAAATCCATCAGCAGGGCGCTATCAGGCTGCAAGATTTTGAGAGGCCCCCAGGCGCTGAAAGTTTCTGGGGACGGCTGGGGTTGATCCAGTAGCAGTATCAGGGGGGCGGGCCAGTGGCGCTTGATGAGTGCTGTGGCCTTGGGCGGAAGCGGTCCAATAAACGGGGTAAAGGCTGGCAGATCCCAACCCAGAAGCAGCAAGGGTTCTGTTCGTCCTTTCAGCCGGGCCAGACGTTCGAGGGCCGTCGGTCGATCCGGCCTGACCGCAAGAATATAGCCTTCCGGGCCGGGCAAGGCAATCAGTCCGTCCGGCTTTTCCAAATGAGACAAGGCATTCAGCAAAGTCAAATCCATAGTTTTATTTTACCCTGATTGCGGCAGGCCAAACCGGCGGGACTTAACAAAATCCCGATTTTTCCGTAGCATAGAGCTATTGATTGTGATTGTTATGCCGTGCGCAGAGAGTTCCCCCGATGTCTGAGAAAATCAGGTTATTGATTACCGGCGGCTGTGGCTTTATTGGCAGCTGGCTGATTCGTCATTTGCTGCAACAACACACCGATATCCACATCACCAACCTGGATCTACTCACCTATGCGGGCAATCCGGAGAATCTGAAGTCCGTGGCGTCCGATGAGCGCTATCGCTTTGTGCAGGGGGATATTTGCGATGAGGCGCTGGTATCCCGCCTGATGGCAGAGGCCGATGTTTGCGTGAACGTGGCGGCCCAAACCCACGTGGATCGCAGTATCAGCGGTCCCAGCGAGTTTATTCGCACCAATGTATGGGGCACCCAGGTTTTGTTAGAGGCGGCCAGACAGCGGGGCGTGCGGAAGTTTGTGCAGGTGTCCACTGATGAGGTGTATGGCAGCATCGAAGGGACGGCCAAATTTACCGAAGCATCGCCGCTGGAGCCCAGCAGTCCCTACTCCTCCAGCAAAGCCGCCGCCGATTTGATCGCCCTCAGCTATTGGAAAACCTACGGGATGCCGGTGTGCGTGACCCGGTGCACCAACAACTACGGCCCCAACCAGTACCCGGAAAAGCTGATTCCCCTGTTCATCCTGAACGCCTCGGAGAACAAGCCGGTGCCGGTTTATGGGGATGGCCTGAATGTGCGGGACTGGATTCACGTTCAGGATCACAGCGCCGGGGTGGCCCGGGTGATATGGGACGGGGCTCCCGGTGAAGTCTACAACATCGGCTCCGGGAATGAGCTGAACAACCTGCAAATCACCGGGCTTATCCTCAAAGCCCTGGGCAAGGATGAGAGCCTGATTCGTTTTGTCACCGATCGGCCCGGACACGATCGCCGTTATGCGCTGGATTCCGGAAAAATTGAACGGGCGCTGGGCTGGAAGGCCCAAATTCCCTTTGAGCAAGGCATGGCCGAAACGGTGCGATGGTATCTGGATAATCCCCAATGGGTGGCCAATGTGCGCCAGCGGGAACCACAAAGCCCCTTGGCCAGCGCAGCTGCTCAGTAGCCGATGACCATTCTGTAAAGGAAGTGATGCGTTATGGGTTTTAAGAACATTGTGGTGGTTGGTGCTGCCGGGATGCTGGGCCAGGAGTTGGTCACCCACTTTCGTGGGAAAGGCTATTCGGTGTTTCCCACCACCAGCGAGACCTTGAACCTGTTGGTCACCGAAGATGAGATGACGGAAAAACTGGAGCCTTTCCAGCCGGAAGTGGTCATTCAGTGTGCCGCCTTCACCAATGTGGATGCTTGCGAACGGGATCCGGACATGGCGATGGCCATTAATAAGGATGGCACCCATAAATTGGGCTTGGCCAGCCAGAAACTGGGCGCTGTTTTTGCCTACATTAGCACCGATTACGTGTTTGACGGCCTGAAGTCAGAGCCGTACCTGCCCGAGGATCGTCCCAACCCTATCAATACCTACGGCCTGTCCAAGTATTACGGCGAGCTGTTGACCACTGAGCAATTGGAGGCTTATTACATTATTCGCACCAGCTGGCTGTTTGGCATCCATCGGAATAATTTTGCTCAATGGATACTGGATCAGGCCCGTCAGGGGAAAGCGGTGAAGGCCGCTGAAGACTGGGTGGGAACCCCCACCTGGACGGGGAATCTGGCCGTGGCCATTGAAAACATCATAAACTCAGGACAGTTTGGGGTACATCATGCCGCTGATGCCGGTGCCATATCCCGGTACGAGCAAGCGATCCGCATTTGCCAGATGGCGGGCCTGTCCACCGAGGGTATTCACCGGGTTCACAGCAGTGACCTGGGCTTGCCAGCCAACCGTCCCCAGTTCACCCCGCTGGCCTGTCCCAATCTGGCTGTTCCCTCCTGGGAAACCGGCTTTCAGGCTTACTTCACCCAGTATCAGCAACAATCAACGGTATTGTGAATCTCGCTATGAAAAAACGCCCCTCCGATCAGTCCAAAACATCCGGCAAATCCGTCGGTAAATCCGCCAGCGCTTCCTCCAAAAAGAAAAAAAGCGCGGGAAAACCAGCCAAAGCGGTGTCGCCTAAAGGGGCCGGTAAAGGAAAAGCCGGAAAAACCCCTAAAAGTAAGTCGGGCTTAACCCCCAGCGTGCTGATTTCGGGGTATTACGGCTTTGACAATCTGGGGGACGAGTTGATCCTGAAGGTGCTGGTGGACGAACTGAAGGATCGGGGCGTTAAAATCACCGTGCTTTCCCAAAATCCCAAAAAAACCACCGCCCAATACGGGGTGAATGCCATCAAGCGCACCAGCTTTATTGATATTGTGGACGCCCTGGCCTCGGCCAATCTGTTCATCAGTGGGGGCGGCGGCTTGTTTCAGGATGCCACCGGCCCCATGAGCGCGTTGTACTATGGCGGCCTGATTCATTTGGCCCGTTTTTTCGACGTGCCGGTGGTGTTCTGGGCGCAGGGGGTGGGCCCGCTGCGAAAGGCACTCTCTCGAAAAATGACCGCCGCCGCCTTGCGCAAGTGCGAGAAAATTATGGTGCGCGATGAAAAAAGCGCTTTGCTGGTGCAAGAACTCACTGGTGAAAAGCCGGAGATCACCGCCGATCCGGTGTGGTTGCTGAGAAATCCGCTTGCAGAAAAGGCTGCCGCCCCATCCAAACGGGCATCGGCGGAAGCCGCAAGGGCGTCCCGCTCCTGCGATGCCACCCCGTCCGAGGCATGGACGGTGGGTGTGTCTTTGCGTCCGTGGCATGAGCTGAACGCCCAACGATTAAACGCTTTGGCTGACTGTTTAAACGCCCTGGCCCAGCAGCATGAAGGGCCGGTTTGCTTCAGGCTGCTGCCCTTTCAGAAGAAAGAAGATACGGAGCTATTAGAGGGTTTTGCCAAACAGTTAAAGTCCACCAGCCGGATTTCCGTGTCTCTTGTGCCGCCAGAGGGCGTGCTGGACAGTCTGGCCGGATGTGATGTCATTTTGGGCATGCGTTTCCACAGCCTGATTTTGGGCTTGCTCTTTAACATTCCGGTTTACGGGCTGGTCTACGATCCCAAGGTCGCTTCCCTGCTGAGTATGTTTAATCTGCAAGGCACCACCATTGCCGGGCTGAAAGCCATTAGCCCCGACGCCATCAAGACGGCCCTGGAGCAGTACCCCAAGGTTGATCTGAAACCCTTTCAGCAAAAATCCCGAAAAAACCTGACCGCTCTGGAGCGCCTGCTGGATATCCCGGCTGCCCGCCTGGCTTTGTAGCCACACCGCTCTCAAAACTTTTCGGCTAGTCTCTAAAAACAATTGCACATTCTGTGATTTTGAATTAGCGTATTAAAGTTTGGTTCGTCACTTTTATTTTTTGGTTTGATGGGTCCTAAAGTTTAGACGGGAACTTTTGAGATGATGGATTACACGGGAGTTTCACTCTACCCGGTTGCCGATACTGCCGAGAAAAGAAAAGCAGAGGCGGTGAAGGCCGACGGGGCTTCCCCGTTTATGAACCGGCCTGCGGTGAGTGCCGGGCAGGCTTCAGCGGTGAATCCATTTCAGTTGTATCAACCCCTGCAACAAGACGCCTCGACTTTTCGTTTTAAAGAGCCGCTGGCCCCGCCCAATCCCAATTTACCGCAATCCACGCAAACCCGGGTGACCCCGTTGGGCTTACTGCCTGCCAATTTGGCTCAACTGGTCAATGCCAATATGGAAAAGCTGGCCGGGCAAATTATGAGCTTTTTTAACGGGAACCGCAAGCAGAAACCCAGTGAGGAAGAGCAGTTGAACCGACAGCTCAATGACGCCTTCGGGGTGGGTTTGTTGGGAGAAGTGGTTAAAGTGGAAGAAGCCGCCAGCAGCCAAATGCAGGAAGGCGAATAGGCTGAAGCGCCTTAGCTCATTCGGTTTAGACGATGCTGTTTACAGATTTGAGACCACAAAAAAGCTGGTGACGTAGTTAAGCAAGCGGCACGCCAGAAATAACCCCGCCGCATTGCGGTGAAAGACCCGACTGACTTCCCGCCCCTTGGCCAGACGGATACCGGTGCCGATTTGCACAAAGTATAAAACCAGCATAAAGGCCGACACCGAGACGTGAAAATAAAGAAGGCCTTCATCCGCCCCGCTGCTCATGGTTTTCTGCAAGGTGGCGATGGCGTGCCGGTTCAGTTCAATGTACAGCAACAGGCCCAGGTCAATCAGGAAGGCCAGACTCATGGCCGGGATATGTACAGCCCGTTGCTTCTTGAACTTCCAGCCAACCAAAATTAGTAGGACTGCCAGTGTGGAAATCGCGATCAACATAGTGGCATTCTAGGGGAAGCGCTGCGGTTCCGCAAGTCAATCCGGGATATCCCTTTTGCGGGTTACTTTGGCGCCTTCTCCAACAGGAAAAACAGGGCCAGTAAGGCAAAGCGGGGCAGCAAAAAGACCTTGCGCAAGGCGCTGGGGCAGTTGATTTTCTGCAGACCTTTATGAATAAGAGTGAACGGAGCGGCCAGAAAGCGAACCCAGCTTTTGGTCAAGGCGTTTTTAGCGTTTACTAACTTAGCTAAGTTTCTATATAACCAGCTACCTTTGGTTTTCTCACTGATTTGTAACTTCTTCTGGATTTTCTGGTTATTCTCAAAGTCAGCGCTACCGGGTTTGGCAGGAAACAGGGAACCGATGAAGTTGTTCCAGCGTGTGGACAACTCATTGAAACTGACGGTATCTTTGTTCCAGTGGTTGGCGATTTCCTCCGCCCGCACCGCCGGATGATTCTGCAGGCTGGGGTCCTTGGTATAAGTTTCCAGGGCCTTGTCGCCTTTTTTGCTCAGGTAGCCAGCAACGGGCATCCCCAGAATGCCCAGCGCCCAGCCCACAACCGGAATGGTAAACAGCGCCGGGAAAACGACATCGGTGCCGTATTTTTTAACGAAAGCCTTGGCCACTTGCGGGTTGTTTTTATTGCTAAAATGGCTGCGCAAGGTCTGCCAGGCGGTTCCCAGGGAGATGCCGGTGGTGCTTCCCCCGCCAAACTGAACCGAAGCAGGCCTGTTGACCTGACTGCGAACGACCGCCCCCGCCAATTGTCGGGGCTGTTGCAGCGGTAACGATGACATTGAGTGGGAATTGACGTTCACGAGAATCCTTCTGGCCCGACACGGACTTCCTGACGCTCGACGAGCGCTTGCGTTGACTGAGGCTATAAAACCGAAAAATGCACTTTGTTGACTCCGATTATCACAAAGTATTACAAAAGTTTTCGATTTTTACGAATAGCCTCAAGTTTTTAGACGCATGGTTCGATAAGGAGGTAATACAAAAGGTGTAGTTAATGGATAAAGTCCCCGGCGTGAGATAGGGGTTTCCCCAAGCAGCGTGATAGCACGAGGAACGAGATATGGTTGGATCAGTCATTAATTGCAAGCGTTGTAACAAGATTTTTCAGAAAGTAACCGCCAATGAGCATTGCCCGGCCTGTATTCGGCTGGAGGAAGAGGAAGTGACCAAACTGTACCGACGGTTGCAAAAAAGTTCCGCCGATGGCGGCATCACCATTGATGAACTGTCCGTGGAATTGGAAATTTCGGTGGAAACCATTGAACGCTACTATCTGGAAGGCAAGTTGACCACCGGGGTAATGTTCCTGAAAACCGCCTGTCAGGGATGCGGGGCCATTATCCGGGAAATTCAGCGGAAAGGCCGCTTTTGCGTCACCTGTAGCGAGGAAACCGCCAACAAAGCCGGGGTGGAGGTCAAATACATGCAAACCATCCAGAAAGAAGAGGAAGCCGAACGACGTCGGCAGGAGCAATTGCAATTGCTCAAGAAAAATCAGCCCAGTAAGACCCAGCCCCGTAAATTTGGATTCAGCCGTTCCGGTTTTTAGGGGGGGACACGCCTCCGGCTCAGGCCTTCATTTCTGGCAAGCTGAACTTTCAATGGTCAACTCCGCTAAAAAGCGGGATAATAGTGATTGGGGAAATCTGTGATGTTGACCAAAGAGGGGCCCAGCGTTCATGACCAATCCGGTAACGCCTGAGACGGACAGCAATCAATCGCTTCAGCAACCTGCGGCCACGGCCCACCCGGTGCCGGATGGAAAGCCCGGGCCGACCAGGGCGGTGAACGAGCAAACCGTGCATCGCCGCACCAGCGTGGCCGATCCCATTCACGGGCTGATTCAGTTCGACCGCAACGATCCCTCCCAAAACCTGCTGCTCAGCGTGATGAACAGCAAGGCCTTCCAGCGCTTGCGGCGGGTCAAGCAAATGGGTCTGGCCGAATTTGTCTTTCCCGGGGCCACCCACTCCCGCTTTGTGCATAGCATTGGGTCGGCCTCCCTGATGATGCAGGCATTGGAGCAGTTGAACCGGCATCCCAAGACCAAAGTCTTGCTGGACAGCCATTACCCCAATACCAATATTCCTCTCAGTCGCTTGCTGTTGCTGGGCATTCTGGTGCATGACATTGGCCATACCCCGCTCTCCCACACCCTGGAAGACATTCTGGGGCTGGAAGAGCAGGGTTTGCTGCACGACAAGCACTGGAACCGGAAAATCCTGACCGAAGATCCAGAGTTGCAAAAGATCTGGAAGCGCTTTGGCCCGGAACTGCCCCAGGCCATGCTGAACTTTATGGGCGATGGGGCCCCCAAGCACTTTTTAGCCCAACTGATCTCCAGTCAGCTGGACATGGACCGTCTGGATTATTTACAGCGGGACAGCCACTTTTTAGGCGTGCAGTACGGACGCATCGAGGCAGCCCGCATCATCGCCAACCTGGAATTGGCCAAGCTGCCCAACGGCAAGGACGTGGTGGCGGTTCGGGAAGAGGCCGTTCCGGCCATTGAGCATTACCTGTTCGGGCGGCATCAGGCTTACAAAATGGCCTTGCACTCTTTGGATAAAGCCTCCGAGGCCCTGTTGAAGAAGGTGCTGATGCGCTTTCAGTGGGCACGCCAGCAGGGCATTTCCACCGGGGCTCCGGCTGATGAACTGTATCAACTCATGACCGACGGCAAGGCCCTGAGTACCGAGCAGTACCTGCGTATGGATGATTGCTACCTGTGGGAGAAGATCAACCAGTGGGCCAGCCATAGCGAGGATCAACTGCTCAGCGATTTGGCTAACCGCATGCTGCGCCATAACCTGCTGAAGTTTGTGGACCTGGCCAAGTACGGTTTTGGCGGAGCCAGCGTGCAGGAATTAGAACCCGTATACGCTGCTTTGCAGGCCCACTACGAAAAACGGGGCCTGTCCATGGAGTTTTGCTTTGAGGAAACCGTGGTGCATTCCAAGCCCATGTACCAGCCGCCGGATTGCCGGGAACCCATCTGGATTCGCACCACCCGGGGCAATGTGGTGGATCTGCGGGAAATTTCCTCCTTTTCCCTGTCCGTCAAGCCGGATACCAATTTAAAGCACCTGCTGTTCGTGTGGGATCGCGAAGCCATGAAAGTGCTGATTCAGGCCTTGGAGCAGCATCTGCCCATTCCGGCCCTGCCCAAGGGGGAAGAACATCTGGAGAACGAGGGCTGGTTGTGAGGGCTGTCGTTTCGGACCAATCATTAAATCATCCTAAACTTTCCGGCCATTGGTTGAGTCCGGGGGGATAATACCATTAGTAAGGGGGCTACCCGGCCCGGTCACAATGCCCGGCTTTGCGGTTACTCCCGGTCAATTGCAACTAATTGCAACTAGGGGATGCACACCATGATTGATATGGATAAACTGACCACTCAGGCCCAGGACGCGTTTGTGGACGCCCAGAGTATCCTGAAGCGTTTTGAGCAGAACCAGCTGGATGCCGAGCATATTTTGCTGGCCCTGCTGGAGAACGACAAGGGACTGGTGGCCCGTATCTTTCAACAACTCAATATTGAGCCCCGAGACTTGCGCCAGGAGCTGGAAGCCGCCTTGGCCAAGCGCACCCGGGCCACCGTGCATGCTCTGGAATCGGGTCAGGTATTTATCACCCCCCGGTTGAAAAAACTGCTGGATGAAGCGGCGGGTGAAGCCGAGCGGCTCAAGGATTCCTATGTCAGCACCGAGCATATTTTGCTGGCCATGCTGGAAACCGGCGGGGAAGTCAGCGATTTGCTGCGCAAGCGGAACCTGAGCAAGAACAATATTTACGCCATCCTCAAGGACATCCGGGGCGGGCGCAAAGCGGATTCTCAGAATGCCGAGGGCAACTATCAGTCCCTGGAAAAGTACGGCAAGGATCTCACCGCCGTGGCCCGCAGCGGCAAGCTGGACCCGGTCATCGGGCGGCAGGAAGAGATTCGCCGGGTCATTCAGGTCCTCAGCCGCCGCACCAAGAACAACCCGGTCTTAATCGGGGAGCCCGGCGTGGGGAAAACGGCCATTGTGGAGGGCTTGGCCCTGCGCATTATCAACGGGGATGTGCCGGAGAGCCTGAAAAACCGCAAGCTGATTTCGCTGGATATGGGCGCGTTAATCGCCGGGGCCAAGTACCGGGGCGAGTTCGAGGAGCGCCTGAAATCCGTCTTGAAAGAAGTGCAATCGGCGGAAGGCGATATCATCCTGTTCATCGATGAATTGCACACCGTGGTGGGGGCTGGGGCGACCGATGGGGCCATGGATGCCAGCAACCTGCTGAAGCCCATGCTGGCCCGGGGGGAGCTGCATTGCATTGGGGCCACCACCATTAATGAGTACCGAAAGTACATTGAGAAAGACGCCGCCCTGGAGCGCCGTTTTCAGCCGGTCATGGTCAATGAGCCCAGCGTGGAAGATACCATTAGCATTTTGCGGGGCTTGAAAGACCGCTACGAAGTGCATCACGGGGTGCGCATCAAGGATTCCGCCATTATCGCCGCCGCCACGTTATCGCACCGTTACATCAGCGATCGGTTTTTGCCGGACAAGGCCATTGATTTGATCGACGAGGCCTCTTCCAAGATTCGCATGGAAATTGACAGCCTGCCTCAGGAACTGGACGAGATTTCCCGGCATCTCATGCAACTGGAAATTGAGGCCGAAGCGCTGAAGAAGGAGCAGGACAGCGCTTCTCAGGACCGTTTGAAACGGCTGGAGCAGGAAATCGCCACATTGCGCCAGCAAAAAGACGCCTTTGAATCGGCCTGGAAAGCGGAGAAAGAAGACATTCAGGCCGTTCAACGCATTAAGGAGGCCATGGAGCAAACCCGGGTGGAAATTGAGCAGGCCGAACGGGAAACCGATCTGGCCCGGGCCGCTGAGCTGAAATATGGCCGCCTGCGGGAATTGCAAACCCAGCTGGAAGCGGAAGAACGCAAGCTGAATGCCGGGACAAAAGCCGATGGCAAGCCCATGCTGAAAGAAGAAATCGACGAAGAGGACATCGCCGAGGTCATCAGCCGCTGGACGGGCATTCCGGTGGCCAAGCTGATGGAAGGCGAGGTGGAAAAGCTGCTGAAGATGGAAGAATTTCTGCACCAACGGGTGGTGGGACAGGAACAGGCCGTGCAGGTCGTTTCCGAAGCGGTGCGCCGGGCAAGGGCTGGACTGAAGGACGAAAGCCGTCCCATTGGGGCGTTTCTGTTCCTGGGGCCCACCGGGGTGGGTAAAACGGAGCTGACCAAAGCCCTGGCCGAATACCTGTTTAACGATGACAGCGCCGTGGTGCGCATTGATATGAGCGAGTACATGGAGAAACACGCCGTGGCCCGGCTGATTGGGGCCCCTCCCGGCTATGTGGGCTACGATGAGGGTGGACAGTTGACCGAGGCCGTTCGCCGCAAGCCCTATTCCGTGGTGCTGTTTGATGAGGTGGAAAAAGCCCACCCGGATGTCTTTAACGTCCTGCTGCAAGTGATGGATGAGGGGCGTCTGACCGACAGCAAGGGCCGCACCGTGGACTTCCGCAACACGCTGATCATCCTGACCAGTAACATCGGCAGTCCCATCATTCTGGAAGCTCGACTGAAGGGTAGTCTGGCCCAGCCGGGTAGCGATGAAGCCATGCGGGAGCGGGTCATGGAAGAAGTGCGGGCCAGCTTCCGCCCCGAATTCATTAACCGGCTGGATGACATCGTGTTCTTTGAAGCGCTGAAGCCCCAAGACCTGCGGCGGATTGTGGATATTCAGTTAAAGCGCTTGCACAAGCTGTTGGCCAACCGTCACATCGCCATCGAACTGAGCGAGGAGGCCAAAGATCATTTGGGCAATCTGGGCTATGACCCCATTTACGGGGCCCGTCCGCTGAAGCGGGTCATTCGCAAGTACCTGGAAAATCCCCTGGCCAGTCTGTTGCTGGAAGGGCGTTTCAAGGATGGGGATCGGGTTCTTGCCGAAGTGGATCCGCTGAACGACAAGCTGTTATTCAGCCGGAAACCGGCCTCAGCGCAAAGCAGTCATCAAGCCACGGAAACCGCAGCGGGGAGCCAGCGTCCATGATTGAAGTCTCTCGATTAAACGGCAGTATTTATTTTCTCAATCCGGATTTGATCCTGACTCTGGAGGCCACCCCGGATACGGTGATCACCCTGACCACCGGGGAGAAACTGATGGTGCGGGAATCCCCGCAGGAGCTGATTGATCGCTTTGTGGCCTTCAAGCGGCGCATTGTCTCTGAACTGCCCGAGGTCAAGGCGCAAACGCCCCTGACTTCAACCATTTCGGAATGATTCTCCACCGTGCTATTTGTCATTCCCGCGGAAGCGGGAATCCAGATTTATAGTGCTTAATTAGCCAGAAAATATCCCTCCTAATGCTCTTTTCCTGGATTCCCGCTTTCCGCGGGAATGACAGCTCAAGTGCGGGAATGACCGTCCTAGATATGAAAAGCAAAGTAAAACAAGTGCATCCAACTTGGACAGTCGGCCTTGGGATAGTATCGAATTATTTTGGGCTGCCGTCTGCTAAGTTCAGCTTTTAGCTCAATCCGCCAAGGCGCTCGAAGCCAAGCTGGATGGCTTGTTCGCTGAAGCCATGTTGTTTGAGAATGATGGCCAATTCCAGGGCATGTGCGCCTTGACGCATGTTTTCATTCAGCCAATCTTGCCAGTGAGGCGGGAGTTCAGAAGTACCCATGGGCAGGTCGAAATCCAGCAAGTGCTTTGCCAGCACCGCATCCATTTGCCCCTGATCGATCAGATGCTGCACCACGGCATGCCCGGAGCGGGGCACCGGATACAGGCTGCAATTGGGCAATGCACCGTAGCGATGGGCGTGTAACACATCCAGATTGACCGACTCCGGGGCATTGGCATCCGGCTGAGTGCCGAAAATCACCCGTAAGTCACAAGTAGACTGGCGCTCTCGGGATAATTGGGGGAGATCCGCATACAGCGACGGCGGCGGATGGTCGTGCAAATCCAGCATGACCCGCAGCCAGCGGCGATCATGATAAGTCAGGGCCTGCTCCACATTCAGAAAGGACAAGGGCCCAAAGGCCACGATGCGCTTCACCTTGAGCAAAATACCAAACATTATGGCCGCATAGGCTCCCATGGACTGCCCGATGGTAATGACATGACTGGGCTGGATTCGGGCGATGAGCTGTCGCAGGCTGTCGGCCACTGCATCCACATGGCTGCCCAATCCGGGAATTTCCCGGTGATACCAGCTATTGGTACAATCTCGAATCAAAATACGATTAAACACTTGCCCCGTGGTGACTTCCAGCTTTTTGACCCGACCGTAAAAGTCGAAAGCAGGTCGTTGCTCCCAGTTCACAAACCCAAAGCTGAGGATTAAGGGCTTTCCCGGGTGAATTTGATCCACCAGAACGGCGGCCTCGCTCTGGTCTACAATGTCATTGGTCAAGGGGATGGTAGGAAGCATACGAGAGGGTCATTCAGCGCTGCAACAAGTCGGGACGCAATCGCTGAGTGCGTTCCAAGGCTTGGGCCTTGCGCCATTGCTCGATGGCGGCATGATTGCCGCTAAGTAGTACCTCGGGCACCTGTAAGCCCTTATATTCAGCGGGACGGGTGTAGTGGGGGTAATCCAAGAGGCCATCGTAGAAAGAATCCGCCTGCACGGAGGTGAACTTTTGCACCGCCCCGGGCAGCAGCCGGGTCACAGCATCCACAATGCTCAAGGCGGGCAATTCGCCGCCGGTCAGCACGTAATCTCCCATGGAAACCTCTTCCATCTCAGGGATCAGGCTCTTGATGCGCTCATCAAAGCCTTCGTAGTGTCCGCAAAAAAGAACCACTTGGCGGGCCTCACTCAATTCCAGGGCGAAACGATGGTCAAATCGCCTCCCGGTGGGCGTGGTCATCAGCACCCGGGCCGGTTGCTGGAGTGGTAACAGGCTTTGGTAGGCGCTTTCTAGCGGTTGGCAGGTCAAAACCATGCCACTACCGCCCCCAAAGGGAGAGTCATCCACCTTGCGATGGGCATCCGCGCTGAAGTCCCGGAAGTTAATGGCCTCAATCTCCACCACGCCTTTTTGGCGGGCCCGACCCACGATGCTGGCCGAAACATAGGCTTCAATCACGTCTGGAAACAGGGTCAGGATACTGAATTTCATGGGCAACGGCGCTTATTGCTCCAGCCGATCGGCGGTTACCGGATCGGTGGACAGGGCCAGAAAATCGCTGAGGAGGTCAATGGACACCGTCCGCTGTTCCAGGTTCACCTCCGGGAAAAAGCGATGGATAAAGGGAATGACCACGGTTTCCTCGCTGTCCTCAATCTGGATCTCCAGAAAATCAGACCCACTGGAAGAGAGCAGATCTTTGACCTTGCCACGGGAGCGGCCATTCTGGGCGTCCACCACGGTCAAGCCAATCAAATCATCGGCCCAGAACTCATTTTCATCCGGTTTGGGCAAGGCGTCCCGGTTGGCGAACACGGTACTGCCCACCAGTGGCTCCACCGCGTTTCGATTGTCGATGCCCTCCAGGCTGATGACCAGCAGGGGGCCTTGCTCTCGAACCGATTGCACGGAAAAGTGCAGATGCTCACCGGTTTTGTGGTGCTTCAGGGTCAGTTTTTGTCTGGCCTTGGCCCAGGCGGGATTTTCCGACGTGGGACGCACCTTGATATCACCACGCACTCCGTGGCAACCAATGATTTTACCGACCCGAACCAGTTGATCGTTCATCTATTCGGCATCTATCCGTTGATGGCAGTGATCATGCCATCTTCCACCAGAATTTCGGCGTTTTGCAGACGATCATACAGATTGTCGCCCACCCGCAATTCCACGGTGTTTTCCAGCATGCCGGTCACAATAAACTGGCCGTTTTCAATGTTGTCCAGATTCCCCAGTTCCGAGGAAATCTGCATTTTCACGGACGCCATCTGGCTGCGCTTTTGCTGGGCTTCCTGATTGAGCTGTTGCAGTTGGCCTTGCACGTTTTGACCTTGTTGGGCCACTTTTTCCAGTTGTTGCAAGGAATACTGGTACTGGGCTTCCAGTTGCTGCATTTGGGTGTCGATTAACTTGAGTTCGTTGTCCAGTTCGCTTTTGGCACGGGTGCGGAAATTATCGGTGACCTTGGTTTTTACGGTCACCTGGCGCTTCAGTTGAATGCTGGCTTGGGACGTCATGGGGGCCTCAGTTGCTTTTTCCATAATGGACTGCATGGGGATTGAACCTTTCGATATTAATTTAAGTCCATTCTAACAGAAGCGGGTTTGAAAGTGGGATGACTGGCCCCGGAAATAAACATGCGGGGCAGCGGTTGATGATGGCCGACCACTGTGCCAGAATAAACGCATCCCTCTCCCGTGTAAGATCCGATTCCAACCTCCTTCCACCCGTCGCCCTGACGCAATAAAGGTCCTCTGCCATGACCCAGATTACCGTTTTGTATTCCAAAATCCACCGAGCCACCGTCACCGATGCCCAGCTGCACTACGAAGGCAGCCTGACCATTGATCATCACCTGATGCAACAGGCCGGACTGGTGGAGTATCAGCAGATTGACGTGTACAACATCACCAATGGGGAGCGTTTTACCACCTACGCCATCGTGGGAGAAGCCCACACCGGCATTATTCAGGTCAATGGGGCGGCGGCCCATAAAGCCCGCACCGGGGATCTCATCATCATTGCCTCCTATGCCAACATACCCCAGTCTGAAGGCCCCTTGTGGAAACCCAAGCTGGTCTTTGTGGATCGGCAAAACAAGCCCTCTGCTGACAAACCGGCCATGTTACCGGTTTAACCCTTTAAAATAAAATTGCTCTTGCGCAGGGCGTCTACAATGGCTTTATCGGCTTTGAGTAGCGAATTGGCTTCAATTTGCGCGGGGCTCCAGGTGGCCTTCCCCTCAATGCGTAAAGTACCGCCTTGTCGGTGGGCCAAACAGGCTTGTATATCCGCGATGCGTTGGGTGGCAGTATCCAGCAGCGACTGACCGGACAGGCTGGCCAGTGCGGCGGCCACCCCCACGCCTTCGCCCAGCAGGGCGTTGTGCTGTACAATGCGCCCCGTCCCTTGCCCGATGGGGGAATAGCCGGCGGAACGGCTGACGAAGGCGAAATTCTGAACGGCGGTTGTGGCAGGTAAGGCCACCTCCAGACCCACGTTGAAGATGGGCTTGGGCAAATGCTCGTTGGGATACAGTTGCCAGAGTTGGGTGCCCCGCAAATCCAGCCAGTAGGAGAACGTGCCGATGGCTTTTTCTGGAGCGACGCCACCCTCAATGGCCCGGCGGGCGGTCAGTGTCTCCCGGGACAACAGGTTCACGGTCTGGCGTACATAAAGCTCGGAGGGGGGAATGACAGACACTTGCGGAAACGGGCCTTGCTCTCTCAGGTAGCGCTCAAAGTGACGCATTTCCGCTTGCAGGATGGCAGGAGTCGGCCCGCCCTGGGATAACGCGATCAAGCCCTCCAAATCCAGATTTAGCGCCTTGACCTGGGCCACCAGCCCGTTGAATCCCAGACTGCCATCGCTGAGGCGAGACACGTTGCCGCCATCAATGAATATATCGGCGCTGGCGTAACTGGCCGCGGATTTATTCCGCCACAGGTGGTAATCAATGCCGATCACAGGGTTCAAGATATCCAGGTAATCCTGATCCGGGGGAGCGAAGGTTGGCCGGGTGAGGTACTCAGTCCGAAGATCCGAGGGGTGATACGGCAGGGCCTGCGCCAGAATCTGTGGTAACTCCGGGTTTTGGCGCAGACGGGCCTCAAAGGCCTGAAAGGCTTCCACTGACAGGCCGGTAATCCGAAATACCGGGGAAACCCCCAGAAAGTTCTGCTCGGCCCCCAAAATCCCGCCCAATCCTTCCACAAAGGGCAAGCCCAGGGAGCGGGCCACATCCGCATCGGGGGAGGCGTCAATCACCACCCGGGGATGTAGCACTTCAGGCTTCAGGACTTCGGAGCTGCCCTTTGGGTTTGTGAGCAGGGCTTGCTCCGGGAAACCTGCCGAATTCAGGGTGAGTTGCACTGTCATCCCGCTGATCACCCGAACCTTGGCCTCTGCTAGCATGGCTTGCAGCACGGCATGGGCTTTATCCGGGTTTAAAGCCACCCGAATAAAACCACAGCGACTTAAGAACTCCTGAAACAACCCGCACAACAGCTCGGGGGTGATGTCCATGTAGGACAAGCCGCCTCGCACGGAAAGTCCACCCAGGGGGCCGGTGCTGCGCCGGGCCAATACGGTAACGGCTCCGGCCCGGCTGGCCGAAATAGCGGTCAGGATGCTTTCAATTTCATCCCCAACCACCAGCACCTGGCATTGTGTCTCACGCATGTCGGGTCTGCCTACTGCCCAGGGCTGGCCTGATTTTGCGGTTGCCGGGGCTGGTTTTTCAGCTCGTCAATTTCCAGGATGGGTGGCCCACTGGTCACTTCCAGTTCTCCCCAGTATCCGGCCAAAAAGTAGGTGTCCCCTTGCTTGTAGAAATAGTCAATGGCCCCGTAGTCCACGGTGCCCGTGGCCGGGTCAATGTAGGGCTGGATGCGGCTTTGCCACTTGACCTGTTCCATGTTGGGAAAGAAAATGCGGCCTCGGCGGTAGCTGAACTTGGGACTTTCCTCCTCCCCTTCCTTGCTCATATCAAAGCCTTCGGGGATTTCCCCCTCCTCGTCGTCCGGATCGTCCGCCGGGGGCTTTACCGGGACTTCCGGTGGGGTGTACAGCGGGTACTTTTCGTTAATGGCCAATTCCAGTTGGAAATCGACAAAGCTCATGGTGGTTTTCAGGTTCAGCACAAAGCTCTCCTCCAGAACCACCGTATCAAAACCGCCTCCAAAGTCCGTGTAGTTGACCCGTTCCATCGTCCGCACCTTCATTCCGCAAAACTGTACCAGTTTCTATTATACGTGTTGCGGGCGGGTATGGGGGATTCCGGGTTCAGCTTGTCGGCGGCTTGGGAATGCAGCCCCACCTAGCTGTAGTACTTCAGGGTGAACTGTTTGTAGGCGATCATCCCGAAAATGCCCACGGCAGGCAGGGCATAGATGAAACTGTCCACGTCTGTGGTCAGGAAGCGGGGCATAAAGCGGGAGTACAAGCCGCCAATGGTGTGAATGTCCTGATAGGAAAACCAGCCAAACAGCAACAGCGCCAGCAGGGCCAGGGTAAACAGACCCAGCCCGCCGCTTTCATCTTCCATTTTTTGCCGGATTAAAACCCCGGCAATAAACGTGCTTAGCAAGAGCAGGGTAGGCGCCATCCAGCTTTCCGTGTAAAAGTTGCTTTGGGTAAAGAAGTACACGGCCCAGTTGACGATAATGACCGTTAATACGGGCAGCAAAAAAAAGTAGAACAGCAGAAAGAAATGCCTCAGGAATGAGGGCAAGAAGCCTTTGGCGGCCTCTTTCTCCGCCGGGTTGCTCGCTGAATGCGGCGTCCTCAACAAGCCAGGAACTCCTTCAGAATCGTGGTTCTGTTGCGGGTATAATAGTGGGCAAAGTGATCATAGCTGTTTTCTAAGTTCCTTATTCGGCACTTTTTTAATCGACTTTAATTCATTTTTTCAGTTCCCTTACCCAATTCAGGAATCCCTCTTATGTTTCGTTCCGGTTTTGCCGCTCTGCTGGGTCGGCCCAATGTGGGAAAATCCACGCTGCTCAACCGTTTGGTGGGCCAAAAAATTGCCATCACCAGTCCGGTGGCCCAAACCACCCGTCACCGCATCAAGGGCGTGGTGACCACGGAAAAAGGACAGGTGGTGTTTTTGGACACCCCGGGCTTTTCCAAGCCGCTGGACAAGCTGGGTACCTATCTGACGGATGAGAGTCTGGCCGCTTTATCGGAGGCCGACGTGTTCCTGATGGTGGTGGATGTCTCTCAACCGCCGGGCAAAGGGGATGAATGGGTGGCCACCCAGATTCGGGAAACCGGCAAGTTTGTGCTGCTGGTGCTGAACAAAAGCGATGTACTGAAAAACAAGCCGGTGAAGCTATTGGCGCATCGCAAGGCCTACAATGAGCTGTTTACCGGCTACCCCAAGGTGAAAGCTCTCAGCGTTTCGGCCAAGACCGGCAAGCACATGGGCGAACTGATTGAGACCATCATCCGTAAACTGCCGGAAGGCCCTGCCTATTACCCGGAGGACGCCGTGACCGATCAGCGGTTGCGGGAAATTACCGCTGAAATCATTCGGGAAAAAGTCTTGCTGAACACCCGGGAGGAGATCCCGCACAGTGTGGCCGTGGGGATTGAGAGTTTTAACGAGGATGATCCCGCCATTACCCACATTGAAGCCACCTTGTACGTGGATCAAAAGTCCCAGAAAGGCATTTTGATTGGACAGGCGGGCAGCATGATCAAGGAAATCGGCACGCAAGCCCGTTTGGAAATTGAAACGCTACTGGAGCAGAAAGTGCATCTGGCCCTGAACGTGAAACTGAAGGAAAACTGGCGCAAGGATAAAATTTTCCTCAAATCTCTGGGCCTGGCCCCACCAGAGCATTAGGCCACGCTCGGCCATCCGCTTTTCAGTATCTTTTCCCAAGTCTTTCTCGTCTTTCCGTTAAAATAAACAAAACTTTTCGGTGTATGGGCGACAACCCCCTCGACCCCCTGGCCCGCCCAAATGATTTTCAGCCTACCGGACACGCAAAGGAACCCGCTTATGACTATTTCTACCCTTCGAAACTCCAAACGGTTTGTGGCTCAGGCCTTATTGCTGGTGACCCTGCTGGCGGGGGGCGCTAACTCCAAGGTACTGGCTCAAAACCTGCCCGGGCAGCCCACCATGGCTGCGCCCATCAAGGCTGGTGGCATTATGGCCCTGGATTTACCCGACAGCAGCGCCCAGTCGGTTTCTCTGGATATTGTCAAAGGCCGCTTCTCCGATTATTCCGTGGGGCGTATTGTCCTCACCGGCTCCGGCATTGATTTTCGGAACGGAACCTTGCAGGGCCTCAAGGCCAACATTCTGGAGGGGGATTTTGACAACCTGCTAGTCGACAAGCTCTCGCTGGTCACTCCGGCCTTTTCCTTCGATACCATGCAGTTGTTGAACAACCGGGCCTTTGTCTTGTCCCAGCCCGTCACCGCTCAGGTTAGTCTGGCCATTAGCGAAAGCGGGATCAACCGCTTTCTGGCCAACCCAAAAACCCTGGGGAAAATTGAAAAATCCCTGCAAAAGCAAACCGGCGGCCTCAAGCTGATCACCTTTTCCAACCCCAACTTTAGTTTGCTGGGTGGGAACAAGGTTAAGCTCAACCTGACCGGAGTGGTGGCCCAAGGGTTGGCCGTGCCGCTGGAAATGACCGGCAAGCTGGCCCTGCAAGGCGGGCAACTCAGCCTGCAAAACCTGCAAATGGCCTCAGGCGGGAATGACCTGAACCTGCCCATGGACGTCTCCAAGACCTTTCAGGACAAAATCAACGAGCTGATTGACCTGAAGCGTCTGGGAAAAAACAGTATGGTCATTTACGCCGACAGCATGAAGGTCAGTGGTAAAACCCTGAATATTGACGGCCATGCCACCCTGACCAAGCTGCAGTTCGGAGCTTAAATTCATACAATTCAAGGTGAGGCTACCATTACACACGCCTTTCACGGGTAGTCTCTCCCGGATTCTATAGCTATTAGCAGGCCTATAAAAAGTACCCCCGCCAACCGAAGTTGACGGGGGCTTTTTTGATGTCGCTACTTTTTAGTGCGGCGATTAGGGCTAACTATTTGCAGCACTCAGCGCCGGAACCACAGCAGGGCCCCGGGCAGCAGCCGCTGTTTGCCAAAGCGATGGTACCGCCAAACACGCTGGCCAGCACAATGAGGGTGGCGAATAATTTTTTCATACTAACAAGTACTCCTGAATCATAATACTGTACGTTTAACGGGCGGTCATTGACAGTCTGGTGAGACTGAAAACGGGACACCGGGCTCATTTTCTCCACCGTAAAAAGAGCCCCGCTGCCTAGTTCAGGAGGACGCACAGTTCAAGGTATCGGTGGGATTGATCCGGAACAAACGCCAGATCGGTTCGAGATTGCCCCAAAACGGGTTGCAAATCCAGGAACGCCCAATAATCAAAGGGTAAACCTGAAAGGGCCAAATCCGGCAGGGGGCCACTAAAGCCGGTCTGATCCGGTTGGGTTTGCGTGGCGGGTTGCACCACACAACAGGCTGGCAACTCCTTTTGAACCGCATGCCCACCTTGTTGGCAACAGGCATGAGAGGGCCCGGTCAACAGGCAAAGTGAGGTCAACCAAGCGGCTAACGCGACGACAATGACCAAAAACCGGTTTGACTTCATGTGCGATCTCAAGTTGCTAATTTCAGGTTAGCACTGATTATTATGACTTACCACCAACGAAACAGCTTTCGGGCCATAATGGCGTGAAAGGTTTACTTCAGCGAGGGGCTTTTGATATCCACCAGACTGCACCAGTGGCTGTACTTGGGCACCTTGTTGCGCACCACGTCAAAGTACAAATCCTGCAAGCGCTGGGTAATGGGGCCAATCTTGCCATGGCCCACCGGACGATGCTCGATCATGGTCACCGGGGCCACCTGGGCAGCCGTGCCGGTGAAGAAGATCTCCTCGGCCCGGTACAATTCGGTACGATCCACCACCCGTTCTTCCACCACCAGGCCCAGTTCCTCCCGGGCCAGGGTCATAATGCTATCCCGGGTCACGCCTTCCAGAATGTTCTCGGTGGAAGGCGGGGTGACCAGCTTGCCTTTGCGCACCAGAAAGACGTTCATGGCGCTCCCTTCCGAGACATGCCCTTCGTTGGTCAGGGAGATGACCTCATCAAAACCCTTGCGCTTGGCGTCGGTAATCATGATGGCCGTGTTCATGTAAGCCCCGCTGGCTTTAGCCGCAGGCGGAATGGCGTTGTCATCCACCCGGCGCCAGGCCGATACGCACACATGCAAGCCGTCCCGGGTGTTGACGTAATCGCCCAGTGGCTGGGTCCAGGCGCAGTAGTCGGTTTTCACCTTGTCCAGAAACGGGCCAATGCTGGAGCCGGACTTGTAGATGGTAAAGCGAATGTAGAAATCCTGTTGGTGGGCGTTTTTGCGGGCCAATTCCTCGGTCATGGCCATCAGCTGCTCCAGAGAGGCCTCCGGGGTCATGTAGAAAATGCGGCTATTGGCCAGAATGCGCTCGTAATGCTCTTTCATCCTGAAAATGGAGACCTGGCCGGTTTCCGGCAGCCAATAACCCCGAATGCCTTCAAAAATGGCGGTGCCATAGAGGAAAGAGTGGTTTTTAATGCCCAGATTGGCTTGCTCGGTGGGGATATACTGCCCTTCAAAAAAAGAAATGTCACTCATAGTTACTGCTTTCCATGCTTGCGGTTTGAGTCTGGCTCACTGGGTATGAACATACCACAAAGGCACAGCCGAGTGAGGAAGCGCGGAGCCAGCCGTCAGGCGCTGCCTGCCCTTGAGGCCAATCCTCCCTTTGTCTGTCGGCATAAGGGCCTTGATCTGGCCTTGCCTCAGCGCACTAGGAAAGCAGGATGCGCCCATCCTCCTGCGGATAGGCTTTCACCGTGATCTGGCATATTTCATTCAAAAGGCTGCGATAGACCATGCGCCGCAGATGGTCCGAAGCGTCTGCCGGACTGAGCGTGGCCTCTCTCAAATGGATTTCCAGCACGGTGCCGGGAGAAAAGTCCAGCATGCCAAAGGATCGCACTTCGATCCCCTCCATAATCTCACCCATGTACCGGGTGTTCAGTCTCAACCGATCCCGCTCCGCCCAGGCCCCCAAAAGGCTATCACTGAAATCGTCTTCGTAGATCAGCAGAATGGTTTCGTAAAATCGTGCGGCATCCACCAGTCGCCGGGCTGAAGGGCCCAAGGTATCCGAAACAATGATCCGGGGGCTGGTACTCGCTTCCAGTAAGCGCTCCATAAAACTCTCTCACTCTACGGTTAGACGGTATAGGGACAAAGCCGGGCTTTTGGGTGGTTTGTGGAAACAACAAACCTCTGACACGACGCCATGGGGTTTGTTGGCAAATGTGATTAAGCCCTCGGGAAAATCCAGTTTTTGTCGTGAATTAAACCAATAAGATGCTGAACGCAATGAAATGTTCCCAATCCCGGGTGGTGAATTCTGCGTTTATTTCCGAGGAGGATGGGATGGGGTGTGAGTATCCGGCGGTCCACGGACGGGGCCATGCGTTTGGCGCGGTCCGCAAGGGAAGGCCTGTTTCCCTCAGGGGGTGGAAAGGCTGGCAAGTCGCAGGAGTAGTTTCTGATAAGCCGTCTCCAGCTCTTCCAGCCGCCCTGCTTCGGCCAGCGCTTTGATCGAGGAGATTTCGGCCCATTGCAACACTTCGTCGTTGCTTAAGTGGTGTTCCCGCTGTAAGGCCAGAATCTGGTTGGCTTTGTTGAGCGCTTGACTCCGAACGGCGCTGGCTTCTTCTTTCAAGGTTCCATCCAGACCGTCGCTCAACTTCTCGCTGAGGGGCTCTCTTGCCCCGGTGGCCGCTGTCACCCGGCGTTCGTACGACGGTCGTCCCTTGCCTTCGGGAATGGCTCTGGGCGTTGCTACCTGCGACTTGAGGGCACTCCCCACCGGCTGGCTGTCCTCGCGTTCCGGGTCGTCTTCGGTGGCAATTCCAAAAAACTTGAGGTAAAAGTACTTGTTGGCCCCGGTGGTGGCCTTGTAAATGGCTTTGTCAAAGGTGTCCTCCGCATAGCCGGTGAATTGGGAGTCAATGGCTTCACCGGTTTCGGCATCCACCACCCGAAATAACAGGGTCACCGAAGCCCAGTTCTTGCCATCGGCTTTGGTGCCGGTGGACTGGTCTAAAGTGGTGGGCAATACCATCAGGCCGTGGGTGTTCAGGATTTGCTTAACGGTTAAAATGTCTGCTTCCGTGGCGTAATGGTATTTATGAAAGGCGTTAAACCCCCGTTTGGGAACGGATTCAATGGCTTTTTGCACCGTGAGTATTTTGGCGTAAAGGCCGTGCGGTTTTGTTTTGGCAGTGTTGCCGCTCATAATGATGGATCCCCCGACTTTGGCGTGTCAAAGCTACGGTCTGACTTCAAATGAAAACCAACAGCACAGCGTTTGCCCTGTGTGGCCTGGAGGTTCAATGTCGTGCGGGGGGCTTAAAAGTTCCCAAACGGCAATAGGGATGAGGCAACTGTTACTATTTCAGGGAATGAACCGTTTAGGACGCACGACGTGAAAACCAGCTTAGGCCTTGGCCCGGCAGGGATGACGGAAGAATTCCGCCCTCGGGTGGCTAGAGGAAAAACAGGTAGAAGAAATCGGAAACAGCGCCGCGAATTCGGGTAAACTCACGCTGAAAACGAAAAACAGAGCGGGTTTTGGTCATTTGCCTGACCTGTTGGAGCAAGTTTGTCTGTGCCACGGTGCCATCCTGTCGTGTGTTAAATACTCTAACTACCATCCATTTAAAAAGTTGCTTAACCCAAAATTATTAAGCGACTGCCAAAATAGTCCTGGACTTAACCAATCTCAATTTCCAGAGTGGCAAAATTCGATTTGATCAGTGAGCAGTAACAGGAAAATCAATCAATCGAGCTATGCAAACAATGTTGAATCAACTGGTACTGTAATAGTCTCAAACCGCTCAAACAATAGCCTTATTGGTTCATTATATATAACCTATCGGCAAAAATAAACGGTCCTGAAGGGTTTGAGGTTAAAGAATTTGTAAAGATCCTCCGTTTGGTGGGTACTTTCAGGCTATCTTTTGAACGCTGGTTCCTCCATGATGGTCGGTTGTTGATACGCATTGGGAATACTGAATCTTGGCTCACCGGGTCTTGTTTATTTGTCATGATGGTGATTTGTACGGCTCTCAGCGCAGCCTTTGCCTGATGGTAGCCAATCTTCCGCCGTCGGAGTATCAGTGTCTGGTCTCCATGGCCAGAACCGGTCCGCTGGCTCAGTTGTTGGCACAGTATCCCCACGTTCGGGTGCTGACTCACAAACGCCTGCAGTGGGTCAAGCATGATCCCCGTAACCTGTGGCAACGACTGGGGGATTGCCTGTCTCTGGCGGTTGCTGTCATTCCCAGAACCTGGTATCTGCTCAATACCATTCGGCGGGAGAAAATAAACCTGGTGCATACCAATGTTACGGTTTCTTTGGAAGGAGCCTTGGCGGCGGCGTTGACCGGGCTTCCCCACGTTTGGCATATCCGGGAACTGTTTATGGAAAAAAGCCCCAAATTCCACATGGTGCTGGGGCGTCGGTTCAGCCGGTGGATCATTGACCGCTTTTCCGATCAGGTCATTTGTATCTCCCGGGCGGTTCGGGAGCAGTTTGGTCCTTATTTGGCCCAGGACCCTGACAAGTATCCATTGATCTATAACGCCCTGCCCCTGGAGCAGTTACCCCCGATCTTGCGATGGAACGACCCCCAACGGGGGATTCTGAAGGCCCTGGCTTTGGCGACGCTCTCCCTGCCGGAAGGCCCCGGTTTTCGGGTGGGCTATATCGGCAGGTTGTCAGAGGGTAAGGGGTTTCACGAGTTGCTAGAGGCCTTTATTCTGCTGAAAAACCGCCAGTTGCCGGTGGAACTGCTGGTGGCCGGTAGCTTTGTGGACGCCGCCTACGAGCAGCGAATTCTCGATCGCGTGGTCGAGTGCGGCTGGCAGGACTCCATCCATTTTTTGGGCCAGCAACAGGACTTGACCCCTCTCTATGAGGCCATTGGCCTGCTGGTGGTGCCTTCGGTCAATGAGCCGTTTGGTCGGGTGGTCATCGAAGCCATGGCCCAGGGCGTTCCCTGCATTGGAGCCAACGCCGGAGGGATTCCTGAAATTATTACCGATCAGGAAACGGGCTGGTTGTACCCAACCGGCCAAGTGGAAGCGTTGGCCGACTTGTTGGCGGACTTGAGCGGCAGCTTGTGGAAACTGGAAACAATTCGTCAAAACGCTAGACGGATGGTTTGCGAACGGTTTAACATTGAGACTCAAATCAGGATGTTGCGAGCATGTTATCAGTCGGCGATGATGCGTCATCAGTTTTAAGCGCCTCTGCCCGTCAAAAAATACGGGTGGGCATGGTGCTGGATCAACCCTTTCCCCCGGACGCCCGGGTGGAGCGGGAAGCCATGGCCCTGGTGGCCGCCGGGTTTGAGGTGCATTTGCTGTGCGCCGTGCATCCCGATGACCTGAACACCCCGGGACGTCTTCGGGATGAAGCCTATCAGGGGTTTTATATTCACCGGGTCAACCCTAAGGAAGTGAGCATCGAGATTCCGCTGGTCAAAAAGCCGTCCCGCTTTTTGTACAAGGGTGCCCTGAAAAATTACTTTCACCACTTTAAAAATATCGATACGGCCTGGCACACCCTGATTCACCGCTTTTGCAAGAACTACAACATCCAGATCCTGCATATCCACGATTTACGGCTGGTGGATACCGGCTTGAGCGTGTCCGCCCGCTATGGCTTGCCCTTGGTGGCCGACTTGCACGAGAACTACCCGGCCCTCATGCAGATGATGAAGGGGCGGCACAATGCCGAGCATGGCTTAAAACAGCGGGAGCGCTGGGAAGAGATTGAACTCAATTCCATCCAGCGGGCCACCCACGTGATTACTGTCACTCAGGAGGCCAAGGAGCGTTTGCTGGCTAAAGGCCTGCCGGAGTCCAAGGTGCTGGTGGTTGAAAACACGGTGGATACCGAGAAGTTTCTGGCCGCTCCGGTCAATCAGGAGGTCATTCGCCACTTTAAGCCTAATTTCGTGCTGACTTACGTGGGGCATTTGAACGACACCCACCGGGGCATTCAGACCGTCATTGAAGCCATGGGCCTGCTGAGGGATGAAATTCCGGAGTTGCGCTTTATCGGGGCCGGGGCCATGCGGGACCCCTACTATCAAAAGCTGGAACCACTGATTCAGCAGTTTGGCTTGCAGGACCGGGTGCATTTCACCGGTTGGCTGGATGAAACCGACTTTGTAACTTACATCGAGGCCAGCGATATCTGCCTGTGCCCACACCTGGTGAACGATCACACCAACGCCACTTTTCCGAACAAAGTGTATTTGTATCATTTATTCAAGAAGCCCATCATCACAAGCAATGCCGTTCCTTTACAGCGTTATATAGAGAGTACCGGCGGTGGTCTGGTCTTTCAGTCGGGTGACGCTCCAATGCTGGCCGAATTGATTCGCATGCTGTACAGTCGTCCCGATTTGCGCCGGGAAATGGCCTTGCGCGGTTTTCAGGCGGTCATGTCGCAGTACAACTGGCAACAAACGGCCCGTCAATTCACCGAGCTATATCAGCAACTCTCCAGCAGCCTGAGACAATCGCCGACAGCCCACGGATAGCCCTTTTTCAAGCCTCAATGCCCTTTTGAGATGGAAAACAACCCATGATGAACCCCTCCCTGGATCTCTCCACAAAGGCCACACTGCCAATGAACGCTCCCATTCGGGAAGATCTGGAGGCATTGGCCCTTTCCTACCGGAATATTTGCGTGGTGGGTCTGGGGTACGTGGGCTTGCCCACCGCCCTGTTGTTTGCCTTGCACGATTTTTCCGTGCAGGGGGTGGATGTCAGCGAACGGGTCCTCGACAATATTCAGCACGATCGGATTGGTTCCGTTTACCCGGAGTTGGCCGACTGGTGGCAGGAAGTGCGAGCGGAAGGCCACTTCAAGGCCTCCAGTAAGCCAGAACCCGCCGACGTGTTCCTGATCACCGTGCCCACCCCGGTGCATCATGCCGATAAAACCTGTGATTTGTCCATGGTGCGGGCCGCGACCGAATCCATTTTGCCCGTGCTGCGGCCCGGCAATCTGGTGATTCTGGAGTCCACCGTGCCACCCGGCACTACCCGCAATGTTTTAAAACCACTCATTGAAGAAAAGACCGGCTTACGGGTGGGGCAGGATATTTACCTGTGCTTCTCTCCGGAGCGGGTTTTGCCCGGCAATACCACCTACGAGCTGATCCACAATCACCGGGTCATCGGGGGCACCACCCCCGAGGCGGCCATCATCGGGCGCACCTTGCTGGGGCAGGTCATGCAGGGTGAGTTGTTCATCACTACCGATGTGTCTGCCGAGTTCTGCAAGCTGGCCGAGAATACTTACCGGGATGTGAACATCGCCCTGGCCAACGAGTTGTCCATACTGGCCGATGAATACGGCGTGGATATGACAGAAGCCCGTCAGCTGATTAACATGCACCCTCGGGTGAACCTGTTGAAGCCGGGCATTGGGGTGGGTGGTCACTGTATCGCCGTGGACCCCTGGTTTTTTGTGGAGGCCTCCCCCATTAACACCCGCCTGATTGCCACCTCTCGACTGGTCAACGATCGCATGCCCGATTACACCGTTCAGAAAATTTTGCAAGCGGTGGCCGATATTGAGCGTCCCAAGGTGGTGCTGGTGGGCTTGTCCTACAAGCCGGATGTGGCCGATACCCGGGAGAGCCCGGCCATGCGGGTGGTGGAATTATTGCAGGCGCAAACCCATGTGGAAGTGATCACCTACGATCCGCTACTGGAAGATTACGCTGAACTCACGCTGCAAGCGGTGGCTGAAGGCGCCGATTACCTGGCCGTGCTGGTCGGCCATACTGCCGTGCTGGAATCGTTGGACTTGCACGGCGAGCCGATTCGCCAAGTCATGCGCACCCCCCGCATTCAGGTGTTTTAAACTGCTAGAATACCCCCTCCCCAAGGCAGGAGGAGGGGTTTCTGGCAAGGCTGTTTAAAGCTAGCTCAGTGGGGTAATGCCCATCAGTTCTTTCAGGGCAGCCGACTTTTGGCAATTGGAGCCTTCCGTCATAGCCTTGGCGAAATCCACCACCGCTTTGGTGTGCAAGTTCGGCCCGAACCCGGCTTTTTCAAAGGCCTTGACCAATTTGGGGTTCCCTGCTTTGGCCGCCTGGGAGGCCAGATTCCAGCCTTTCTCGTTTTGGACGGGCAAGTTGATCACATCAACCAGGCGCCGTACCGTTTCCGGGTAGGCAGCCGCTTTTTCAAAAAGTGTTTTCGGATTTTTTTTAAATATTGCTTGCACCGAAGATCGGAGCTGTTCAAATTTCCTCTGAACCAGCTCAGGATCGATTTCCGTTTTCGTTCTTTTAATATCCTCCCAGAGGCTCTTAACATCATAGTGACTATTTTTATCCAGATGCTTTTCCAGAAACTCTTTAGACTCAAGCGTTGCTTTGTAGGGCTCATTTGTCTGGTTCAACGCAGCGTGATCTTGCAGACTGCGCACACACGCTTCCAAGTGCTGTATTAATTGCTCCTGGTACAGTAATGACATTTCTGGAAGGTTTTTGGGGAGCGCAATCCCCGAAGCTAAATCTTGATAAATCCAATTCAATAGGGCTTTTTGGGGTTCTCGATGAACAGAGGAATCTTCATATAAGCCTTGTATATTTTGAGCAAGCGCCAGGTTTTTTTCTCTTTGCGCTCTATCGCTCACTTTGGTGGAAAAATATCCCTGAGAGTTGTTTGAAGCAGAGCCAATGGTGGGCATCGTATGCCATCCCTTTATATGTGTTTTGAATTGGGTTTGCGGATTCAGTGATGAAACAAGCCAATACAGCCAATGGTGAAATCTATACTATAAAATCAGGACAAATCAAAATGATGCGCCCGGATCCAAACAAGTTCTTTAAAAGGGCCTAAACGTTGTAGATGCCTGTTTTGTAGCGCCCCAGGCTGGCCTCAATGGCTTCAATGGTCTGAGTTAGCCCTTGACGAAAATGGGTATGGGGCTGCCAGTTGAGCAATTCCAGCGCTTTGCGGTTATCCGCCAATAACAGGCCCACCTCGCTTTTTTCGGGGCGAATCCGCTGGGCTTCCGTGATGACCGGAATATCGGGCTGCCCCAGAATATCCAGAATCAGGTTCAGGGTATCCCCAATGGTTTGGGTCTGTCCGCTGCCCACGTTGATCACTTGCCCCACGCTGGCCTCACATTCAGCCACCCGGATAAAGCCCTGAGCGGTGTCTTTGACAAAGGTGAAATCTCTCTGGGGCTCCAGGGAGCCGACCTTGATAGGTTGTCGGGTTTTGCCATAGGCCAGCGCCTGGCTGATGATAGTGGGAATGATGGCCCGGGCCGATTGGCGGGGGCCAAAGGTGTTAAAGGGTCGAATGGTGGCCACCGGCAAATCGAAGGAAAGATAGTAGCTTTCCGCCATTTTATCGGCGGCGATTTTACTGGCCGAATAAGGCGACTGCCCCTGCAAGGGGTGGGCCTCATCAATGGGTGTGTATAAGGCTGTCCCATACGTTTCACTGGTGGAGGTATGCACCAGTTTTTGCACACCCTCACTGCGGCAGGCTTCCAGCACGTTCAGCGTCCCTTGCACGTTGACGTTCACATAATGCTGCGGGGCCACATAAGAGTAGGGAATTCCAATCAGGGCGGCCAGGTGAAAGACCGCCGCACAGCCTTTGACGGCCTGACGCACCAGAAAGGGGTCGGTGATATCCCCGCTGATGATTTCCAGTTGGGCCTGTGACTCCGGGGGCAGTTGCTCCAGATTTCCCCAGTCATTGCGGGAGTTGTATTTAACCAAGGCCCGCACTCGACAGCCTTTGGCCAACAGGGCTTCTACCAAATGGCTGCCAATAAAGCCGCCCGCCCCGGTCACTAAAACGGTTTGATTGCTTAAATCCATTGGAACAAACCCCCAAGGCTCAATAAATACGAATCAATATCCATTAATCAGGACAGGCGGACATTTACCGGCGGCGCATCCTCTGCGATATTGTTTCGCCAGTATTCAAGTTCTTGCCACAGTCCAGTGTTCAAGTCCACTTGCGGACGCCACCCGGTCTGTTCCTGAATTTTGCTAATATCAGCCCAGCTTTTATCTTCCTGCTGTGCCCCGTTTAATATGACGTTCAGCTGTTGGCGCTGATCAGCGGGCAGGGTGGAGTGGGCCAGTAGCAAATCCAGAATCGTACTCAGGGCGGTGGATTGCCCTGAGGCGATATTATAAATCTTTCCAGTCAGATCATTCCGGGTAAGACGACCGCCAAGCGTCGTCAGGGCGCTAACCACGTCATCAATGTGGATGAAATCCCGGTGGCCTTTCAGGTTGAACACATGCAATTCAGCGGGGGACGGGGCGATCGCTTCGGCTTGGGCAATTTGGGCGGCCAGTGCGGCAATGGCCAAGTGCCTTGCCGTATGACCATAAGCGTTAAACACCCGCCCGATGATTACCGGCAAATGGTAGCGCCGGGCGTAGCTTTGGGCGATTTGAGTCTGGGCCAGCTTGGCAATGCCGTATTCCCCTTCGGGTTGACAGGGGGTATTTTCATCCACTGGCTCATCCCGTAAGCCATATTCCGCGGCGGAGCCCACCACGACTACCCCGGGTCGCAAATTTGCGTCCACCAACGCTTGCAGCAGGCATCGGGTGCCTTCGGCATTGACACGCAACTGATGCTCAAAGGGGGCATTCGGGCTGGCGCCAATGCAGTGATAAATCACATGGGGCCGGACCTGTCTCAGCCAGCCTAAAAGATCGGCCTCCAGCACGTTCCCTGCCAGACTGTGATGGGGGGCCAGCTTGCTATCATCGGTTTGGTTCAACCCAAACACCTCGGTATCCTCAAGCGTGAACAGATGCCGGGCCAGATGCCCGCCAATATAGCCATTGCTGCCGGTCACCAGAATCCGCTGCGCCATATACTAGCTGGTGACCTCGGGCTGTTCTGTGGGGAGTAGTTGCGCGCGCTTGGTTTTAAAGTCGTTGACTGCGGTTTCGTAATCATCCACCCGGCCAATGTCCAGCCAATAGCTATTAAACGGATAAGCCTGAATGGCTTGCTGCTGTTGAATCAGCGTTTTCATCAGTTGATCGAAACCAAAAAAGGTATTCTCAGGAATAAATTCCCGCACGGCCCGATTGAACACGTAAATGCCCATACTCACAGAATGATCCAGCATGGGTTTTTCAATAAAGTTGTGAATGCGGTGACTTACACTGTCGAACTCCAACACCCCGAAGTCAATTTTGGAGGTGCGTCGATACACGGCAATGGTGGCCAGATTGGGAGGCTGATCGGGGCGGGCTTGACAGTGGAAATCAAACAAGGTCCGAAAGTTGATGTCGGAGACGATATCGGCGTTCATCACCAGAAAATTTTCCGGCAAATCCTCTAAAGCCCGCAGCGGCCCAGCGGTGCCCAAGGGTTGATCCTCCCGGGCGTAGGTGATGGAAATACCCAGTTTCCGGCCATCCCCGAAAAAGGCCTCAATCAATTCGCTAAGGTGCCCAACGGCTAGCGTAATTTCAGTAAACCCGTGCGCTTTCAGCTGCCGTAGCACCAGCTCCAGCACCGGCATTTCTTCCAACGGCACCAGGGCTTTGGGAAAGAGGGTAGTATAAGGCTTCAGGCGGGTGCCCTGCCCACCGGCCAGAATAATGGCCCGACCGGGTGACGAGCTGGCGCCAGAAGAACTGCTTGATGAATTGCTGGATGAATTGGACGAAAAAGCCGACATGCCGAAGTCCTTGGTTGGAGAGCGCTCTGGCGTATTACCATGTGCCCAATATATCATAAACACCGGCATCCGTTAGGGGCGTCTCGACGGGTCATTGCCTGCCCTTGTTTAGGCTATAGTAAGTCAATGCGACCGCCCAATCAGTCTAAAGTTCCACAATCCTCATCCATCTTGAAATGGCGTCTGGCTCAAGTGAGCGATCAGGGCGACTTGTGCCGCCTGATTAGCGCCATGGCTCTGGAAAGTGAAAACCGCCAGCTGCATGCGGAAACACTTGCCGCCGGGGTGTTGGGCGTGTTTGAGCAGGCCGCTCGGGGCACTTACTGGGTGCTGTGCTTCGGAGAAGTGGCGGTGGGCTGCACCCTGATTACCTCCGAATGGAGTGACTGGAACAACGCCACCTATTGGTGGATTCAGAGTTTGTACATTGAACCGGACTATCGGGGACAAGGGGGCTTTGAGTCCTTGCTCATCGAACTGGAGCAGGCGGCCCAGGTAGAGAATGTTCCCGAATTGCGCTTATACGTGGAGCAACACAACCAGCGAGCCCAGCGGGTTTATTTGCGCAATGGCTTTGAGGGCCAGCATTACCGCTGCATGACTAAGACCATTTCGCACTAGCGACCGATCGTCAATTCATTCAAATGAGGGCTTGCTTAAAACGCGGCTCACAGCCTGATGCCAGCCCGTAAGTAAACGCTCTCGCTCTTGAGCGGACATGCGGGGCTCAAAGCGTTGAACTGGTTCCGGTAAACTCTGAATGGCCTGCGGGTTGGCCCAGAAGCCCACCGCCAGACCGGCCAGATACCCGGCCCCCTTGGCCGTCAACTCCGGGTCATCGGTGCGTTCCACCGGCACGTTTAAAATATCGGCCAAAAACTGCATTAAAAAGTCTGATCGGGTCACCCCGCCATCCACACGCAAGCGCTCCAAGGTCAGGCCCGCTTCCGACTGCATGGCCGCCAGAACGGCCTGGGTCTGATAGGCCATGGATTCCAGGGCGGCCCGCACCAGGTGGGCTTTCCCGGTGTCCTGGGTAATCCCGAATACGGCCCCCCGGGCGTCGCTGTCCCAGTAGGGAGCGCCCAGTCCGGCAAATGCAGGCACCAGATATACCCCTTCATTGCTGGCAAGACTGTGGGCCAGCGTGTCGATTTCCCGCACGTGATCAAAAGCGTCCAACTTTTTATTCAGCCATTCCAATGCGGCCCCGGCGAAGAAGATGGCCCCCTCCAGGGCGAAGGCCGGTTTACCGAGAGCATCCGTGCCCAAGGTGGTCAGTAAGCCCTGGCTGGAATGCACCGGGGTTTGTCCGGTGTTCATCACCAAAAAGGCCCCGGTGCCGTAAGTGCTTTTGGCCGTACCGGGCACCCAGCATTTCTGCCCATGCAAGGCGGCCTGCTGATCGCCCACGATGCCTGCCAGAGGAACGCTCACCCCGTTGGTGAAGGCCGGATCAATCATGCCGATTTGCTCACAAGAGCCCACCACTTTGGGCAAAATCGCCGCCGGGATTTCAAACAGTTCTAGCAATTCGCTGTCCCAGTCCCGCTGATGAATATTAAACAACATGGTGCGGGAGGCGTTGGTCACATCGCTCACATGGCACTGACCGCCACTGAGTTTCCATAAAATGTAAGTGTCCACGGTGCCAAACAGCAGCCGATTGCGGGCCAGCAAGTGCTGGGCTTGCGGTACGTTTTGCAGTAGCCAACGAATTTTAGAAGCGGAGAAATAGGCGTCGATAACCAGCCCGGTCTTTTCCTGAATCATGGGCCCATGACCCTGGCGCTTGAGTGCCTCACAAAACGGGGCGGTACGACGGCATTGCCACACAATGGCGTTGTAGACCGGCACTCCGGTTTCAGAATCCCACAAAATGACCGTTTCCCGCTGGTTGGTCAATCCGGCCACCGCCAGATTTTCCCATCCTAACCCGGCTTCCTGCAAGGCGGCCCGGGCCACTTGCAGCGTAATTTCCCACAGCTCAGCGGGGTTATGTTCCACCCAGCCCGGTTGGGGATAAATCTGCTCAAAGTTCCGCTGGTGGCGGGCAATAATGGCGCCGCTGGCATCCATGATACAAGCCCGAATGCTGGTGGTGCCGTGATCAAACACCAAAACGTGAGAGCGGTTCAACGGACTAGACCTCAAAAGGACGGGTCACGCTTTCCCCATCTTCCTGCAAGGTTTTAACCAGTTCCTCCACCTTGCCCCGGGCTTCGTTCAACTGGGTCTGGCACACTTTAATGTGGCCCACCCCCTCCTTAAACAAGGTCAGGGCCTCTTCCAGAGGCAACGATTCCGAGCGAAAGCGCTCCACGATTTCTTCCAGTGCCTGGGAGGATTCCGAGAATGTGGGAGTCTTGGCAGCCATGGGGATTTATCCTTGTGCGTTGTGATTGAAATAGACTGAAAAATTTAGGGAAGCGCCGGGGCGGTGAGCGACTCCAGGGCTTGTACCTGCTTGACCTGGGCGGAGATGTTGCCATCGGCCAACCGTAGCTCAAACGTTTCACCGGCTTTTAACTGCTGAATGGAGCGAACCACATAGCCCTGAGCGGTGCTGGCCACCCCATAGCCCCGGGCCAGCGTGGTCAGGGGATTGTAGGCATTCAGCACCGAGACCGATTCGGCCAACCCCTGTTCCTTCTTCTGGAAGAGCATATCAAAGCGGGATAACAGACGTTCTTTCTTTTGCGCCAACTGGTGGCCGCAAGTTTCCAGAAAACTCTGGTGCAATTCCACCATGCGGGTGGCGTTTAAATCCAGGGTTTGCTCGTGATACAAGATGACCTCGGCCATGGATTCCATCAGTTCACGGGCCAGGCTGGCCTGATGCTCCAGAATGGCCTGCAAGTCCGGCACGGCCCAGTCGGCAGCCGCCGTGGGGGTGGAGGCCGAATAATCCGCGGCGGCGTCGGCGAGTGAATAGTCCGGTTCGTGCCCGATGCCCGTGACCACTGGAATCTGGCTTTCAAAAATGGCCCGCACCACGGGTTCTTCACTAAAGCAGAATAAATCTTCAAACGAGCCGCCGCCCCGTCCCACAATCAGGGTATCCAGCCGGTAATGGGGATGGTTCAGTTCCCGAATGGCCGCGGCGATTTCCTGAGCAGCCCCCTCCCCCTGCACTTTGACCGGATGCAGCAAGACATCCACCATGGGGTTTTTACGCCGAATGACTCGCAGCATGTCGTGGATGACCGCCCCGGTGGCAGAAGTGACAATGCCGATGCGTTGGGGAAATTCAGGAATTTCCTGCTTGTACGCTTCCATAAAAAGCCCCTCGGCTTCCAGCCGGGCTTTAATTTGCTGGAAGGCCAGTTGCAAAGCGCCCACGCCCACCGGTTCCAGTTTGCTGCCCACAATGGAGTAGCTGCCACTGGGGCGGTAAATTTCCAGACGCCCGGTGAGGTAGACTTCCAGCCCGTCTTTAAGATCGAAAGTCAGCCGGTTGGCCGTGCTGGCCCATAAAATGCCGTTGATGGAGGCCCCTTCGTCTTTCAGTGTGTAGTAGACATGCCCCCGGGAGGAGCGCTTGACGTTGGAGATTTCCCCCTGAATGACCAGGGACTGCCCAATGACCGGGTGTTCCTCAATGGCTGCTTCCAGCAGGGCGGTAATCTCAGTGACCGTATAGCTGCTTTTTTCAGGGGCAGAAGTTTCCCGCCCGGCAGTCCCCAGCAGGTTTGAAAAATCCAGTTGCTGCTGACTGATATTGGCTGTTTTGGCCTTTCGGGGAGGCATATCAACTCTCTTAAAAAATAACTTTTCCAAAATATTTTGAGGACAATTTGAGAACATGACCCGAGGAGATGCCCCTCAGACGCACTTTCTCAGATGGAAAAGCAACGCTCGCTCATCGTGAATGACCTGGTTAGCCATCCACCATCAGCATACGATAAATGCCGGTGAAAATTAAGCGCTTACCGACAGGTTACTGATCGGACTCAATTTCCCCTTCAAACTTGAAGTCGGATGCTTTTAAATTGGATAAGAAGTTTTTAAATGCCTCCGCCTCTGCCTCATCCCGTTCCTGATCGGTGGAGATGGTGCCTTCGGCCATCACGTTGGCCGTGGCGAAAATTTGCACCTTGGCTTTCAAGGCCAGGGCGATGGCGTCCGACGGTCGGGCGTCGATGATGTGTTGTGTCCCTTCCCCGTTGCTGAGATAAACACTGGCGAAGTAAGTGTCTGAGTTGATGTCGTTGATTTCAATTTTGGTGATGCTGAAGCCCAGGGTTTCTACGATGTTTCCCAGCAAATCGTGGGTCATGGGTCGGGCAGACTTGATATCTTCCAGCTGGCGGATAATGGCGCTGGCTTCGGCAGTACCAATCCAGATGGGCAAGGCGCGACGGTTTTCCTGATCGTTTAACACCACAATCGGTGTTCCCGTTCTTGTATCCAGGGCGATGCCCATCACATACAGTTCAACTAGCGGTAAACTCTCCAAATCCTAATCCTCAACAGAAACGATAAAGCCCCTTTAGTCTATAGGCTTTATTATACTGTATATTTACTAAAATTCGGAAACATTGCGGGTGAAACTGCTATGGTTCCACCTGGTAGGGGGCAGGCGGTAAGGTTCCCACCCGATTCAGCGGCCAAATCCGGAAAACAGCCCGACCAATCACCCGTTCATCCCGGGCAAATCCCCAATAGCGACTATCCAGACTCTGATTCCGGTTGTCGCCCATCATGTAGTACTGTCCGGCGGGGATTTTAACCGGGCCGCAGTAAGGCTCCGGTTTGACCAGGGTGCAGGTGGCGGCAACCTCATTGATGTAGGGTTCGTCCAGCTTTTTACCGTTGACCCAGACCCCTTGTCCGGGAACCACTTCCACCGTATCGCCGGGCAAGCCGATCAAGCGTTTGATATAGGCCACGTCAATGTAGTCATCTTTTTTATAAAGCAGACCGGAAAACCCCGTCCAGCGCAGAAACAAACTCACCGGATCCTTTTTCAGCTGACTCATGGGCGGGTAGAACACCAGAACATCCCCCCGTTGGTAAGGCCGCTTCCATCGGGTGACCCGCTCAATCACCAGCCGATCGTTCACCTGCAGGCCCGGCAGCATCGATTCCGAGGGAATCAGTCGCAGTTCGCCGATAAAACTTTTAATCACAATCAGGAAAAACAGGACAAAGACAACCACCTCTATCAGCTCTTTGGCTAAAAAGAGGGCCGTGTTGCGTCCCTGTTTTTGCTTGACCCGGATTAAGCTGGCATCAATTTTTTCTGGGGAAATCTGAAATTGTTTAACGACCTGCATCAGGGCCGCATCGCTGGATATACAAGCCGCTTTCAGCCAATGCTCCACATCCACCAGGGCCGTTTTGGACCCAGCCGTGGGGGTGCTGGCTTTGGCCAGTGTCTCGGCGGTGGCCAGTAAACTTTCCGCGGAGGAAGGCGGGGAGGCCGATACCGGGGTTTGCTTCAGGACTTTGCCGATTGCCCGGGGGGAGGCCTGCAGTTCTTTCAGTACGCTGTCCAGCCGGTTAAACGGACGATGGGTCATCAGCAGAGCCTGAAAGTACACACGGTCGCTGGGCTTGGAGAGTCCTGCCTTTTTGGCCAGTTTGCCCGCCAGATGAATGGCGTCTTTTACATCTTCGGAATAGCGAACGGTGTCCAAGTAAAAATCCTCGTACGGCCCAAAACTAGCGACTGCTCAAGTGGATGGCAGGCACCCCATTCTAATATCAGTCGGTTGAAATCTCAATGCAATTTCCACCCCGACGACGTGCGGCACTGAGGGCATTCTCGGCGGTGCGAACCAGAGCGGAGACCGAGGTGTGTCGCTCGCTCAGGGGCACTACCCCGGCGCACACCTTCAGGGGCATGGTGTTGTCCTGCCAGATCATGGATGATTTCTCAACCCGGGCCCGAAACCGTTCCAAAGCTACATAGGCTTGCTCCCGGGCGGTTTGTGGCAGTAAAACGGCCAGACTTTTACTACTGTAGCGGGCCAGAAAATCTATGCCCCGAAAACTCTCTTCCAGAATGCGGGAAACGTGCTGCAAGGCTTGATCCCCGCACGCATGCCCCCACTCCTCGTTCATTTCCCGAAAGCCATCCAGACCAATCATGGCCAGGGCCATGCTCTGTTCATAGCGTTTGGCCGATTTGAACTCTCTTTGCAGCACGCTCATAAAGTGCTTGTGGTTGAACAGACCCGTCAGGCTGTCCGTAATCGCCCACATTTGCGCCTGTGAGTAGAGATGGCGAAGTTTCATCAGCAGCCGGATCTCGTCTTCCACCAAATGAACCGGGAAAATTTTGCTGTAATCCACCTTTTGCTTGGCATAAAAGGCCACGGCCCCAATCAGGGTGGCATCCAGGTAAAAATCTTTCACATAAACCGTTTCGTAATGGGTGGCGGCCGCTTCGTCATCCAGCTGCCCGATGACTTGCGATTCCTGAAGCTCCAGCAGGGCAGGGGACAAGCCCTGCGTCTTAAAGCGCTCAAAAAACGTTTCCATCAGCTGCTCAATCTTTTCCGTGGGCTGCTTTTCTCCTTCCGGCAAATGAAAGGTCAGAATGCGGGGCCCTTTGTCGGTGTCGTTGTAGAAAATGGCCGCCGCGTCGTATTCCAGAATGCTTTCCAGCAGGCTGAAGAACATGTAGTTCATCAAATCGGCGTCATGCACCAGATCGGACAGACTGCGAAATTCCACCATCAGCATGGACTCAACCAGCGAGGTGTCCAAAATCTGGTTCAGACGGGTACGGATATTGAACGGATGTTGGGTGTTGCTGGCCTTTAGCAGTGTTTTTTCCTGGATATTCATGCGGTCATAAATTTCCAGAACCATCTGGGTCTTTTGTAGCAACCGGGCTTCTAATTCATCTTTTCCCAAAAAGTCATCGGCCCCGGCCTTCATGCCCCAAAAGCGATCCATCTTCAGCGTTTGCTCGGCAATCAGCAGAATGGGAATCTTGCGCATGACCGGATCGTTCTTGACCAGTCGGCAAATCTGGTAGCCGTTCAGTTCCGGGGTGGTGCTACCGGCCAAAATCATATCCGGAATCAGTCGATAGACTTTCTGGATCCCCTCGGTGCCGTCCTGGGCGTAGTCAATGTCGTAACCATGCTTTTCCAGGGCCAGACGACAGGCGTTCACCACCAGTTCATCCTGATGGATAATCAGAATGAGTGGCTTGCCTTGCCGGGCGGGCTCATTGAGCTGTTCTGGATTACTATGACTCTCTGAGAACACGTTCACGTCGTTTGAAAACTCTAAATCGTATTAGTTATCGTATCCCAATATATTGTTTTTGCGGCTTTATTTGTCGAAATATCAAGCAATCGAAATATCAAGCGGTCATCGTCAATCACAATCCGGGGAAAATAATCATTGGCCGCTGTGGTTTTGATCGGCCACTGGGTCAGGGCAATCTCAAACTCCTCTGCCTGATGGACGCCCTAAAGCGCACTCATTCTTTATGATGACATCAACGATTTTTCGATGCGGGCACAAATTGCCTCAAGGCCAAAATCAGGGTTTCAAACCGATTTGGTAGCCTTTTCGGGGCACAGTGACAGGAACGGATCCCTATCTTTCATGGACAGCTTGGATACCCAGCCATTTGAAGAGTACCCGGTGTATGACTCCATACAAGGCCTGGTCTCTGTTGGAGAGCCTCAGGACGGGCTGAGTCCGTTTGCCACGCTGGGCACTCCGGGAAACGTCTCAACTTCTCCTGCCCGAAGCCTGTATGAACAGGGGGTGTTGTTCAATTTCAAAAAGGATACGGAGCAGGCCTTGTCCTGTCTGGAGAGGGCGTATGGTCTTTTCTTGCAGGAGCATCAATACCTGGGGGCCATCGAGTGTCTGGTAGAGCTGGCCTGGCTGAAGTACAACACCGATTCCCCGGATGCGGCCAACAAGTCGGCTCGCCTGTTTTCCGAGGCCCTGAAGATGATTAACGTGCATATGCACGAGGTGGGCGTGAACGAAGTGCGGGCCCGCCTCCTGCACTATCAGGGTCTGGTCAGGTATCGGGAAAAACGCTTTGGTGAGGCGGTCAAGCATTTTATGTACGCCCGCACCTTCTGCCACCCGGAGGGCATTGAGTCCGCCCGCATTCTGGACAGTTTGGCCGTTCACTACGAGCATACCAACGATTACTATCGGGCCATACAGTGCCTGCAAAAGGCGCTGGAAATTAAAGCAAGGCTGGGTTGCGAGGCCGAGCAGGCCGTCAGTTGCCAGATTATTGGCCGTATTTACATCCTGCGGGAAGAATACCCCCAGGCCGAGCGGTTTTTGAATCAGGCCCTGCAAATCGCCATCCGGCTTGAGGACGCCTACCGTTGCGCCCGCATTAAAAACGATCTGGTGCGGCTCAGCATCTATCAGGGGCATTTTGATCAGGCGCAGGCCCTGATTGCCCAGCTGGAAGCCGAGTGTACCCACAAGCCCATGCGCATCCCCTTTGGGAAGAGCCAGTTTTACAAGGCTTACATTTATTACAGTCAGCTCCGCTTCGGGGAGTCCCAGCAACTGCTCGAGACGGATGTACTGCCCATTTTCAAGCGGCAGGGATACCGCAAGGGCTTTGCCATGGCCAGCCGCCTGCTGGCCTGTCTGCATTACCAGAGCGGGCAAGGGGCCCGTGCTATTGAAGAGATGAGTGAAGTGATCGCCATCTTCAAGGAAGAGGGCAGCATTTCGGAACTCTCCAAGACCTACTTTGAACTGGGCAAGATTTATTTATCGCTCAATGAGCCGAAGCTGGCTTTGGCCAGCATGCTGGAGTCATTGCGAATCGCTGAAAGCAACGGGCTCAGCTTTATTATCAGCCATATTGAAGATGAAATCTTCCGGCTGGACGAGCGAAAATGGCAAGAAATTGTTGAAAAGCGGGCCAACCACGACCGGGTGTTTGAGAAAGACCTGAACCTGATGGATGCCTTGCAGGTCGTGTCCGAGCAGCCAGAGGAGCAGGCCCCCCAAAACCCCAATCAGCGGCTGCTATCCCTGTTGCGGGTGGGGCAGGCCATGTCCGCCGAGCGGGATCTGGACAAACTGCTGACCCTGATTCGAAATGAAACGGAGCAGGCCCTGGACGCCGAGCGCTGCACCGTCTTTTTGTACGATCGGGAGAATAATGAACTGTGGTCCAAAGTGGCTACCGGTATGGAAACCAGTGAGGAAATCCGCTTTCCGGCCCATTTGGGTCTGGCGGGATATGTGGTGAAAACCGGGGAAATCCTGAATATCCGGGACGCCTACGAAGATCCCCGCTTCAATCAGGATATTGACCGCAAGACGGGCTACCGAACCCGGAACATTTTATGTTTGCCCATGCGCAACCGTAAAATGGAGATCATCGGCGTCTTTCAGGTTTTAAACAAGCGGGTCTCCCACTTTGACAAGGTGGATGAGGACTTGTTAACGGCCATTTCGACCAATGCGGGGGTGGCCCTGGAAAACGCCACCCTGGCCAAGGAGATGAAAATCTCCTTTGACAGCTTTGTGAAAACTCTCTCCAGCACCATTGACGCCCGAGATCCCATCACTGCCGGTCATTCCGAGCGGGTGGCCGAATACTCCCTGCTGTTGGGGGAGGAAATGGAAATGCAACGTGATGAGTTGGAGGCCCTCAAGTACGCTTCCCTGTTGCATGACATCGGCAAAATTGGCATTCAGGAGGATATTCTCAAAAAAGATGGCCGTCTGACCGAGCGAGAGTATCGTCATATTCAAAAGCATGTCTACTACACCCATGAAATCCTGAAAAACGTCCACTTTGAACGCCATCTGCAACTGGTGCCCGAGATCGCCGCTTCTCACCACGAGAAAATGGACGGCACCGGCTATCATCGGGGGCTAAAGGGACAGGAAATTTTACTGTCAGGGCGCATTTTGGCTATTTCCGATGTCTTTGACGCCATCACCTCCCGCAGGCACTACCGCAATCGCATGGCCTTCGACAAGGTGCTGACCATTATGAAACGGGACGCCGGCACGCATTTCGACCCGGAGTGCGTGGACGCCTTTTTCAATATTCCGCTATTCCGCATGGGTGCCGTGTTGTTAATGGATCGGGGGAGCGGGGTTCACGAAGAGGGGCTGGGCCTGCTGGAGCAGCTGGACCCGGGCATTACCGTGGGTGAGTATTACAAGTGCCTGAACAAAGAGGTGATGAGCAAGGGCGAGGCCGATGTGCATCGGGTGTTCAGCAACCTGTACCACTTCACCGGAAAGACCGATTAAAAGTCATTGCCCCTGCTCGTGTTGCCGGGCAAGCGGGTCCCATTCTTTTGAATTCAAAAGGCAAACGTCCACCAATGGGGTTCCCTAATTAATCGGAACAGGCCATACAGCGGACGTTTACGCCAACAGGATGACTCTGGGGTCAGGTGGACTTGAACCGTCGGGACTTGTCGTTGGCGGGCGGAGTGTCAAGCGTGTCCGGCTTGTCCACGACTTGCAAGTGCCGTTTAAATTCAACGTAAAAGCCACAGTTCTTCACCTGAACATCACCGTCCAAATGTGCCACCCCCACGGCCAATGCTTCCAGCAGCGGGCACATGACCCCTTTGAGAAAGTACTCGCAGGAGTAACATTGGTCTTCTTCTTCAATGTGGACGTGACCATCGTAATACATGAGTTGTAGGACTTCCTTAAGGTGGGAGTTTGGGTCATTTCCGAGTCCGGCAAGTGGCCTGCCAAGGGCATCGGGAGGGGTTTGGGAATGTGTCTGTATAGCTTGTCTTGCCACTATAGTTCAAAATGTATACCGACATTTTTATTATAGCCTCCAGCCCTCCATAATTAAAGTGGCAAAGCTGGGCAATTGCACCACAAACACATGAGGTGTGGGGAAGCGGTGACCCTTAAACGGATTTCCGTTTTCATGAAAAAAAATCGAACTTTACAATGCGTTACAATTTGTCTGGAAGTCATCTTTTTGTTACAAAGAGGTTAAGATAAAGAGAGCTGTGTTGGGCGATCGAGGGAATATTCGGCTTGTTCTGGCCTTCAGAAAATCTGATTTCTTTGTCAACACTGATTTTTCGGTGACTACACAGGTTTAAGTTGAGGCAATCGAGGGTAGTCCTTGCTATGGATGTTATAAGCTCAGCCATAAACACCACGTCCGTGTTGTATCAGGAGAACGCGGCGGCCATGCGGGAGCAGGTTGAACGCTTGCGGGAGCGCATTCTGGCGGCCCGGCTGGGCGGCGGGCAAGCCCTGATTGAAAAACACACCCAGCGGGGCAAGTGGTTCGTGCGAGATCGCATTGAGGCCCTGCTGGACGCCGATACTCCCTTTCTGGAATTTAGCGCCCTGGCCGCTTACGACCTCTACGACAACGCTGCCCCGGGTGCTGGTCTGGTCACTGGCATTGGCCGGGTTCATGGGCAGGAATGCCTGATTGTGGCCAATGACGCCACTGTCAAAGGGGGCACTTACTTTCCCATGACGGTCAAAAAGCACTTGCGGGCCCAGGAAATCGCCCAGCAAAACGGGCTGCCCTGCATTTATCTGGTGGATTCCGGCGGGGCCTTTTTGCCCATGCAGGATGAGGTCTTCCCGGATAAAGACCACTTTGGGCGCATTTTCTACAATCAGGCCCAAATGTCGGCGCAGGGGCTTCCTCAAATCGCCGTGGTCATGGGCTCTTGCACGGCGGGTGGGGCCTATATCCCCGCCATGTGTGATGAAAGCGTTATCGTCAAAGGGCAAGGCACCATTTTTCTGGGCGGGCCTCCCTTGGTGAAGGCGGCCACCGGCGAAGAGGTCTCCGCCGAGGATTTGGGCGGGGCCGACGTGCATTGCCGCACCTCGGGGGTGACCGATCACTACGCCCTGAATGATGAGGACGCCATCGGCATTACCCGCAACATTCTGCAGAATTTAAACCGCAGGCCTCAGGCCCGCCTGAATCAGGACCCACCGGAAGATCCCTTGTACGACCCTGCGGAATTGTACGGCATCATCAACAAGGACATTCGCAAACCCTACGATGTACGGGAAATCATTGCCCGGCTGGTGGATGGCAGTCGCTTCCACGAGTTCAAGGCCCTGTACGGCACCACTTTGGTGTGTGGCTTTGCCCGCATTCTGGGATACCCGGTGGGCATCATCGCCAACAACGGGGTGCTGTTCTCGGAAAGCGCCCTGAAGGCCGCTCACTTTGTGGAATTGTGTAATCAGCGGGGCGTTCCTCTGGTCTTTTTGCAAAACATCACCGGCTTTATGGTGGGCCGTCAGTACGAAGCGGGCGGCATCGCCCGGGATGGGGCCAAAATGGTCATGGCGGTGTCGAACGCCTCGGTGCCCAAGTTCACCGTGATCATCGGGGGATCTTACGGGGCCGGGAACTACGGCATGTGCGGACGGGCCTTTGGGGCAAGGCAAGTGTGGATGTGGCCCAATGCCCGCATTTCGGTCATGGGGGGGGAACAAGCGGCCAATGTGCTGCTCACGGTCAAGAAAGATCAGTTGGCCGCCCAGGGCAAACCGGCCATGAGCCCGGAGGAAGAGGAGGCCTTCAAGGCCCCCACCCTGGAAAAATACGCCCGGGAAAGCAGCGCCTACTACAGCACGGCCCGCCTCTGGGATGATGGTATTATTGACCCCGTGGACACCCGTATGGTTTTGGGGCTGGGCATAGCGGCATCTTTAAACGCTCCCTTCCCCGATCGGAAACAAGGGGTATTCCGCTTTTAGGCGCTTCAGGCATTGTACAGGTTTGTCGCTTGCTGGTACGCTAGTGCAGACGAGACCCGTCAGAGGGAGATGAGAGGGACACAGGCGTGGGAGATTTTATCCGGATTGCGGTAGAAGAAAAAGCAAGCGGGGCCATTGCCACCGTGACCCTGGGGCGGCCCGAGCTGCACAATGCCTTTAACGCCCCCATGATCGCCGAATTGCGAGACGCATTTACCGGTTTTGGTAAAAATTCTCCGGTGCGGGCCATTGTACTGCGAGGCGAAGGCAAGTCCTTCTGTGCCGGGGCCGATCTCAACTGGATGCGGCAAATGGTGGACTACAGCTTTGAGCAGAACGTGGAGGACGCCCATGCACTGGCCGCCATGTTCCGGGCCATTCAGCAGTGCCCCAAGCCGGTCATCGCCCGGGTGCATGGGGCGGCCTTTGGCGGCGGAGTGGGTTTGGTGGCCGCCTGCGATATGGCCTTCGCCACGGCATCGGCCAGTTTTTGCCTGAGCGAAGTGAAGCTGGGCTTACTGCCCGCCGTGATTTCTCCCTTTGTGCTGAAAAAAATCGGGGAAGCGCATGCCCGTCGCTACTTTTTAACCGCCGAGAAATTTAGCGCCACCGAAGCCCATCGCATCGGCCTGCTTTCTGAAGCGCTGCCCGATGAAGCCGCCCTGGACAACCAGCTTGAAACGGTGCTTGCCGCCCTGTGCGCCAACGGGCCGGAGGCCCTGGCCCACAGCAAGATCCTGATCGAGCAGGTGTGCCGGTTTGACTGGGAACGGGCCGTGGACATTACCACCAAGCTGATTGCAGAGCGTCGCATTTCCGCCGAAGGGCAGGAGGGCATGCAGGCCTTTCTGGAAAAACGCAGCCCGACCTGGGTGCAGGTCGGGGAGAAGGTCAATTGATGGAATCGTTTCAATGAACAATGCAGAGCGAGGGCACGGTGCAGCAGCGCTTATTTAATAAAATACTGGTGGCCAACCGGGGAGAAATCGCCGTGCGGGTCATGAAAACCGTTCAGGAAATGGGTATTCAGGCCGTGGCCTTGGCCTCCGACGCGGATTTACAGGCCGAGCATGTGCGACAGGCTGACGCGGTAATCCACCTGCCCGGCGAGAAGCCCGCGGACACGTATCTGCAGGGCGAAAAAATCGTGCAACTGGCCAAAGCCATGGGCGTGGATGCCGTGCATCCGGGGTACGGGTTTTTATCGGAAAACGCCAATTTTGCCGAAGCCTGCCAAGCCGCTGGCATCACCTTTATCGGGCCCAGTCCGCAGGTCATTCGGGATATGGGCGATAAAATCATCGCCAAAACGCTGATGCAACAGGCCGGCGTGCCCGTGGTGCCCGGTTGGGCCGGGAATTTGGAAACCGACTTTTCCCAGATTGAAAAAGAGGCTGAGCGCATTGGCTATCCCCTGTTGGTAAAAGCCGCCGCCGGGGGTGGAGGAAAAGGCATGCGTCTGGTGCATTCGCCGCAGGAGTTGGAGGGTGCCTTTGCGGCAGCCGCCCGAGAAGCCCAAAGCGCCTTTGGCGATGCCCGGGTCTTTCTGGAGAAGTACATTACCAAGCCCCGCCACGTGGAGTTCCAGATCTTCGGCGATAGCCAGGGGAATGGGGTGCATTTGTTCGAGCGGGAATGCTCCATTCAGCGCCGCCACCAGAAGATCATCGAGGAAAGCCCCTCCCCTGCCCTAAACGCCGATTTGCGGGAGCGGATGGGCTCTGCCGCGGTGAAAGCGGCGCAGGCCATGGGCTACACCAACGCCGGGACGGTGGAATTTATCGTCTCTGAAAGCGGGGAGTTTTACTTTTTGGAGGTGAATACCCGCTTGCAGGTGGAACATCCGGTCACCGAGATGATCACCCAACTGGATTTAGTGCGTTTGCAAATTCAGGTGGCGGCAGGCTTGCCGTTACCCTTTCAGCAGGCCGATCTCCGCCAGACCGGCCATGCGCTGGAATGCCGCATTTACGCTGAAGATCCGGCCCGCAATTTTATGCCCGGCATCGGAAAACTGGCTTTTTACCGCCCCCCCAGCGGGCCCTTTATCCGCCTGGATAGCGGGGTACGGGAGGGTTCGGAAGTGACCGTGCATTATGATCCCATGCTGGCCAAGTTAATCGTGTGGGGGCCGGATCGCTCAGCGGCCCTGCAAAAAATGAGCTGGGCCCTGTCTCGCTTTGTGGTGCTGGGGGTGCCCAACAACGTGGAATATCTAAAGGCCATCGTGGATCACCCGGCCTTTGTGGCTGGGCAGTTGCACACCCATTTTCTGGACGAACATGGCATTACCGTCCGCACCCCAGAACCATCGGAGGCGGTTTGGGCTTTGGGCACGCTCAGCGCCAGCCTGTTGCAAAACGGCTCTCACTCGAATGCGGCGAAATCCGATGAGAGTGGGCAGGCCCTATTTACCCCTTGGCAGCAAGGGGGCGCCTGGAGGGCTTTGTCATGCCAAAAGTAAAACTGTCCGTACCGGGCCAGCCGCCAGAGGTGTTGGAGTGTCAGCTTCAGGGAAATACTTTTTCCATTCAGCGTTTGATACAGGGGGCGATTCAGGGAGAGGGGCAAACCCAAACCGGCACCGTGGTCCTGAGCGGTTCGGGAGAAGGTTGGCTGAACCTGAACGGGAACATTCTGCCCTTTTTTATGACCCAGCAAACGGATGGCCCTGTGGAACGCCTGAGCATTTGGCTGCAAGGGCAGGTCTATACGCTGGAGCGGCACAACGCCCACGCCCGAGCCACGGGGGCCAAGTCCTCGCTGGTGGCCGACGGGGATATTAAAGCGCCCATGCCGGGTACGGTGCTTAAAATTCTGGCCCAGCCGGGAGACAACGTGGCCGCTAACCAGCCGCTGATTATTATGGAATCCATGAAGATGGAAATGACCTTAACACTGCCAGCGGCGGGCATGGTGAAGACAGTGCGTTGTGAGGCCGGGCAGTTGGTGGACATGGGTGCCCTGCTGATGCAGGTGACCCTCACCCCGCCGGAAGAGCCCGCTTGAGTTTGAGCAAAGGCGATTTGGCTTGTATTGCCGTAGGGACGATTTACAATATAGGCACACCAGCCAGGGAGAACAGCCGCCATGGGAAATCCGATCAACGCAGTGAACCCCGACAACGCAGGCAAAGCCAAAACAGTCAAAATCGTGGAAGTGGGCCCTCGGGATGGCCTTCAGAACGAGAAGGCCCTGATCGATACGGCCACCAAGCGGCAGTTTATTGAAAAACTGGCCAATGCCGGATTGAAATTCATTGAGGTGACCTCCTTTGTCAGCCCCAAGGCGGTGCCCCAACTGGCCGATGCCCTGGAGTTGGTGCGCAGTCTACCCCCTCGGGACGGGGTGCATTATTCGGCGTTGGTGCCCAATATTAAAGGGCTGGAACGGGCTCTGGAATCGGGAATTCGGGAGATTGCCGTGTTCACGGCGGCCTCCAACAGCTTTACCAAAAACAACATCAATATGAGCATTGAGGAATCCCTGGCCGTCTTCGCCCCCGTGGTGGAGCGGGCCAACCGGGAAGGTCTGTTCGTGCGGGGCTATATTTCCACCGCCTTTTACTGCCCCTTTGAGGGCAAAGTTGAGAAAGAGCCGGTGCTAGAGGTCTGTCAGCGCTTGCTGGCCATGGGCGTGCAGGAGCTGTCCATCGGGGATACCATCGGGCAGGCCGTGCCCGATGATGTGCAAAACACCCTGAGCCACCTGCTTCGGTTTTTACCCTTAGAGCAACTGGCCATGCACTTCCACGATACCAACGGGCTGGCCCTTGAAAATGTGATGGCCTCTCTGGATTTGGGTATTTCCATCTTCGATTCCTCCGCCGGGGGGCTGGGTGGTTGCCCTTACGCCCCGGGGGCTTCCGGCAATCTCTCCACTGATGCTCTGGTGCATTTTCTGCACAAACAAGGCATTCAGACCGGGGTGGATGAAGCCAGACTGGCCGAGGCATCGGCGTTAATTCGGCAGGTCCTGAAAAATACGGATGATTTGGTGGCCGATATCGGCAATCTGGAGTATCTGGGGCAAGTGACCTACCCACCGGCCAGTCCCTTATAACGCAAACGCAAGCAATCCCCTCCGAATGTTCCCACAGACGCGCTTTCACTATATAGAGGCTCCTGAACTGGACTCCACCAACGAGGAGGCCAGGCGCCTGCTACAGGCGGAAGCCCTGAGCGGGCCAGCCATCATTCGGGCCCATCAGCAAACCGCCGGTCGAGGCACTCAGGGGCGCACCTGGCATTCGCCTGCCGGGGCGGGGTTATATTTTTCCGTGGTGCATCCTTTTGCCGGGTGGGTGGAGGTGCCCCCCGCACTGGTGCCCATTACCCCCCTGTTTACTCTCGCCGCCGGGGTGGCCTGCGCTGAAAGCGTTCGGGATCTGACGGGGTTGGAGCTTCAACTGAAACCCATTAACGATTTGTGCGTGAATGGGCAAAAACTGGGCGGTATTCTGGTGGAAAGCCTGATCAGCCAGAATCAGTGTCAGGCCCTGATTACGGGCATTGGCATTAACGTCTTTGAACAGGATTCCATCATTGCGGCTTGTTTAGAGGAAGGGCGGGGTAACCAGCCCATTAGCCTGCAAGCCTGTATTCCGCCCCATCACTTTGAGCAGTTTCTACGTCTGGATGGAGGGCAGGGGCAAGCCCTGATGCGGGAATTGTGTGACGCCATTGCTGGTACTGTGGATGACCTGTACCGGGCTTTGATTCTGGGGGAGCATCGGTCCATTTTGGCTCGTTATCGTGAATGCCAACTGCCCGGAACTGAATTGAGGATACCTCCCACGTTATAGAAGATATGCTTACCCTGAACGTTTATAATTGATGCAATCCTCACATTAAAGTATTAGACCCAATGGTCGATAAAGATATCAGATAAATTTCCAGACCGATTTGAGAGGACTGAGATGCGAATTCGTGATCCCAAAGGTATCCGTGCTGGTTTCAGTTTGTCGGAATTATTGATTTCCCTGCTCATTTTGGCGGAAATTGCCACGTTCACCATTCCCAAGGTGTTGAGCGCCCAGCAAAACGGGCAAAACAACGCCAGGGCCAAATCCGTGGCGGCCATGATCTCCGAGGCTTTCTATATTCACAAAATCAATGGCTTGGTGAACGCCAACACACGGGCAACCGATTTGACCCCTTACATGAACTACATATCCTACGATACGACCTCTGGCAGTACCGTGGATAATACTCCTCGGTACTCGTGGTGGTACACCTGTAATAGTTTTTACCCATGTATGGACTTGCATGGTGGGGGCGTGTTGTTATTATTGAATAATTGTCGGCTTGGGGGAACCACCAGCCTGAATTACCTGGATTTTCTCTATGATCCCGATGGCACATTCAATGGGGATTATGTGGTGAATACCTTCAATGGGCAAGGAAAGTCCATCTATTTTGCACTGTACGCCGATGGCTTTTTGACCACCCGAAATAAGATGAGAGCTGGTAGTATTCAAGGTGGTTGTGCAGGAACTACCGGGCCTGATACGGGCTTTGATCCGAGCTGGTTCAGCTGGTAAGCAAAACAACGGACTCCCCTTTGGGGCTTGTGCCCAGCCAGAGAGTCCGCAGTCGTTTATGAGTATTTGTTGGGTTAAGCCACCACGCCGTTCAGGCGATCCGCTTCTAGCCCATTCCAGAAGGCGGCCAGGCCTTCCAGCATTTCCTTGCCGCCTGCTAAAAATTTGGCCCGATCAAAGCGGGGATCCTCAAAGATCTCTTTCAGTTCCTCCTGGGTGTGGGCGGCGTGTTGGGCTTCCAGCCGGTTGTGCCAGGCAAAAAAGGCCAACGATAAATCCGGCACCTGGGTTTTGCGAATTTTCAGCAACCCGTCTTCCAGTTCCTGCCAGAACCCGGCGGCGGCCCAGTTTTCAATGGCAAAACTGGCCCCGGCGGCAATGCTGGCGTCTTCGCTGCCATACAGGCGGGACAGTTCATCACAGAAAAACAGGGTAGAGGCCGTGCCGTGACGGCGCTTGCCCAAATCATCGAAGCCCAGACCCAGTGGCTTGCCGAATTTCAGGAGCCATTCAAAATGCGCCGCCCCAAAGCGGAAGGTGCCCCCTTCAATGGTGCCTTCAGTGCTGACGAATTCCGGGTCGCCTTCCTGATCGGTGTTATCGCCCGATTGTGCTGGAGCGGCCTTGCCCTTATGGTTGAAAATCACCCCCAGCTCATTGGCCAGAATCTCTTTGGCTTGGTGCATGGATTCCAGCGAGTCGGCGTTTAGCATTTTTTTGAGCTGGGCGATTAAAAACAGGTTGGAAAACACGGAAAACTGAATGGCAAAGTGCCGCAGTTGGGGAATGGTCACATCGCCGGAGGCAAACCATTGGGTAAAGCGGTTGCTGACCACGATGGGGTGCTGCAAAAATTCTCGCTCCACCAGCTTGGTAAAGCGCTCATAATCCATTTGGTTCAGATCCTGAACAGAATAAGTCATCGCTTTGCCCTCAGTCCCGGTTGCTAATACAGTCATGTGCTTTCCCTCCTTCACTTTATACGATGTTCTACAAAAACGGAACCCGCCTATGTCGTGGTGTGGATGGCGGGCAGCGGCGGATGGGCCCGCTTCAACATCTTTAAAACGGTCATGGATTCCATGCGATCGATGCACCCCAAGGGCAACAGTTTTTGGTTGATAAATTGGGAGAGGGCCTGAATATCGGCCACCGCCACATGGGCCAGAAAATCCGCCTGACCCAGGGTTTGAGCGCAACTCAGCACCTCGTCCAGATCCCGCACAATGGCTTCAAAGCGCTCAATTTCCGCGGGATTCTGGTTCTTGAGGGTGAAAGTCATAAACAACTCCAGAGGACGACCCACCTGAGCGGGTTCCACCAGGGCGGCGTACCCGCTGATCATGCCGCTTCCCTCCAACCGTCGCACCCGTTCCAGTGTGGCCGATTCGGACAGGCCGATGGCTTTGGCCAGCCGGTTGTTACTCAGGCGACCGTCCAGCATAAGCTGGCGAAGAATGTGCTGATCAATAACATCCATAGAATATTATTTAGAACAAATGGCTATTTTTAGCAATCTATTTTGATTGCTGTGTATTTTTCAGAATTTTATTTGGCTTTACGGCTTGCGGCCTGAACGGTTGACCGCATCAGGCAACGGGCGGTTTAACCAGCAACAGGATGGCAATCAGCAACAGCAGCAGGCCAAAGCCTTGTTTCAACCGGTGCGATCCCACTTTTCGACTCAGGGCAAAACCCTGTAGACTGCCAATCACGGTGCTAAACATCAGGCCATAAAAAATGGGGTTGCCCCAGGGCAGGCTCGTCCAATAGCCCAGCGTACCGGAGGCGGCGTTAAGGCAGATAATGAGCAGGGACGTGGCAATGGCTCGCCGTGGTTCTGACCTGTGAAACAGGATCAGGGCCGGGACTATCAGGAAGCCGCCGCCCACCCCCACCAGTCCGGTCAACACCCCAATGGCCAAACCGGCCATCAGTAACTTCAGGATCTGACCCGGGGCGTTCACCGGGCGGTTGCTGCTTACACGGATCGGGGCGGGGCAGTACAAGCGCCACACAGACAGCAGAATCAAGCCGATGAGTAATTGCATCAAAAAGGCCTGCGGGATGGAGGATGCGAACTGGCTTCCGAGAAAGGCGCCCACACTGCCACCCAGCCCCATCCACAGGGCGGCTGGCAAGTCCACTTCTTTTTGGCGCCAGTACAAAAGCAGGCTGGGCAACGCGCCCAGAACGACCAGCAGCAGGCTGGCTCCCACGGCCTCCCGGAAGGGGAAGTGGAAGGCGTACAGCAGAATGGGGATACTGACCAACGCCCCGCCACCGCCCAGCAATCCGAGAATCAGGCCAATCAACAGCCCCCAGAACAGGGTCAGAATCCACATCATTGGGCGTTAAAGGCCACGTAGTATTCGAGCTGATCGGGTTTTTCCTCCTGCGCGTAGTGCGCGTTCATGAAGGCCACAAATTCAGCTTGAGATGAAATCTGGAGGCGGTGATTGTGTTGACTGACGGCAGAAAGCGGACTGCTCAGGTGGTTGTTGTAATCGTGCCCGGGGTGAATGGTGAAATCCGCCGGGAACTGGGCCAGTTGATGAATGGACTGGAACTGCTGTCCCGCGTCACCGCCCGGTAAGTCGGCCCGCCCGCAACTTTTATTGAACAGGCTATCGCCGGTGAACAACCGCTTACCCAGGCGAATGGTGGTCATATCCACGGTGTGGCCGGGGGTGTGCAAAAACTGGAAGGCCATCCCGCCCAGGGTGCGCTGGTCACCGTCTTTTACCCGTTCAGTGACAAATTGAGAGGGTGCTTGCTGGTGCATCAGGTAGGGCACTTGCAACAACTGGCTCAGGGTGGGGGCGGCGGTGGCGTGTTCGGCATGGGTGTGGGTGTCGATGACCGCAGTCAGGCGCAGCTTGTGCTGATCCAGCGTGAGCAGGTAGGAGCCCAGAATTTCCAGATCCGGGTCGATCAGGACCACCTCGTTGCTTTGCGGGTTGAGAATGAAGTAAGACAGGTTGCCTTCCCCGCTCCACAGGGGATAGATTTCCGCCGGTTCCTCGAAAAAGACATCCACCGCAAAGTGCTGATAGTGCAGGGGAATGTAGGGGCTGATGCTGGGTTTTGGCAAGATTCCACGCTCGATTTTTTTCTGCAACATGGTGAGAACTCCTGAATTCAAAGGCTAATTTGGGGGGGAATGCAGACACTATGGCAAACTGCAATTCGTAGGAGACTTTGAATCCCTTCCGATTCGATTCCAGGGCAGTTTGGCCAGGAGAACAGCCATCAGGCAGGTGTTGGTCAGTCCGGCCATCAGCATGCCCGCCCCGGCCATCAGGGCCAGAAACCACAGGGGCTTGTACAGGGTGCCTGTCAGCACCATGATGCCCACAATGATCTGCACCTGTTGCATGATGCTGTAGCCTTTTTTGAAGGAAACGGTTTCTCGCCGGGCGGCTTTCCACCCTTGCAAGCCGTCCTCCAAAAGCCGAACATTATGAAACCCCATGGCCTGTAGTTGCTGATAGGCCTGATTGGCCCGGTTACCGCTGCGGCAGCTCAGAATAAGTTCTGGCAGGGACTTTAACTGGTCCACGGAAGCCGACAGGAGGGGCAGGGGAATATTGACGGAGCCGGGAATATGCTCCTGGGCAAATTCATCCGGACTCCGCACGTCGATAATGAATTCGTTTTTGAATCCGTTTTCTTTCGCAGAAATTTGATCCGCCTTCAGGCGTTGCATGGCGTTCATTGTCAGGTCCTCTATTTTGATGGGGGACGGGTTAAACGGGGAGTTCGGGGCAGTAAATACGTTGCAGCAGGAACAGCAGCTCCAATAAACGTTCATCTTTCACTCTGTAAAACACCTGGGTTCCTTCCCGGCGGGCCACCAGAATGTCCTTGTCTTTTAGGGTCGCCAAATGGGTGGACATATTGGATTGCGAGGTTCCCACGGCTGCTTCCAGGGCCTGCACGCTCTGCTCGCCGTCTTTCAGCACACACAAAATGGCCAGACGGATAGGGTTGGACAAGGCCTTCAGGCAGCGGCTCGCTTTTTCGATTTTTTCCAGATCCATGGTCTTGGCTCCTTATCTAAATATCATAATATCATTATATTTAGATTTATCAAGAAGTATCGTCCCAAACCAGCCAAACCTCAGGAAATTCCGCAACAAGGCCCACCTGCCCAACCGGGTAATGCCATAAATTAGCCTTTACGAAGTGAACAGAAGTGTTAAAATTCAACACAACTGTCGCCATCGGGTAGACCCGGACTTATGGATGAGCGGACTGGCCCAGTGCCGGACAGTGACTCATAAATTTCGGGGCGAATTTTGGGGCATAGAAGTCGCTAGAGAGAAAAAAATAAAATCAGGCAACTACAAAGAGAGAGAGAAACAATAAGAGAGGCACTGGCATGGTGTTGCTCTCGGGGTAGTCGGAAGCATCGGATGTGTTCACAACCGAAGGAGGGGAGTCAATAATGATACCAATGAACTGGTCTGGATACTGGCAAAACGCACTGGGAAAAGTAACCTATTTGCTACTCGGGACATGCGTGTGTCTTGGCGTGCCCTCAAACCCGGATGCCATGGCCGCGAGTCCTCCGGTCAAGGCACCGGCAAATCCCGCCGCCAAGGCTGGAGAAATGGTTAAACCGGTGATAAAGACCGTTGAAACCGAAATGAAAAAGGTGCAGGAGACTGTTCAGAAAGAGATCAGCCCGGTTATGAAACCAGCCGCGAAAAAGGAGCAGAGCCCGCAGGTTTCCCAGTGGGCCAATGACGCGGTGAATAAAATTGAAGCCGCCCAAAACTCCATTGAACATAACCAGCTACCCGAAGCCAAGCATCAACTGAGCGAGGCCCAGACCTTGCTGGATCACATTCAGCAAACGGAGCCCACCGGCAACGCCATCAACCGGGTGGAATCCACCCGCAAACAGCTTGAGGCCGGGCAGATCAGCACGGACAAGGATCTGGTTCCGCTGGAGCAGGACATTATGATGTTTGAGACGGTCACCCCCGTTCCCAAGGCCAGGCAGCACTTAAACATGGCCAAGCAAAGCCTTCAGGAAAAGAACAAGGCCCACGCTACCGAGCATCTGGTGGATGTGGAGAGCCAGTTAATCTACGCGGAAGCCAACCTGCCGGTATCTCGAACCAAGCAGGATGTGCTGGGCGCGCAGACCCTGCTGGAGCAGGGGAAAGCGAAAGAGGCGCACAAGCTGCTCACCGACTCCCTGAAGCACATTCAGGAAGTGGTTATGGAAACCAGCAAAAGCACACAGATGAAATTGCCCAAAGCCGTGCCCGCCCCTTAATCGGCAGGCTGCACTGAAAACCCTTAAACTGATTGAAAACCCTCAAAGCCAATCGATTCCCTTACCGGGTGTCGGTTGGTTTTGACGGTCAGGGGGTGGGGGCTTCCAGTCCTTTTGCTTTCATGAACTGAAAGAACTGCTCCCCCACTTGTTTGTAGTCGGATTCCTTGAGTTTATGCTTTACGCCGGGCAGAACCCTTATCTGGTTGAAGCGGCTGTGACCGGGCATTGCCGCACTCAGTTTCCGCACCAGCGATACGGGCGCCGAGCCGTCCTTTTCTCCGTGAATAAACAGGGTGGGGACATTGCTTATCCGGGTTAGATAGTCTTCGCTATTGAGCCGGGTTTGCACCCGCTCCACAGACTTTGGCCCAATCAGCGATTTCAGCATGAAGAAGCGTTTGTCCAGATTGTGCTGAACGACTTTTTTGAGAGAGGGGAATCCGTTCACTAACACGATAGCTTTGGGGCCCTGACCCTGCTGCTGGAGCCAGTAAGCCACCCGGGAGGCCACCGGCGCCCCCAATGAGTACCCCATATGCACCTGCTGCCCCACCGGCACCTGAAGGCTTTCCAGCTTTTTGGCGGCGGCCAGCCCGGCCTTGTACATGGCCGCTTCACTGGCCCGTCCGGCACTTTTGCCATAACCGGGGTAATCGTAAACGAAAACGCCGTAACCCTGCTCTTCCAGGGTTTTCATAATGGGCCCCAGATAGCTGATATTGCTGGCCCGCTGCTGATGAAACAACACCGTGGGTTTACCCGCTTTGGCCGGAATGTGCCAGGCCCGCAGGCGAATGTGATCGGTGCTGGCATCAATCCCCAGTGTGTTCTTGATTCCGGTTAACTTGCCACGAACCGTTTCGTACAGGTTAAAGCTCTGATCCTTAATTTTCTGTTGCAGGCTGTCAGCGTGTTTGAACGGTAAATCCTTGACCTTGACCGGCGGAAAGACGGCCAGACGCTCGACCCATTGGCGGGTGCTGTTTTTAAGCGGCAAAAAGGCGAACACGCCCAAAAACAGAAAGAGTGCCGTTTTAACCTGGCTGCCCAGATAGTTGAAAAAGGCCCCGGTTCGCTTTAGGCCGTAAACAAACACCTGGCCCAGATTTTGAAAGAAGGCCCGAATTTTTCCGGGACGAACCGCGCCGGCGAATTGCACGGAAGCGGACATTTTGCCGGGTTTTCCCTGAAAGGCATCGGTTTTGGTGGGTGTCGCTGCGGACACACCCCGCAAGGCCCGCTGGGTTCTTGGGGTAAGATTCGCGGGTTGACCCGAATCGGAATGAAAATGGAAACTGGCTTGCCGAATACTCATATGAATGCCTGTGCCTGGCTTTGGGTATCGCCTTAGGGGCTTTTGGGGTGTTTAGTATTAACAATGGACAAGCAATTTTTGTGCGCCGGTTGAGGTCCTGTGCCTCGGGTTCAAATTACTTTAGGCCCGTATGCCCCGGGACCGGGGGAAGCGCTTGCGGAATCCCCCGTTTTCCAATAAAGTGAAGGGTATATCCAATCGGATGGGCAAGGGGCCGTTTTCGAGAGGCTTCATTGAGCGTCGAGACTGAGTTAGGAAGAGGGTCGCCATGAAAATCGTGGTTTTTATCAAACAGGTTCTGGACAACACCAAGTTAAGGTTCAGTGATGGCAAGCCGGTGCTGGACGGGGTTCCCATGATGATGAACCCTTTCGATGAATACGCTCTGGAAACCGCATTGCGCCTGAAAGAACAGGCCGGGGCCGAGGCCACCGTCACCGTGCTGACCCTGGGCAGTGCCAACGCCAAAGAAATTATTAAAAAAGCCATTGCCGCCGGTGCGGACGCCGCTTTCCTGTTATCCGATGAAGCGCTGAACGAGGGGGATAGTCTTTCCACAGCCCGGGCCCTGGCCCAGGGGGTTCAGGCCTTTGTGCCGGATGCCCGGATACTGGTGTTTGGGCAGTTGGCCCTGGATGACGCCGCCGGACAGGTAGGCCCCATGGTGGCGGAATTGCTGAATCTTCCCAGCGTCACCAGTGGCAAGGATGCAAAACTGGAAGGGGCCACTTTGACTGTGCTGCGGGAAACTGAACGGGGCACCGAGACGGTGAGCCTGCAACTGCCTGCCGTGGCCTGCATGATGAAGTGCGATTACGAGTTGCGCAGCTCCAACATTAAAGGGGTCATGAAGGCCAACAAAACCGACATCCCCATTAAAACACTGGCGGATTTGGGGCTGGCGCCAGCCCTGGCAGGGGCTTCCGGAGCCGCCACCCAGGTGCTTAAAACATGGCAGCGTCCGGCCAAAGCGGGCGGAAAAGTGGTGGACGGCAGCGATCCGGCTGTGGCCGTCAACCAGTTGCTGGATTACCTGAAAGAGGCCAAGGTGCTGTAAGTCTCGATCTTCTTCCGTTCAGGAACCGTTTTAAGCCTGTATTTCAGTGAGACAGAGGATAGTGAAATGAGTGAATTCCAGGGCGTTTGGGTCATTGCCGAATTGACCGCCGATGGCCAGTTGACCGAGGCCAGTCAGGAGCTTTTGACCCCGGCTCGACGTCTGGGCGACAAGTTGGGTCAGCCGGTCACCGGGATTTTGATTTGCGGTGGCCAGAGTTGTCAAAGTGCCCAGCAAGCCTTGGGGCAGTTGGGCGCCAACCGGGTCATTTGCCTCAATCATGAGCGTTTGAGCGAGTACAATGTGGACGCTTACACAGCGGCTTTATCCAGCCTGATTGCTGAGCGAAAACCCAATGTGGTTCTGGCTGGCGCGTCCTCCGGGGTGGCGGATTATATGCCCCGGGTGGCCGTTCGTTCCGGCGGCAGCCTGATTACCCAGGCCAGCGATCTGGATTTGAACGCGCAGGGCAAGGTGGAAGTCACCCGGGCTTGCTACGCGGAGGGCTTATTGTCCAGTGTGACGGCCAAGGCCTTTCCGCAACTGATCACGGTGAAGAAAAAGGCGTTCCCCAAGCCGGTGCCGAATGAAACCGTTCAGCCCGAAGTGGAGAACGTCACGCCCGACCTGAGCGGCGTACCGGAGCGGGTCAAACTGATTGCTGTTGAGCAGTCGGAAGCCAAAGGGGCTAAAAAACTGGAAGAGGCGGAAATTATCGTTTCCGGGGGACGGGGCCTGAAAGAATCCAGTAATTTTCAGGTGGTGGAAGCGCTGGCTGAAGCCTTGGGGGCGGCAGTGGGCGCTTCCCGGGCCGTGGTGGACGCTGGCTGGCGTCCGCACTCCGAGCAGGTGGGGCAAACCGGCAAAACGGTCAGTCCCAAAGTGTACTTTGCCCTGGGCATTTCGGGGGCCATTCAGCATCTGGTTGGCATGAACACCAGTCAACTGATTATTGCCATCAACCGGGATGAAAACGCACCCATTTTCAAGACGGCGGACTTTGGCATCGTGGGCGATGCCCTAACCATTGTGCCTGAACTGACCCGGGTGATCCGGCAGCAAAACCTGAGCCTGCACGGGTAACTCCCCACACGACACACACAGGCCTCCAGCCCTTTTTCATCCAATGGAAAAGGGCTTTGGCTTGTTCGGAACGATTCCCAACTGACACAAAATTCCGGACAGCCGTTACAATGAATGCAGATGAGTTTTTCAAGATCGGCCACGTCCGCTGATGTTGAGTAGGGCAAGGTAAACGCTGAGATGACCATTAAACAGTTTGCTCCCGGAGAAGTCATTATTGCCGAAGGAACCTGCGGGGCCCAGACCTTTCTCATCCAGCAAGGTCAGGTACTCATCTGCAAGGAAACCGGCGGCATTAACCGCATCCCCATCACCGTTTTGAAATCGGGTGATGTGTTCGGGGAAATGTACCTGTTTGATGATACCGGTTTCCGCACGGCCACCGTGGTCGCCCAGTCGGCTGTCACCCTGGAGGTGATCCCCCGGGAGAAAATGGAGGCTTATCTGGCCCAGACCCCACCCATCGTACAATCGATGATCAAAACGCTGAGTGTTCGTCTGGCTGAAACCTCCCAGGAAAATTCCATTTTGAAATACCGGATGAATCACCCCCTGAAGCGCTTTTTAAAACTTTTTACAAGCTGATTGCTTCACGCTTCAAGCTGTCAAGAAAGGCCGTATTCTGAGCGTTGCGTTAGCGGTCAGAGAAAATTTCGTCAGGGCCATTTGGTACTGGCTTCCCGGTTCTGCGGGAATTGTTCTGCGAGAATAACGGACTGAATCATCCTAAAAAAATGAGACAGCATAAAAAAACGGGCCAGCGCTGGCTGACCCGTTTTTGCTTTTGTCCAGAATTACTGGGGCTGATTGATCTGCACGGTAATCGGTTGATCCAGCTTGATTTCCAGCTTGTCGCCGGAACCAATGGAAACTTCCTTTCCTTTCTTGGCTGCGGCGGCGATGGCCCCGGCACCCGCACCGACGGCGGTACCGTAGATGGCCCCTTTACCCACTTTTCCACCGGAAAGGGGGCCCATGGCTGTTCCCAGGGCGGCGCCCAAACCGGCACCCAGCGCGGTGGTTCCTACGGATTTCAGAATGCGGCCCTTGGTGGTATCACCCCGCAGCGTTCCGTCTTCCGTGGCCACAGAGCCCTGAATGACGTAGCGTTGTCCATCCGGGGTCACGATCTCATTGAAGGCGATATCCAGGGTGCCCGGCTTGCCAGTACGACCGGCAGACTCCACCTGGTTGACCTTACCGACAATCTGGCTACCACTGGGGATAATGACCTGATTGTCGGAGCTGAGCAGGGGTTGATCCACATTCAGCCGAATTTCATCGCCCACTTTGTTCAGTTCGGAACTGAGCAAGCCGGTGTTCAGGGTGCCCGTGAATTTGGTGTTGGCGGGAACAGTGGCCACACGACCTTGCAGCAAGGTATTGCCCCCCTGAGTGGTCATGCCGGTGGTGCTGCCCATCATGGTGCCGCCTTGTCCACCGGCCAGGTTCAGACGCGCCCGCAGGTTTTCCACCATGGCCGCTACCTCGGCCCGGGTGGTGGGGGCCAGGGGTTCAATCTGGTTGCCAGCGGCGGGATCGTTGGCGTAAATACCGGACATAATGGCCGCAGCCACACCGGGACGCGCCCAGGTCGGAATACTGGCGGAATCCCGGTAAGCGCTCAGGGTCTGGTTAATGGCCGCGTCGCTGGGCATGGGAATGCGGGCGGCGTTGCTTAAAATAGCCATCGATTCGGCCCGGCTGATGCTTTTGGCGGGCATAAACTGGCCATTGGGGTAGCCACTGACCAACCCGGTGGCCCGGACCGTCTCAATGGAGGGGTAAGCCCAGTGGCCGGGGGGCACGTCGTTGAAGGTCTGACTGCCGGAGGCGTTCAGGGTCAGGCTCAGCGCCTTGACCATCATGGCCGAGAACTCGGCACGGGTGATGAGACCTTCCGGGCGGAAAGTGCCGTCTGGGTAGCCGGTTAAAATCCCCTGATTGGACAGGCTTTGAATGGCGTTTTGAGCCCAGTGGGACTGGCTATCGGCGAAAAAAGCCGCCATGGCCGAAAGGGGCATGGCCGCCATTTGCAGGGTCAGGGCCAGGGTTAAAATTCTGGTTTGCGTTTTCATGGGGAAAATCTCCTCGATCATTCAATAACAACAAACAGTAACGGATTCTGTAATACCAGCCGCTGGTCTGAAAAGGATTGGTCTTACGAACGAGGCGAAAGTGGTTCTCCCGGATATCCCGCTTTGCAGGGGTTGTGAATGGGGATGCTTGCCCTTTGCCACTGTTTTGCCAAATCAGTACCGCGTTCTGTCACTGACCTGATCTGCAAACTGTTTCCGCATCCCTTTTTAAAAGGTTGGGTCGAAGGTCTGTAGATGGGTCACTCTCAATACCAGGGGTGGGCTGGAGTGCGCGTCTCTGTGGATGCGCTGACCTGGTACGCTTAACTTATACGTTCAACCAGTACGTTCAAAAAACTAAAAAGTTTCACTCGATCACTACTACAGGCTGATTTTACCACAGTACGTATGCCGGGATGAGTGGTTATAAAGAAGCTTGTTCTTCTGTAGCATTGATTTTGGGGGCCTTGGTTTGGGGAATGAGTCCGTTAAACAACCAGCCATGCTGATTTACCGTGGGCAATCCTGCGATTAAAATAGAAGCAAGCGGAACCGTAGGCCGTTTTTATCGTCCTGTTTTGTGTAGAAAAATATTTCATCGTGGATGCGTTGATGCAAGTTTTGTTGATGCAATTTTGAAGAAAGATGCAATTTTAGAGAAGGAGGGATTTCCAATGAAATGGATTGCTTTATACACCCCCAAAAAAACGGTTACCGCCTTGACCATTCTGGGCGGGCTGCTGGCAAGCACCATGACGACCAGCGCTCTGGCTGAGGACCTATGGAAAAAACCGGTGGTCAAACAGGGCGTGGTAGGCGCCGCCGCCGGGGCCGCCGTGGGCGCCCTGTCTGATCGCAGTTCCGTCGGGAAAGGTGCGGTGACCGGGGCCGCCGTGGGCGTGGGTACTGGCCTGATGACCCAGTCCAGATTTCTGCGAGACAAGCCCTTGTTACGCAACGCTGCTCAGGGTGCTGTCATTGGGACAGGGGCCAGTTACGTAACCGGTAAAAGCAAGGTGAAAGGCGCAGCCATTGGCGCAGGCGGCGGGGCTGGGTACCACTACGTCAAGCAATACCTGGACAAACGCTAGTCGCGCCTTCCTTCAGGCACTCTTGGGCGGACAGGTTTTGGGCCTGTCCGCTCTGCTTTTACCGGGCTCGTGTGTTCAGTCCGGATTTTCAGTATAGTAACCACTGGTGTTTTGTTTTGAGTCCTGTTGACACGCTTCGGTATGAATGATGCCACGCACACCGCAATTTTCTGAAGAATCTTCTGAACTGGCTTCTGGGCAAGCCCCGGGTATACTGCCCCATACGGATATCGCAACGCTGATGTCGGAGGTGACCCGCTGTCACCAGTGCCCCCGGCTGGTGGCCTGGCGGGAGCTGGTGGCGGAAAGCAAGGTCAAGCGCTATGCCGATCAGCTCTACTGGGGACGCCCTGTGCCCAGTCTGGGCGATCCGAATGCCCGCTTGCTGCTGGTGGGCCTGGCCCCAGCCGCCCATGGGGGGAATCGCACCGGGCGCATGTTCACCGGCGATCGCAGTGGGGACTGGTTGTATCGGGCCTTGCACAAAGCGGGTTTCGCCAACCAGCCGGAATCCATTAACCTGTCTGACGGGCTACACCTCAAGGATTGCTACATCACGGCGGTGGCCCACTGCGCCCCGCCCGACAACAAGCTGCTGCCCGCGGAAATGGCCCGGTGTCGTCCTTATCTTTCTACCGAACTGGCCCTGCTGAGCAATGTCAAAGTCATTATTGCACTGGGGAAAGTGGCCTGGGATGCCATTTTAAAGGAACCGACCCTGTTCGGTCCCCAAGCACAGGCCCCAACAGGGAAAGTAATAAAAGCGAACGCCCAAAAACGGGAAGCCAAACCAGCCTTTGGCCACGGTCTGGTCTATGAGTTAAGCAATGGCCTGACCCTGATTGGGTCCTACCACCCCAGTCAGCAAAACACCTTCACCGGTCGATTGACAGAACCCATGTTTGATCACGTCTTTGCGCTGGCCCGGCGGCAACTGGACAAGGCTTGAACGGGTCATCAGGGAGAGAACGACCGATCCTGCTCAGGGGTCGCAGTATTTGCAGGCAAAGTCCCGACCATCCTCAAACGCGCCGGGTACAATAATTTTTCCGGGTAAACCCACGCCCACCAGGCTCTTGTAAATCATTTTGCGCCAGACCGGATGACGATCCATGCCCAAGACCTCCCCGGGATGCACCACAATCCGATCCCCGTTCCGGTTGGTCAGGCGAATGCTTTGGTTGTCCACCGCTTCCCAGCGGCAGGCTTTGCACACCCGGTTTTCCGTAAGGTAGATGTCTTTATATTCCTTGCCATATTCTCCGGCCCGGGCCGCCGGGTTGCCCAGAGCCAGGCCCAGCAGCAGCAGTCCCAAGTAAGACACCGGTGGCAAATTGTGAAGACGGACGTTGAACATGGCACTGTTATCGACCGGATTTCCGGGAACTTGAATGGCCGATGGCAGGCAGGGGAAAAAACGCGCCTTGAATCCCTTCTTAACATTGGTCCGTCCTCAAATCCCGGCCTGACGGGCACAGGGGGTTGAAATTAAAGTTTTTGGAGGAGTGAGCGATATACAAATCATCCCTTCAAGGTAGGTGAATGAACCCTTGTTGAGAAGGCAGGCAGCAGCCAGGTGTTGGGAACTGCGCCCCACTCACCCGGCTTTAATGGTAAGAAGGAGTTCGCTCTATGGCATACACAACCCGGTCCATCCATCCCGAAGTACGGATTATTGATGGCGAAGTGGTGACCAATACGCACAATATGGCCTGGGTGTTCAAGCTGGATCATGAACAATTATTACGAGACATCGAGCAGCTCTGGTGCAGCAAAGCGTTTAAAGAGGAGAATTTCTCCAAGGTCAGTTACACCGACCCGGATGGCGTTTTACAGGAAATGTACCGGGTCAAACGGGATGGTTTTGTGTTGCTGGCCCGAGGCATTCAGGGGGAAAAGCAGGAAGCCCAGAAACAAGTCTACATGGACTGCTTTCAACATCAGGAAGAAGTCCTGAGCAGTGATGACCCCAAGCACAAGAACCCCTTCCTGCAATGGAGCCAACTGGATCTGATGAAAATGCAGGCTTCCATTGAAGCGGAACGACGCATTATGAACCGCGCCCATTTGTGAAACCAAAAAAGCCCCAACCAGGTTAGAGCTTTCTTAAAAAATATGGTGGGCGCTGACGGACTCGAACCGCCGACCCTCTCGGTGTAAACGAGACGCTCTACCAACTGAGCTAAGCGCCCGTCTGCTGACGGACTTTATTTATACCCAAAGCAACTCAGCCGGTCAACAGAAAATATGTAAGCGGCAGGCATTTACCCGCCGCTGTCGGGCTCTGCCGGTTGTGGGCCCGTGGCAAAGGTCTCCCGCTCGGTGATGATCCACCGGGCCGGTTGATCCCAGGGATCCCGGGGCAAACATTCTCGCAGTAAATCCGCGGGGACGGCCCCCAGCAGCACACAGTGTTGTCCGGCCTGATTCATTGCTGCCACAAACCGATCGAAATAGCCTTTCCCGTACCCCACCCGATACCCCTGGCGATCGAACAGCAAGCCCGGCAAAATCAGGCAATCATCGGGGCGCATATCGTGGGGGCGCACACAGCCAGTGGCATCTTCCTGCGCCAGGGGCTCCAGAATCCCGTAAGCCCCGGGCCTCAGTTGATCCAGACTGGGGCAGGCCACAAAGTGAATGGTCTGTTCCGGTTGAACCACGGGCAGGAACCACGTTTTTTCTGGGCACTGGTGGACCAAGGGGCGCAAATCCAGTTCGTGAGTCATGGGGTGGTAAAAAAAAATCCGTGTGGCCGAACCAAATCCTTCAAAATGCAGAATCCGCTGGCAGATGCGTTGGCTAATACTGGCCATGGGCAACTGTTCTCTCAGGCGCATCGCCTGTTTGCGCAGGACCGTTTTGGTGAGGGTGGTGGGGGGCAAATCGCTCATCTGTTCAGCTTTCAGGCGGAAAATTAAAGTTTTCCCGAAGGGGGCCGATAATCCTGATCAAGTGGAAAAGCCAGGAGGCTCCTCACACTCTATGATAAACGATCGCAATCAATTCTGTTTCCGTCTCAAGCAGGCCCGACAGGAGGCCAAGCTCAAACAGGAAGTGGTGGCCCGTTACCTGCAAATTCCCACCTCGGCGGTGTCCTCTTTTGAATCGGGCAGTCGCAAACTGGACGCGCTGGAACTTTATATGCTGTCCAAGTTGTATAAAAAACCCATGGAGTGGTTTTTCAACGAGCGCCCTGATTACATGTTCATTGCCAATCGGGCCCACCCGGACGCTGATGACCCGTTAATCGCCGAATGCTTCAAACTGCTCAAAAGCGCTCCCAAGCATCTGCAAAAAAGCGCCGCCTACGGAGTCATCGGCTTTTTGAGTGAACGGTAACCGGGTCTATTGCAAACACGGTCTTTGTATCTGGCTTTCAAGTGGCAGTTTCTATACCCGATAGAGGAAATAAATCCTCATTCGCCCCCGTCCTCAACCCACACCCAGCAACCTATGCTATATTGATCTAATCTGGAAAGAGTGTTGGAGTGTGGCAGCGAATTCATGACGGTGAGCCCCAGTAAGAAGAAACCGGTTTATGCGGCTTTGTCTATCACCCATCAAGCTGCTGAACTGGTTGTCTTTTCCCCAAAAAGTTTGTCGATTGAGCAGTCCGTCGTCGTGCCCCTGGCGGATGGGGTGATTGACCCGGATCTGGATCGGGTGGTGGACAGCGCTGCTTTAAAAGAAGCGCTCAGGCAGCTTTTCAGGAGCGCCCGCCCCAAGGTCTCTGAAGTGCATTTATCCGTGCCCGCCACCTTGTTGCGTCTGGTTGAAATGCCCAAAACACTGGATGCCGCCGGGCTGTATCTCTCCTTGTCCTGTGAGGCCGAACGCTACAAGGCCTTTGACAGTACCGAGGCCGTGGTTGACTTTTTTATAGTGAACAACCCCCAGTTGCCTTCCAATATGCAACAGTTGATGCTGGGCGCCATTCGCAGCGATGTACTGGCTACCTATCAGCAGTGCTTCCGCGAGGCCCGGGTCAAAATTCACAGTGTGGGGCTGGAGCCGCTGAATGTACTTCGGGGCATGGCCGGTACCGGGGTTCTGGACAGTCTGGTTCAGCAGGTGGGAACCGATGCCCATTGGGGCATGATTCTGGCCGACCCGACCCACGTCCGTTTTTCCCTGTGGCAGTGCGATCAGTTGCTGGAGTTCCGGGAATTGGCCATGGATACCCGCCACTTTGCCAGTGGGGCCAGCGATCCCATGCTGGTGGAGGACTTGCTGGAAGAAATCCGTCGGACCACCAAGACCCTTCAACCCGTGTTGTGGATGACCCAGAATATCCCGGCCCAACTGTGCGAGGCCCTTGCCGGACATCTGGAATGCCCGGTGCGCAGCGCCCCTCTGGGCACCGCCATTAACATGACCCAGCCGGTCTCGCTGGCAGGGGTTGGGGCGGCCATGAGTTCTGTGGTTCCCTTTCCGTTTGATTTGAATATTCTGGCAGGGACCAAATCGCTGAATGGTCCAACCCCTGGAAACCCTAAAATGGCCGCCGTGGCCTCCGACTCGAACGGCGGCAGCCCGGGCTGGTTGATTCCGGCAGGGCTGGCCTCACTGGTGTTGGGTGGCTTGATCAGCGCGGCCCTGTGGTTGCTGGCCGTCAGCGTTTCCAGTCAGGTGCCCGGGGTGCAATCCAAAGCAGATGGCTTGAAGGTGGAAGTCTCCGGGCTGTCCAGTCGTCAGGCGGAATTAAAGCGCAAGGCGGAACTGGATCAGACCCTGATTGACATCCTGAAAACGGCCAAGGTCCGCAACTTTGTGTACGTGGCCCTGGCCGAGGATTTGAAGCGAAAAACGCCCGCCCAGATTTGGATTCAGTCTCTGGAGGTCAAAGACGGCTTGACCCTGAAGGGGAAGGCCCTGAATCACAAAGCGGTCATCCAGTTTGCCAAAAGTTTTGACGCGGCCCCCTACACCAAGGCCGTCTTGATTGACTCTATCATGGAAGGCACCATGGGGCCCAATCTGGTGTATGACTTTAAAATCAGCGGCGGGGTCAACCTGGACAAGTCCATGCTACCCCCAGCACAGCCCGCCCCGGCTTCCTCCCCGGAGGCCAAACCCAAGATGTCCGGAGCTTGAGACAAAATGGCCTTGAAACAATCTGAGAAAACGTTGGTGGGGGTTGCCATGATTGCCGCCGGGGTTGCCCTGGTGGTGGCGGTGGGCTTGCCTCAGTACGATGCCTACAATGCCAGCAATACCGAATTGACGACTTTAAAGGATGAAATCACCAGTCTGGAAGCCCAAAAAACCTCTTTGGCTGCCCAGATCAGGATTTTGGAGCAAAATACCGATATTCCCTCCGACATTAAAGTGAAAACCTTTACCGTGGATACCCGAGAGCAGGCGATTAAACAAATGCTGGATCAGGCCGTGGAACTGGCCTCAGAAACCGGCAACGTGTTTATCAGCCTCTCCCCGGTGGAAGTGGCCCCCTTTGCCGGAACGGCGGAGGCGGCAACCGGTGAAGGTCAGCAGGGCGACCCGTCCCAGGGGGCGAGCAAGGAGACCCCGCCCCCGGAGGCCAGCGCGGATGCTTCCGGTACCAATGGCGAAAGCAAGGAACCTCCCCCGCCGCCGCCCCCAACACTCAGCACTTTTGGATATGAGCTGGCCGTTCGGGGCACATACGATACCATCCAGAAATTCCTGCAAGCCATGACCCAACAGAAAGAATTGATGGAAGTGCTACAGGTGACTCTGGAGAACGAGGCAAACGCGGCCTCAGGCACCAGCGGCTCCAGCAGCAGCGCCCTCCTTGCCAGCAGCAAGGCCCCTATCAAGATGACGGCCACCCTGCGTTTGGCCATGCAGCAGGTGGAGCCCTGAAAAACTTCCACAAAATAAAAACCTGTAACATTGCTGCTACAGGGTTGGACATAGGCTGGGTTGAAATCTGATTGATGGAGAACACGAAGCGTCGCTGTTCCGAATCAACCAAAGTTCTATGTGGAAAGGAGTGCCAGATGGGGTTGCTGCATCATTTGAGATTTTTGGAAGTGATGTAAGCCTCTCTTGATTTAATAAAAACAAAAAACATCCGGGGATTGCCGACCCATTTATAAACTTTAACAATTTTCATAGAAACTCTATATCTTCCTTATGACGTGCATAGTCTGGGCAGATACATAAAAAAAACCACCAGAGGGTGACTCTAGCGGTACAAGGTGTGTCCAGTGGAAAAAGGTGTTAAAAAATCAATCCAGCGGCTGTGCCAGGGGAAGTAAGGCCATCTTCAACTGCCGGGCTTTGGTCCGTGCCTTTTGGCGTTGTTCCGACAGACGGGCCAGGATATGGCTATAGCAACTCAACAGGTACTCATGCTCTTCCCGGGGAAGGCGATGCTCCCCACTGCGCAGCAGCAGCTGGGCTTGTCGGTATTTCTTGAGGCGAAGCAGCAGCACGATATTCTGGTCATAGAGGCTGGGCAGCAGGAAATACTGGTGGGGACGTATCTGTTCAAAAGCCCGCACGCAGCAACTGAGGGCTTCCCGGTACTTTCCCAGGGCATCCAGCACACCGGCCTGTGAAATCAGGGCTTCCACACTGTCCGGGTTAATGGACAGCGCCAGATTAAAGGTCTCCAGGGCTTCCTGATCCCGGTTGAGGCAGTACAAAATATCGCCCCGCAACACCAGCGCCCGCATGTCGTGAGGCTCCAGTTCCAGCGTTTTTTCAACCATGCCCAGGGCCGACTCGTAATCGCCCTCGTAAATAAACAAGTCCCCGGCTGTTTTTAAATACCGTTCCGCCGAAAAATTGAGAACCTTGCTCAAAAAATTCATCCCGGCCACAACCCTCACTCTTCTTATGAAATTGGTAATTCCAGTTTCAATCTGAATTTGCAGTACCCAGCTGATTTCCTGTGATCCATCTTAATTTCTGTAATCCATCTTAGCAAACCGTGCGCTTTTCACGTGACCGGCATTTATCAAATGCGGCCTAAAGCAGCGCTCTGCCGGGCCTCAATTATTCCTGAATTCCTGTAATCATTTATTTGTGTAAGCTACAAGGAAATTAGGGTAGAAAAGCCTTGACTGAGTAGCCAAGCTGGAAAGTAATAAATCGTAACAATAAAATCTAAAAACTGGAAAACCTGAAAAACTGGAAAATCTGGGTGCGGAATCCGAGACCTGAGGCAGGCGCGGAACGCGGGGAGTGGCTTGCCATGCGACCGGGCGCAGGCAAACCCGATGCCGCAGCCTTTTAAATTTGATCTCAGGCAAATCTAATCTCAGGCAAATCTGATCTCAAGAATTTGGGGGAAGTGGCCGATAGGGAAATCACGCAAGATGAAATCAATGAATGCGCGTTAATTCCAATCGAACGGGTTCCATTATATGCCTATTGCCGGACACGAGACAGGAAGCCACAAGAATCGTCCTCTCTGGTGGGGGCTGACCAGTGCCTGCCTGCTGCTGTTTATACTGGGCCTGACCTTCAGTCCCGAGGCCGCCGCCCAGCGCACGACCCTGCGGGGAGGGGCCTCCTACACCCAGGATGACCTGGAACTTCCGCTGCCCAATTACTACACACGCCCCTATTATCCACACAGCCCCGTAATTCAGCGGGCTGATCGCTATGCGGCCCAGTACAAGCTGAAGGCCGCCGAAAGTCTATATAACGAGATTCTGGATCAAAATCCCCGATCGGCGCCAGCCTGGAACGGGTTGGGGAAAGTGGCCTTTTACAAAACCACCTCTTCCAACCAGAACGTGCGGAATGAGCAGGAGCGGTTGCGGGCCGAGGCCCGGCAGGCTTTTATAACCGCCTTGCGTTACCAGCCCGGCTACGTGGAAGCCCAGGTCAATCTGGCGCGGGTCCTGATGGAAGAGGGCCGCATGAGTGAGGCCGGGGAGTGGCTGCAGAAAGCCCTGTGGTTTGGCCCCCGGGATTACAGAACCCTTGCCGGTCAGGGTGAGTGGCTGGTGCGGAAGGAGCGCTACGATGAGGCCGTTCCCTACCTTCGGCGATCCATTCAGCTCAATTCGGCGGGAGACACGGCCCATTACTTTTTAGGCACCGCATACGCCGCCTTGAACCGTGAGGACGAGGCCCTGGATCAGCTGCAAACCACCATCTGGCTGAACCCCAACCACGCCCCCGCCCACTACCAGATGGGGCGAATCTATGAAAAACAGGGCAACGGGGCTGCCGCGGTCGAGCATTATCAAACCGCCCTGCATCTGAAGCCGGAACTGTACCCGGCCCGTGAACAACTGGCCAAATACCTGGAGGACAAGGGAGACATCACCCAGGCCCTGTTCCACTGGAAACGGCTACAGGAATCCTATCCGGGCGATTGGGAGATGACCCAGCGCATCGCCCGCCTCTCCATTAAAAATCAGCAGCCCGACGTGGCCATTGCCCAGTATCGGGACTGGATCAAGAACCATCCAAGCGACACGCAGCGGGCGGAAACCGGTATCTCTGTGGCCAAAACGGAGCTGGCCCGGCTGAAACTGCGGGATTCCGACTTGATCAGTCAGGGGGAAGCCAAGCGCTACGTGGCGCAGGCCCTGAATTATCAACCCAACAATTTTGAGGCCCGCATGCTCAACGCCAAGCTGGATCGGGACATGGGCGGGGCCAAATCCCCCATTGCGGGCAAGGAGCCGGGCATGGTGGACGTGGCTCTGCGTCAGCCCAGCCAGCAGCCCTATCAATCGTTTGAGCAGGGACGACTGTGGCTGGCCCGGTACCAGTTCAGTCAGGCTGAAACCGCTTTTCGGGAAGCCCGCCGGGTGGGAGAGGGCAACCGCAATGACATGGTTTTCGGTGAGTTGTTCCTGAATATGGGCATGCCGGAGCTGGCCCAGGAGTGCTTCCGAAAGGTGCTGATCAGCCAACCGGGCAACGCCTCGGCCCAGATGGGAACTTACAAGGCCAAGGAAGCCCAGATGAAATCCCGGGAGTTAATGGCTGAGGCGCTGGACCTTAGCAATCGGCAGAACTGGCCAGTGTCCATCGATAAGCTGGAGCGGGCCCTCACCCAGAACATCAAGAACGCCGAAGCCCATTACCGGTTGGGCCAATTGTACGAGAAAACCCGGCAGTACGCGCAGGCCGCCGACCATTACTACGCCTACATCAACCTGGCCCCGCAGGGGAATTGGGTGGACACGGCCAAATCCCGCATTGGTAAACTGACCGAAAAAATGGCCCAAAACGCCTACGGCAACCCCACCTGAACCCGGCACGGGGACAAAAGGATGGCCGGGGGGATATCGGGTGGCTGCGCTGCACCGGCTGCGCGTTATTCTTTCAAAGTTTTGGGATTTGGGCTATACTTTATTCTGTTTTGAAGGAGCGGATACCTTTATTGTCAGCGACCTGCTGCGTGCCCTTTGCGGTATCCGAGTCCCCAGTTACTCAGATTTTTGAAATGATCGGCTCGCTCAATGAGTCTTTTCTCCAGGCCATCGAAGGCAAGTTCAACCCAGCACGCTCCCCAGTCTTGTCAAACGCCAGAGTCGATTGACAGGTCCGGCAATCAGCCGTCTGATCGGGCCATCAATAAACGCTTTCTTGAGGAAGAAATTCTCCCTCATGTTTTCAAGCCGGCCCGCTATCTGGGTCTGGAACAAGGGACGTACCACAAGTCCTTTGACCGGGCGGCGGTGCGGATGGCCGTGGCCTTCCCCGATCTCTACGAGATTGGCTTTTCCAACTACGCCTTAAAAATGCTTTATTCGCTGGTGAATCAGCAGCCGGATTACATGTGCGATCGGGTGTATGCGCCGGCCCCGGACTTCAAGGAACAAATTCTGACCCATCAGCTGCCGCTGTATGGCGTGGAGAGCTTTGTGCCCCTGAAGCACTTTGATGTCCTGGCTTTTTCCCTGCAATATGAGCTGAACTACACCACCATTTTCGGACTTCTGGAAACCGCCCAGATTCCTTTCCGCAGTGCCGACCGGCACAATGCAAATGCGGACTACCCCCTGCTGATTGCCGGGGGGCCGGGCAGCGCCAACCCCATGCCGCTGGCCCCGTTTTTCGATGCCTTCATCATTGGCGATGGGGAGGAAGTCCTGCTGGAGGCTCTGGCCACCATTCGACAAGGGAAGAAGGAGCGCCTGCCCAAAGCCGAACTTTTGAAACGTCTGGGGCAACTGGAAGGGCTTTACATTCCGGGGGTGACCGAAAAAGCCTACAAGCGGATTGTGGACATCGCCGAAAACCCGGTGGATGTGGCCCCTCTGATTCCCCTGATTGGGGCGGTGCATGACCGCATTACCGTGGAGGCCCGCCGGGGGTGCGATCGTATGTGCCGGTTCTGCCAGCCCTGCTTCATCAATCTGCCCGTGCGGGAGCAAAGCATTGAGAACATCAAGCAATCGGCCCTGAAGGAAATTCAAAAGACCGGCTATGAAGAGTGTTCGCTGCTGTCACTGTCCATTGCCGATTACTCCTACTTCAAGCCGCTCATTCTGGAAGTGGCGGAAGCCTTGGCCGAGGAGAACGTGTCCCTGTCCCTGCCCAGTCAACGGGCGGATCGTTTCAGCCTGGACGTGGCCGAAGCGGTGCAAAGCATTCGCAAAAGCACCCTGACTTTCGCCCCGGAAGCGGGGACGGCCCGCCTGCGGGACGTGATTAACAAGAACCTGAGCGATGCCGAGATTATGAACGCGGTGACCACCGCTTACCGGGCCGGGTGGAACAAGGTCAAGCTGTACTTTATGATTGGCCTGCCGACCGAAACGCACGACGATCTGGATGGCATTGTGGATTTGATCCGCCGGATGCAGCAGGCTTGCCTGGACATCAAGCGGGAACCGGGGTTGTCTATGAAACATTTTCTGGACATCAACGTGACCCTCTCCAACTTCGTGCCCAAGCCGCACACGCCCTTTCAGTGGTTTCCGCAGGACACCATGGAGCAGTTGTATCACAAGATTGAATACCTGAAAGAGAAGTTCAAGCCGTTCAGGGGCGTGAAGTTGAACTTTACCGATCCGGAAATCAGCAAGCTGGAAGCGGTCATTTCCCGGGCCGGAACGGAACTGGCCGACGTGATTGAGGCGGCCTATCGCAAGGGCGCCTATCTCGATGCCTGGGATGATTTGCGGAACTTTGATCGCTGGTTTGAAGCGCTAGCGGAAAAGGGCATTCATTACGAGGCCTACACCCGGGATCGCTGCTGCGATCTGGATGAAGCCCTGCCCTGGGACGCCATTGATGTGGGCTTGACCAAGTCCTGGTTGCAGGAAGAGTACAAGAAGGCCACTCAGGCCAGCAGTACCACCCCCTGCTTTGAGACTTGTAGCGTGTGCGGGGTGTGCGGGGCGTACAGCACCTGGCCCAAGTTCATTGAAACGCCCACGTTCAAGAACGTGAAGCGCATCCAGAATTCCGTGGATCAGGCCATGGGAGAGCCGGAAGTGCCCAATAACAGCAAAGATCCGGTGTGCAAGGTGCGTGTAACCCTTCAAAAACTCGGCGATTTGCGCTTTATCTCGCACCTGGACTGGTTGCGTATGGTGTATCGGGCCATCGCCCGTAGCAAACTGCCGGTGGCTTACAGTAAGGGCTTTAACCCACGCCCCAAAATCGGATTTTCCCCGGCCTTGCCGTTATTCACCCAGGCCGAGGCCGAGTATCTTGATATTGAGCTGGTGACGCCGGTCACGGGCGTTCGGGAAAGGCTGAACGCCTTTTTACCACCGCAAAGCCAGATTACTGAGGAAGTCATGCTCCCGCTTTCAGTGCCCAGCATCGATATGGGGATTGAAGCCCTGCAGTATCGGGCAAGTTACTCCACCGGTACGACTTGCACCGATCCGCAATCACAGGTTAATATGAGTGAGCGCATTGCGTTTCTGAAATCACAATCAACGTTGCCAGTCGAAGTTGAGGTGAGCCAAAAGTCAGGACATCGCAAACGCACCACTAAAAAAGTTTTAGATTTAGTACCATACCTTGAAGCGCTTGAGGTCGACGGAAACGGCGATGTTTCCTTCACCCTTCGCAGGCTAAAGCCCGAAGGCACGCGTCCAATCCAATCGGGAACATCCCAGCCGGAGAACGCCGACCAGACGAACGGGGTAGAAACGGGAAATGATGACTCAATTAGCCCATCCACACGGCCGCAAAGTGGCCAGAACATCGAAGAGAGCGATGTTCTGTCTTTGCAGCCGACTCTAGAGGCTGGGCCCGGTTCTGTCAAACCCTCCTGGGTGCTGGATTTAATCAATCCGAACGTACAGTGGTCATTGACCCGAAGCTGTATTGTCCTGGACACCAAGAGCAAACCCAAGCCAGCGGCGCTGTCCACGGTTTGCAGCGGGTAATCCGGCAAGTAATCAGAAAGCAGATCCAAAATTTTTCATAAAAGTTTCTAGACCTATTAAAAGTTTTTTAAATTTTAAGGATTTCAGTGATGGCAAAACGCAAGATTATCATTTCGGAGAACGACAACATCGCCGCCTTAATGGAGGACGATCGGGCCGTGGAATTTATCATCCACCGGGGCGACATGCTGCTGGGGGATGTGTATCTGGCCACGGTGGAAAACATTTTGCCCAGTATTGACGCGGCCTTTGTAAACGTGGGCGGCGACAAGATGGGCTTTTTGCACTCCAGCGACGTACCGGGCAAAGGGGATTTGAAAAATCGCCTGGAGCCCAAGCAGCAACTGGTGGTGCAGATTATGAAAGAGCCCACCGGGCACAAGGGCCCCCGGGTCAGCACCAACATCAGCCTGCCGGGCCGTTTTCTGGTTATGATGCCGGAATCCAAGGGCATCAGCATCAGCCGTAAGATTGTGGAAACCGCCGAGCGTTCCCGCTTGAAGTCCGTGGTCAGCTTAATCAAGCCGCCGGGCGTGGGGGTGATCATTCGCACGGAAGCCTCTAACCAGAAGGAATCCGACATCACCGAGGACTTTGAAACCCTGCTGGAGCGCTGGCAGAACATTGTCTCCATGGCCGACACGGCCAGCCCGCCCACTTTGTTGTACCGGGATCAGGATTTGCTGTACCGGGTCATCCGGGAAGCGGTGACCGAGGACGTTACCGAGATTGTGGTGGACACCGCTTTCGGTCAGCAGCGGGCCCAACAGCTTTTGCAAAACTGGAACATGGACAAGGGCGTTAAAGTGACCCACTATCAGGGCAATCAGCCCATTTTGGTGGGCACCGGCGTGGACAAGGAAATCAAGCTGGCCCTGAACACCAAGGTTCCCCTGCCCAGTGGCGGTTACCTGTACATTCAACCCACCGAGGCCTTGACCGTGGTGGATGTCAACTCCGGCAAGTTTACCAGCCTGCAATCGCAGGCGGAAACCATCAAGCTCACCAACCTGGAAGCCTGCAAGGAGATCGCCCGTCAGCTGCGCCTGCGCAACATCGGCGGGATGATCATCGTGGACTTTATCGATATGGAGTCCCGGGCCAATCAGTTGACCGTGCTGCAGAGCTTTGAGAACGAACTGGCCCCGGATAAATCCAAGCCGCAAATCGGCCAGCTTTCTGATTTGGGACTGGTGGAAATGACCCGCCACCGTCAGGGGCAATCCTTAAGCGAGATTTTCACTCGCCGTTGCCACTCCTGCGGGGGGACTGGCCACGCGCTGGAAGAATTCAGCTGGATGCACGGCGGCGAAGGAGATGGCCGAGGTGGCCGTCATCAGCAAGGGCGCAGCAAATTGCCCACCCGTCAGCCCAACCGCTTGCAGCAGTTGCCCAAGCCGGCGGCCTCGCTCAGCAATAAAAAGGACAAGGCCCGGGTGGCCCTGGGCAATCTGGCGGAAGTGGCCATTCAGAAGAAGGGTGAGTCGCAAGGCCCGCAATCCACCATTACACCGGGCACGGTGCTGCTGAACAATCTGGCCAACAAGAAAAATCCGCAGGTGGAGCAGGAAAGCTGGCTGGAGCATTTCACGGAAAAGCTGAACAAGCTGGCCGGGGTGCGTTTGTCCGCGGTGGCCAAGTTGTCCTTTATGCCCAACGGCATCAACAGCGTACTGACCCGCATTAACCCCAAGGCCAACGATATCGTGACCCTGGTGCATTCCATCGAGAATTCCGCCCATATGCCCTTCCTGCAACGGCGGGATCTGGAAGAATCGGCTGATTTTGACGAGGAGGGCACCGATGACAGTGGCGATGACGCCGCTGAAGAATCGGTGGATGAGGTTGAAGAGGCTAGCGATGAGCGCCTGAAGGCAGGGGCAGCCCAGGGCAGAAACCGCCGTGGTCGCTCCTTGCGAGACGAGATTGTCTCCGACTTGGCCGAAAGTCAGGTGGAGCCGGAAGAAGGCACCGATGAAGGCACAGAGGCGCCGGAGCCTGTAGACGCCTTGATTGACGCTGTGGACGATGAAGAGGCCGAGCTGGCCGTTGAAGTGGTTGAAAAGCCGCGTCGGGGGCGTGCCATCAAGCGTCCCAGCGAAATTAGCGCTGAAGTGGCTGACATCATCGAAGAGTTGCCCGTTTTACCGATGGACTCCGAACTGCTGGATGAGACGGACGGCGGTGACGAGGAGGCCATGCGCCCTTCCTTGTTGGACGACACGGATGAGGTCGATGACTTTGAGGACGGCGACGATGAGTTTGACGGGGATGAAAGCGCCGGGGGCACCGCCGTGGCTGTGGCCCAGTCGGAAGCGGCCAAAAACCGTCGTCGGGGTGGCAGGCCCGCCAAGCGTAGCTTGAAAAAGCCGCCCACCAAGCGCTAGGTTAATCAGCCTCTATCAAAAGCTAAAAAAAGCCTGAAGTGAGACTTCAGGCTTTTTGAATTCAGAGTATGAAAAACTTACATCAACCATAAAAAGGTCATAGTGGCCGTTTTTGCCTGGATTCCCGCTTCCTGGGGAATGACAAAGGGCACGGTAGGGGCAGAGTTCGTCTTAAAAATGCATGGCCAACAGGCGTTCCACGTGGTGGCCGCCGATAATGTGATGCTCCACAATCTCTTCCACGTCATCCGGTTCCACGTTGTAATACCACACCCCAGCCGGATAAATCAGCACGGCAGGGCCAATGGCGCACAAGCCCACCGATCCGCAGGTGGTGACGATGACCGTGCCTTCCATGGAACCCCGTTTCCCGTAAAGTAACCCTTTTTCCGCCAGCACTTCCCAGAATTTGGCCAGGGTGGCCTCACTGTTGTTCTTGCTACAGGAGGTTCCCGTACACACAAACACGTGGGTATTGATATTGGCTTTGGTCACGGGGGCTTTCAGGGCCAGTTCTGTCGGGTCCAGTTGGGTTTTCATGGCGAGCGCTTCCTCAGGTCCAAAAAATGATTCAGTTGTATCAGTTGAGATGTTGCCGTTGAGAATGAAATGTTGAAGGTCAATTATAGTTCAAGCCAGAGCGTTTTATTTCACCGGAATTTCAGCTAAAGTATAGGCTAAAGATGTTTTGAGGTGGAGATTTTCCCATGAGCGAACAACTGATGAACAAAGAGGCCATTGGTCAGGCCATTGGGCGGATTCCCAGTGGCGTGTTTATTATTACCGCCCAGCGTGGGGAACAGAAAATCGGCATGATGGGTTCATGGGTGGCTCAGGCCGGGTTTGAACCGCCCGTGATTTCGGTGGCCATCCACCCGGAGCGTGAAATTTACAAGGTGATTGAGGAAACCGGTCGTTTCAGCGTCAACGTGCTGAGCAACGAGAATATGAACCTGATGAAGGCCTTTTCCCGATACTCTCCCGATCAATTTAACGACGTGGCCCACGAAATCAGTGAAAACGGCCTGGTGCTGACTGAGGCGGTGGCCGTCATGCATTGCCGCTTTGTGGGCAAGTGTACCCTGAGCGAGCATCACCTGTTTTTGGGTGAAGTGATTGACGGGGCCTACCTGAACCACGAGCAAGCCCCCATGGTGCATTTGCGCAAGTCCGGCTTCAACTACTAGGCTAGCACCGTTGCTTTGGAATGGCCATTCAGCTGCGGTTACAAGGAAACACCCTGATGGTACCGGTCAAGGTGACCCCCAAGGGGCGTCGCAATGAGATTCTGCCTTTCAGAGAGGGCGATGTCTGGCTGAAGCTGAAAGTAACCGCCCCGCCGGAAGACGGGGCAGCCAATACGGCGGTGCTTTCCCTGCTGTCCAAACAGCTCCAGACGCCCATCAGCTGCTTGCGGCTCCTCAGCGGGCATCAGGCCCGTCAGAAGCAGGTGTGCATTGCCGTATCCAATGCTGAGGAAAGCGCTTTGTTGCAAGCCCGATTGGCTCAGGTCTTGCAAAGTGATTCGGCCTTTTGTTTTGCCCAATAAGTCTTTTGCGTACAGAAGCTAACCGGATTTTAAACGCCGGATTGCCCAAACATGCGAATGACTTCCCACAGCAGGCGGGGTTGGGCAGGGCCGTTCAGCACAAATAATTCGCCTCGGCGGTTATTGGCCAAATTGGCCGGGGAAACCCGGGCGTTATCCAGTACAGCGTAGGCAGGGGCCCCTTTGATGTTTAGTTGGCTCATTATTTTTTGGGTGGCGGCGTTTTGGGTGTTCAGGTGAATGACGTTCAGGTTGGGCTTCCCGCTGATTTCAAACCCCGTCAGGTAGGGCTGCATTTCCTGACAGGGCTTACAGTGATCGCTTTCAAAGGATAATAGCAGCAACTGATTCAGGGGCCGCAGCTCCGTGTCCCCAAGGCGGGGGATATCCAGGTCGGTGGGCAATTCAATGGCTTTCAGCTGGTTGGTATGCCGCAGCAACTGTTTTTCCAGAATAATGGGGGTAATCAGCTCCTGCATTTTGTAGACCGCCTGACCGTCGGCGTTGTAAAGCACGTAAGTGGGGGTTCCCTTGAGCTGAAAGGCGTCCCAGTATTTGCGGTTGCTGTCATCGGCCACGTTGATGTGATGAAAGACGATCTGGTTTCGTGTTTTTTTCTCCATGACCTTTAGCTTGGGGGCCATCATCTGGCAGGTGCCGCAGTAATCGGCGTAAAAGTCCAGCAGCACCCATTTCCCCTGGGCGTTCAGCTTGAAGTTGTCGGGCAAAGTGGGCGTTTCGGCCCAGGCAGATCCCGCCGACAACCCACCCAAGAAGCCCAGTATGCCGCCCAATATCAGTAAGAGCAACCTGCGAACCTTGCGATGGGCTAAAACGGTTTTCATGGTGAGGTGGTGTGGGTAGCGGACTGCGTGTATCACGGGCAAATATCCCTTCAGTTTTTCGGATGGCCTTGCGGGTTGAACAGAGACTGGGGCGAGTTCGGGGCGGGATAGCCCGCCTGTTGGTGCCTGACCTTTTCTGTTATCATAACATTGAAGTCTGGCTTTATACGCGGGCATACTGTTTTTAAAAGAGGGATCTTCCAGACCATGAGCGCTGAACGTCGAGTTTCCCAGTCCAAATCTCCGGACAACAAGGTTTATATTTTTGATACCACCCTGCGGGATGGCGAGCAGTGCCCGGGCGCCTCCCTTAAGAATCATGAGAAACTGCTGATTGCCCGTAAACTGGCCGATCTGAACGTGGACATCATTGAAGCGGGCTTTCCCTTCAGCAGCCCCGGCGATTTTGAGTCGGTCAAGCAAATCGCCACCGAAATTCAGGGCCCCACCATTTGCGGCCTGAGCCGGGCCACCCCTCAGGACATTGAAGCCACCTGGGACGCCGTGCGTCATGCCCAGAAACCCCGTATCCACACCTTTATTGGCACCAGTGATATTCATATTCAGGCCAAGTTCAAGAAAACCCGTGAGGAAATTCTGAACATCGCCCGGGACATGGTGGCGCTGGCCGCTGCCAAGTGCCCAGACGTGGAGTTTTCAGCGGAAGACGCCGGTCGGACCGATCCGTTTTACCTGTACAAGATCATCGAAGCGGTCATTGACGCCGGGGCCAGAACGGTCAACATTCCCGATACGGTGGGCTACACCATCCCGGATGAGTTTGGCCGCCTGATCAAGGGCATTATGACCAACGTGCCCAACATTGATAAAGCCATTATCTCTGTGCATTGTCACAACGATCTGGGGTTGGCCACGGCCAACAGCATCGCCGGGATTCAGAACGGGGCCCGGCAGGTGGAATGCACCATTAACGGCATTGGGGAACGGGCTGGTAACGCCGCCATGGAGGAAGTGGTCATGGCGCTGAAGGTTCGTCCGGAATATTTTGAAGGCGCTTACACCGATATTGAGTCGGTTCACTTTGCCGAGGCCAGCAAAATGGTGTCCGAGTTGACCAGTATGCCGGTGCAGTTCAACAAGGCCATTGTCGGACGCAACGCCTTTGCCCACGAATCCGGCATTCATCAGGACGGCTTTTTAAAGGGTCGCGCCACGTATGAGATTATGATGCCCGAGTGGATTGGGCTGAGCGAATCCTACCTGCCGCTGGGCCCCCGCTCCGGTCGGGCGGCGGTCAAGTCTCGACTGGAAAAGCTGGGATTGACGGTACAGGACGCCCAAATGCCCCAGTTCTTTGAGCGGTTCAAGCAACTGGCTGATGAGCAAAAACGGGTGGAAGATGACGATTTGAAGCGGTTGTATGACCAAATCCTGGCCAACGCATAGTCCCGATTCGTCATCTCCGGTGGATGCGCCGGTCATAGGCTCTGAGAATGGAAGCCTTGACGGGCCCGGTGCGGAGCGGGCTCCCACGGCCTTCACTCGTCTGGCTCAAAACTGGTACTTGATGGTGTTGCCGGGCTTGATGGGCCTGATGCTGTGGATGATTGCCTCGCTTTTATGGCCCCAGCCCCGGGCGGAAATTACATTGAAGCCCTTGCAGGCCAGCGCTTTTACAGGCGTTTACGCCCAGCCTGTCGATGAGACCTCAGCCCCCGGGGCAGAAATAGGGGAAGAAGTTGAGACAGAAATGACGGCCCTTGGCGAGAATGAGGCGGAAGCTGGCGCGGCTTCTGACACGGTCAGCGCTGCCAAACCCGCCCGAAAAAAGCAGGCCCGGGCCAAGGCCTATCCAAAAAAATCAGACCATCCCCCGATCACCAACCTGAACACAGCCAGTCTGGCCCAATTACAACGCTTGCCGGGCATTGGCCCCAAAATGGCCCTGCGCATCATCGAATACCGAAAAAGCCATGGCCCCTTTGCCACCCCGGAACAGGTGATGGACGTTAAAGGCATCGGACCCAAGAAGTTTGAAAAGCTCAAGGCCTTTTTAAAGGTGTGAAGCCCTTCCAATTATTAAGAAACGCTAACGTACCCTTTGCCTGCGTCCGTGTGAGGGGTAGCATGGGCGCACTTTGGTTCTGTCAATCATAAAGGACTCGTTATGAGCATGAATTTCCCCCCGGCCTTTCCGCCCAGTTTCCCGATGCCAGCGCCCGGACAGGGCTTTCCCCCCGCCGCGCCGCAATTTTCCCCGGCAGCGCCGCAACTTCAGATGACTCCGCAACCCGGCTTTCCAATGCCCTTTCAATCCCAGTCGGCTTTCCCGCCTGCCGCTTCCGACATGGCCAGTTTTGGCGCACCGGGCGCCATGCCTTCTCAGCCCATAATGGGTCAACCCCAGCCCGCACCGAGGCTGACTCCCGGCTTTAACCCGGCCATGCCCCCGCAAGCAATGTTGGGCCAACAGGCACAGCCCCAGCCCGGCATGTCGTTCCCCGCGCCCCAGCCCGGCATGCCCTTCCCTCAGCCTGGCATGATGCCTCCGATGGGTAATGGCATGAGCCTGAATTTGCTGGCTTAACTCATCGGTTTAATCAAAAAAGCGTCTGAGCTTCAGGGTTCAGGCGCTTTTTTTGATCGAATTTTTATGAATGGGGCAATCCTGAATCATTCCGTGTTTTTATTTAAATGAGGGTTGATAAAATCTCGGACTCATAACCGGGAACATCAACCGAATCCGGGAAGGGAAGCCTGAGGTGGAGGTCAAAGGCTTTAGTGACTGTGTGTTTGGAATCGGTCGACCTGAGTGTAAGCACTTTCAGGACGAAACCGTGTAAAGGCATGGGTAAACAGAGGCTGGTAATTCGATTTTAAAATGAATGGCTGGTGATAATCCCTTAAAAAAGACGGGATTGACCGCACCGGACAGGCATTTTGTCACTTGAATCACTGGAATGGGTATCACTCAAGGCTGCAACGCTTTGATGTTTGAAGGTAAAGAGTTCGAGGTACAGGCTCCCTCTTTTGGCCTTCTTCAGTGTAGAATGTTAATGTGGAGTAATATTATGGCGGCTCGACAAGCGTTAATGGTGTCCAAGTCATCATCCGACTCACCTCAGAAACCCCGTAAGACAGTCAACGACTACGTTGACTTGATCGAAACCGTAGCCCGGGTAGAGTACAGCAGGCTTCCCAACCACCTGATTGATTTCAGTGAAGTGGTCAACATCGGGGCGATTGCCATTCACGTGCTGTTAACCTCCAATCCGGATCGGGATTTTAACGTCACCTACCTCTCCACGGCCATTAAATGGGCCATCCGCAACGAATTGCGCTACCGCTACAAGTGGTACTCCCTGAAGCAGGTAAGCATGGACTCCAGCCAGGACGCTTCCGGGGAGAGCGGCGAGGATGATGAAGTCAGCGCGGGCTTTGAAGCGGAAAAGGGCAAGGCCCGTGAAGCGGTCTACGGAGCCATTCTGTCCGTGGATAGCATGATGGAATCGGACAACCCGCACGAGATTAAAGACAACGCTTACACCCCGGAAGAGAATTCCGAGCTGAAGGAAATGGCCAAAGTGGTTCGGGAAGCCATCTCCAAGCTGCCCGAACGGGAAAAGCAGATTATTGAAGCCCGCTTCTTCAAGAACATGAAAATGCGTGAAATCGGGGAAACCTACAACATCTCCCCCTCCCGCACCTCTCGTATTGTACAGGCTGGTTTAGACAAGATTAAACTGGAGTTGCAGCGTCGGGGCTATAACCCCAACTTCAGCTAGGCAATTCTCGAATCACCCGTTTGATAAAGACCACTGAATCATTCGAATCAGTGGTCTTTTTATTGGAAAAAGACGGCATGAAAAAGAGGGGAAGGGATTTTAGTATTTTTCTTGGACGGTGCAACTACCGCACATCGTGCTGGGAAGAATACAGATCATCTCTGAAAAAGTCTCGCTGGGCATCGCCGTTCACCGTGTCCGTAAAACGTTTCAGGAAGAAGGCGCCAATCAGGGCGACGCCGCTACCCACCGCAAAGTGTTGGGGAGATTTGAACATCAGTTTGACCGGGCTTTTGATGACCGTCCATAGTCCGCTACCCAGCGAGCCGCCCACCCCTTTCAGGGTTTTCCAGGCGGTACTGTCAAAGAAGTTGCTGCGGTTCCACCAGTCGGCAATGTTACGGCCATAGCCGCTCATCGTCTGGTGTCCGATGGTGCCGTACAGGCCCGCCAAACCAACGCCCAGCGGCAAGAGGTTGGGTCCCACCACATTGCTAAAAAAGTTTCCCACCCTGATTTTAAAGCTCTGCCAATGCTCTTTCAGCCGCAGGGGGCCGTATATCAGCAAGCCCTGAAATTTATGATCCAGCCGATCCATGCCCGGATTGCCCGAGTATTGCCCCCAGACATGCGATCCATAATCATAATCGTTGGTGGTTTTGAGGCCGGAGATCTTCTGGTCCACTTCCTGCTTGCTGCCCACAAAGGCATCCTGCATGCGCCATGCGGCAAAACCGAGAGCCCCCAGGGTGAACAGACCCAGCGGGGTTTTACCGAGGCCATTGCTGGCAATGGCGTTTACTGAATTACTGACTCCATTTGTAGTCGGCATTAGGGATACCCCTCCTGTAGGTTCAAACGTTGTCCAAGTGCCGGGTTCTGCCCCATTGGACCCATGAACGATGGGCTGGGGCTGACATAATTCAATTGCTGGCCGTTGCCGGTGAGCGGGGGCCCATACCCCATTCCGGGAGCCTGTTGAACAGGCGCTTGCGGCATGGGGGCTGATGCGGGCCCGGGCGCTTGCGGAGCCATCCCGTCAGTAGGCGCAGCGGGGGGCTGCGTGGGAGTCGAACGGGCCCGGGTGACCGGATCAATGGTCATGGCCCCGGGGGTCTTATCAAAGCCTTGCCCCAGGGTCTGGTTGCGAATGGACCCCAGCAGGGAGGAGATAATCCCCGACTCTCCGCTGAGCCCGGTGGGACGGTTGCTTAACTCGTTGAGTAGGGACATCACCCCTTCCGACGGTTGTTGAACCCGCCCGGTCTGCAAGGCCAGCTCTCCAGCGGATCGCACCACGGCGCTGGGATCTTTCAGGATTTTTTCCATAAAGGCGTTCACGTAGCGGCTGTAAGGCTCCCGATGCGAGAGGCTGGGGTCCTGATCCAGGATTTTGAAGAGTTCCATGGCCGCGTCCGCCCGGGTGTCCTCGGTTTCACTGTTCAGCCGTTCGTTCAGGGAGCGAATCTGGTGATCGCTCAGGGCGCTCTCATCCAGCGGTGTGCTGGGGCCCTTGTTTTCGGCAGCCGGTGGGGTTTGCGGCGGCGGTTGCTGAGGTGGCATGGCAGGGGGTTGCTGCGGCTGCATGGGCTGTGGCATCATGCTGGCCGGTGCCGCTGGCTGAACCGCACTGGGGTGCAGGCCATACAGCCAGGGCGCTAGTAAATAGGGCGGTGGTACGGGCGCCGAAGGGTCCAGTGAATTGACAGGAAAACTGCTGGCCGTTTGATAGGCTTGCCGGGTCGGGGCGCACACGGAAGGGGCCGCCTGACAAGGTGCTGGCAAGGCAGGCTCTGCCGGGCCCGGGCCGAAAACGTTGGGAATCACATAAGTGGTCGTCCGCATGGGCACAGGGCCACGCAGTAATTGATCCGGGCTGGGCAAGTCATCCATGACGGGCGTTGCCCCGGAGGCTATTCCGGAAGCTGTCATGGGAGCCGTGTTCTGCAAGTACGGTGGACGCGGCATACCGGGGAGCTGGGTCATGCCCATGGCCGGTTGCCCCTGACCGTACAGGGCAGCGTTAGGCCCGGCATTGGGCCAGGCTGTCGGTCGTCCACTGGTGTAGACGGGTGCCTGCGGATTCATTACAACGGGTTGCATGCCCATAATGCGTGATTGTCCCCAAATGTCCCAAGTGTGGTGTGAACTTGTTTGCATGAAACCTGTTGACCGGATTTTTTTGCTAGACCTTAAATAAACAACCCAACGAGGCTCTGGGAGAAAACTTTAAAAAAAGAAAGGCGCTAAGGACGAAAGCTCCTGGAAAGCAAGTAGTTTGAGGAGAGCAAGCATTTTGAATCAATGTTGTGCCTGTTTCGCTTTATGTTATGGCTGTTTACAAGAATATTGGCGTTGCCGTCTGGTAAAACAGGTAGGCAAGCGGAGCTTGAGGCTCGTTTTCCCGGATTTGGGCTTCTTTTGGTACAATGGTCGGGTATATGCCGCCCCAAGCTCAGGGGTCGCATCCTGTGATCCGTCGGGGTGGCCTGTTTGCAGCCAACCACCGACTCTGGTTCACAAAATAAACTCACAAACACAAACTGTTGCGGAGATGCTGGCCATGGTGAATATTCTGGTAGTGGATGACGACCCGGAAATTATTGATCTGCTGCGCCTGGATCTGGAGCTGATGGGCTTTCACGTGGATTCCGCCAGTGACGGGCTCACCGCCCTGAAAAAAGCGGAAGCCAAGACCTATGACCTGATTGTGCTGGATGTCATGATGCCCAAGCTGGATGGGTTTGAAGTGTGCAAACGCATCCGGGCCACCCGGAGTTCGGCCAGTGTCCCCATTGTGTTACTAACGGCCAAAGGGACCATTGAGGATAAAATCCGGGGCTTTAACGCCGGGGCCGATGATTATCTGGTGAAGCCCTTTGAGTTTCAGGAGTTGATGGTGCGTATGCGGGCCCTGTTTCGGCGTACCGGCACCCTGAACAAAGAAGTGAATACCCCTAAGAAGGATGAAGTCCTGTCAGCGGGAGAAATGCGCCTGATTCCCTCTTCGCTGGAGGTGGTGCTGAAGGGGCAGATCATCAAGCTGACCCCCACCGAGTTTGAAATCCTGTACTGCCTGATGCAGCACGTGGGCGAAGCCGTGTCTCTCGCCACCCTGCTGCAGGAAGTTTGGGGCTATGAGGCCGATGAGGACGTGCGTATGCTGCGGGTTCATGTCGGTGGGCTCCGCCAGAAAATCGAACGGGATCACAAGCATCCGGTTTACCTGCAGACCGTGACCAATGTGGGCTACCGGTTAAACCCCTTTGTGGAAGCGGCCACCACCCCATAGGCCACTCCGCCTCCCCTCCCCAACCCTTTGAAAGCCGCTTTCCATGATTCGCTTCAATATGCCCAAACTCAGAATTTATCAGCAAATTCTGATTTGCTTTGGCTTGATCGTTAGCGTCCCTCTGCTGGGGGCCACGCTGCTGATCAACAACATCAATCAAAAAGCGCTGCGCAAGGAAATGGGCCGCTTTACGGAACATACCGCCCGGGCCTTGTATCAGGATTTTGACACGGAAATGAGCTGGCAAAAGCAACAAACGGTCATGCTGGCCCGTCTGGTGTCGCAGGCTCTGTCCGTGGACCAGCCTTTTACCCGTTCGGCCCAGCAAGTGATGGATCTGGACGCCAATATTTATGCCGTGGGTCTGTATAACGCACAGGGGCAGCAACAACAGGCCGCCTACCGGGACTTTCAGTCCATCAGCCCGGAATTGCGCTTGCCGTCACAACTGAACCCGGGCAGTGGGCAGGCCCTGCTCCCCTCCGCCCAGGGCCCCACACCCCTACACTTCCAGCCGTTTGAGGTGATCTACTTTGAAACCGGCAACCCGCAGGACAGCCCCTATTTCCTGCGGGCGGTCATGCCACTGCCCAAACCAGGGGGCTACTATGTGCATCAAAAAAACTTTCCCTATCTGGAAAAGCTGGTTCGCTCCAACAACTCCCTGTATGGTGCCTTTTACATCATTGATAGCAACGGGGTGATCATCGCCGGGCCCACCGGGGCCGATCATCAGGAGCGCATTCAGGGCAAGGATTATGAGCAGTTTGCCAAAATCAGTCCGGGGGTCACCCACGAATTCTCCTCCCAGCCGCAGGCCGTCCGGCAAAAGGACGGAGAGGAGGGCGATGAAGCCCCGCAGAAACTGGCCAAGGTCATCGTCAAGATGCCTGAAATCAACTGGGGGGTGATTATCGAATCGCCCTATAACGTAAAACTGAAGTACATCAACCGGGCTTCCACCCAAACCCTGTTGCTGGCGCTGGCCTGTCTGGCGGTGATGTTGCTGCTGGTACTGCCTTACATTCTGGGCATCAGCCGCAATTTCCGGCAACTAATCAAAGGGGTGAAGGCCATGGGCGATGGCAATTACTTCCGCCGGATTCGCCTGCTAAGCAACTTTTTTACCCCCTACGAGATTGTGTACCTGACCCTGGAATTTAACCGCATGGCTCGTAAAACGGCCGATTCCTGGCAGACCATTCAGGAGGCCAACCAGAAGCTGGCCCAGATGGACGAGTTCAAGTCCACCTTGATTGACACGGTCAGCCACGAGTTCCGAACGCCCCTGACCATCATCAAGGGCAATGTGTCCCGGCTGAGTCGTTATGACGCCACGCTGGACGTTGAAACCCGTCAGAAGCATATCAAGGCCATTCGCCAGCAAGCGGATCGCCTCAGTCGGCTGGTGGAAGATCTACTGGTCATCCCCGATCTGGAAACCGCCAACTTGCGGGTTTACCCCGATCGGGTGGATTTGGCCCTGCTGCTGGATAACTGTGTGCAGTTCATTCAGGCCAAGGAGCAACGGGAAATTGTCGTCCAGTTCGCCGAGGAGGCACAGGCTCCTTCGGTGCTGGCGGACCCCGATCGGCTGGAGCAAATCCTGCTGAACCTGATGGATAACGCCGTCAAATACTCGCTGCCGGAAACCCCGATTCGGGTATCGGTGGAAGCGGAACCGGGCGAGACCGGCGCGCCCCCTGCCGCACCCAGTTTGCGAATTCGGGTGGTGAACCAGTGCGATCCGGTGCCCATGGAGAATCTGGACGAGTTAAACAGCCTGTTTGAAAAGTTCAAGCGGCTGGATGACAGTCTGGTACGCACGACCCGGGGCAGCGGGCTGGGCCTGTTCATTACCCGGGGACTGGTGGAGGCCATGGCTGGCAGTATCGCACTGACCTATCAGGAAGGGGCTTTTGAAGTGTCCTTTACCATTCCGCTCTATCAAGACAATCTGGATTGGGCCACTATGGAGCAACCCGCCTGAAATGAGACCATCCAGAGTGGTCAACAAAACGGTCAGTTGCGGTTTAATCACTACAGCCAACCAGCACCGCTCGCTCAAAGTGATTACTATCCCGGAAGGTCGTTGCTGGCCCAAATCCCTTGTGTTATACCCTTTTAAGTCAGGATGTCCATTTGACCCCGGCAACCGGTTAAGCCCGACGGCTTAAACCAGGGAACTTGCCAAATGGACTTGCAAAATGGACCTGCAACATGACTGTTCTGCCCATCCCGCCCAAGAACGATGCCCTGGAGCCACGCGTTGGAACTGCCCCGGCCCGGCCCGGGATTTTCAGACACAGTCAGCCGCAGCCATTGAAAAAGACGATGGGTTCCGCGCCGCCCCATGCATCCGGGCATGGAAATGAGGATCGCTCCATCTGGCGGGACACCAGCCTGCGCTATCTGGGTTACGCCGATGAGGTGGGCGAATTTATGGGCCCTTACCTGGGCGGTCTGGGCAAGATGCTGGGCTATGGGGTTTCATCGCTCTATGTGTTGGCCGACATGGGCACCACGCTGCCCAAGAAATACCATGACGCCTCACCCGAGTTGAGTCGATGGCAAAAGACGAAAAAAACAGGGGCCGAGGCGCTGGATTTGGGGGTATTTCACACGGTGGCCACCTTGCTGGTGCCCCCCATGTTGATTGGGAAAGGCGCGCACTGGGTGGACCAATACATGACCGCCGACAAGACCTGGTACGGTCGAAAAGTGCAGCAAAGCCCCTTTTTGAAAGAGTTTGCCAGAAAGCGCCTGCCCTGGGCCAATCAACAGCTGCAACCCTTTTTGTCCAAACGGGGGCAAGGCATTGCCCGACTAATGGGCCCGGTTGAGCGATGGGTGTTGAAGAAAAATCCGGATAAACTGAAGCGCATCCCCATTTTTGGGCAGTTGCTGGCGGAGTTGCCCCAGGATCTGGACGCCATGCGGGGCTTGAAAGATTTTCAGTTTGATGAGCAGAAAATGATTCGGCTGCTGGCCCAAAAGCCCATTCCCGTGGGCATTGGCATCGGGCTGGTACCGTTGATCGCCCACCCTTTTGACAAGCTGATGCTGAAAATTCAGGACTGGACCATTCGCCCGCTGTTGGGCAAAAACAAGCTGGAGCGAGACGCGCAGGGACGATTGAAATCCGTCAAAAATGAGGGTTTCTGGGGGCATCGCCCCTCCAAGAAGCCTGTGAGTCAGCCCACCAGCCACCCCCTGCAGACATGTGCCCACTTCCCCTCCTCCCTGAAAAATCGCCCGTCGCTCTACCTGCCCCAACAAACCCGGTTCGGGGTTTACCCCCCGCCCGCTGGACGTTGGGGGTATCCCGCACGCCCCAGCGCTTTTTAGTTCCAGCGTCGCCAGCAGGCCTGACCCGGGGCTATGGCTTTCTGACAGCGCTGAAGGGTCGCAAGCGTGCTAAATGGGTCTCAATCGTGCTAAGTGGGATTTAGCTAAGCTGAAAATCTCCACTTTCAAGAAAGAGGCATGACCGCTTGCTTCAGTTCGGGGCTATAATCTCCGTGATTGCACGCTTAAAAACTGACTGGTGCAAGGAGGCTGTTTTTAAGTTTTTCAGGCATTTTTTGAGTAATCCAGTTTTTTTGACGTTTTAATTAAGTCGTTCGACACTAAAAAATAAGTTATGCTTATTGTTTAGTTATGCTAGTTTGTACTTAACATTTAAAAATGACACAACAAAACTTAAAACATACAGCACAAAAACCAGTTACTCTTGTAGTAGTTGAGTGCAAGCAGTAACACCCCCGATCAGGTTCAAGAGATGCGCATTGTCTTAGCGGTCAGAATGACCATATCCCGGTTTCAGTTTCAAGGCCGAAGCGCCACTGGGCCGACTGGATTGCTGCTGCTCCTGCAGGCGAGTGGCCAGAATCTGATCCCGACTGTGTGATAGCCCTTTATCACGGTAGGGAATACCTGCCCGGCTTTGCAAATACAGTTGCTCCCAAGGCTCAGGGCTGATGGCGTGGACCAAAAATGGCTGCGCATCCAGATTGGCGCAGAGGGCCAGGGTGGCCCCGGCCTTTTGACCCAATCCTCTGGTTTTTAGTACCTGAAAACCGGCTTCCTGCAGACCGCCTTGCACGGCAGCCGCAGTGCTGTAGGTCAGTACCAATCCCTGCCGGTGCCGCAACAGGGTCTGATAGTGCCGGAACAGATCCACCGTCCATAGTTCGGGCATTTTTTGCGGGGAAAACGGATCGTGAAACACTGCATCAAAATCACCCTGAATTTCCGGGAGGCATTTCCGAAGATCTTGCACCCGAAATTCGAATTGAATGGCGCAATTATCTACTACAGGCAGAGCAATACTGGTAGAGCCCCCCTTCGTGTCGAGCTGGTTCATCAACGTCCGATAATATATATCATGCTCGAATTTGTGCATATAAAAACAGGAGCCAGACTCCTGGCAACTGCCTGCAATTTTCGAGCATTGATCCCATACTAGCCGGACAGATTCATAATATTCGGCAATAAGCATAAGATTTCTTCCGCAAAATTAACAATTTCGGGAAGCATGTTTAACTCATCTCTCTAAACCTCCGTATTCAAATACCAAATTGAAAATATAAATTTACGGTATCTTTGCCGAAAAACTACGGCAATCTGATACTATAAAACTCTAGGCATATTGTAGGTGACAAAGTGTAGTTATGGCAAACGAAAAGATCGCGGCTGATGAAGCCGTCCAAGCGGTTGTGGAAAGTGTGCCTCCAGAGGTTCAGAATACCCCTGAAATTCAGGAAATGACCCCGGAAGCATTGGGGGTTTTATTTTCATCAAAAAAACCGGCCACACAGGACTATATATCTGCGCAAAAAGAGCCTGAGCCAAAACAGCCCGCCTATGCGGTCGATGAAAAATACTCCCATTTACAAGACAGATATCGCAGAAAATTCAATCCGGAATTGCACGAAACTACGGCATCTGGTGAGCCTGTGACAACGCGCAACGGAAATTTGAAATGTCGTCCTGGACGGCCTCGACTCAGTGCCGTACAGTTAAAAAGCCCTCAGGAAGTTGTGGACGAAAAACAGGCAGTGGTAGCCGCACAGAGTGAAGCACAGATTAAAATGTGTTCTACCATTCTGGTTTCTTGCTTCCTGACTATTGGCGTTTCCACTTTTGGGGATGAATGGCGGCCCAGGGCAGAGAAAGAAGCGGGTCACAATGAAGTGCAAATGCTCCAGGAAGCGACCGAGGAATATTTCAGGGCGACGGGGACAGTAAATTTACCCCCTTGGGCTGGCCTGATGTGCGCCTATGGTTTGTACGCGCTTCCCCGGTTTCAGCAGCCTAAAACCCTGTCTAAGCTTGAAAAATTAAAGATGTGGATTAGCTATCAATGGCAAAACTTCCGAAACAAAAGAGCGGGAAAACCGCCGATTCCAACCCCGACGGCTCAAGCCCCGAAAAGCAGACAGGAAGCGGAAGCCAGTACAGCGGCCTAACGTTGATTGGTCATTCTTTGGTGTTGGGTAAAACATTATCCGGCAAAACGTCGCTTGTGAAGCGGATGACCATTGCCGCCAGCACGGAGGATGATACCCCGGTTTTTGTGCTGACCCCGCACGTGCAGGATGCAGGCTGGAAGCACTGCGACCACGTTACCAAGGATGATGCCGAATTTTTAAAACTGGCTTTCAATTCTACCGATGCCCAACTGGTCATCGATGAGGCGGGCCGGTACTGTAAAAAATCCGATGAAGGCATGTGGCGTATAGCTTCGGAAAGCAGGCACCACGGGCACCAAGCGTTTTTCATTGCCCAGCGGCAACAGATGATCGACAAAACGATTCGGGAACAATGTACGAATCTGTTTCTTTTCCAGCAAGGCCCGGATGATGCGCAAATTTTGTACGGCCAATTTGTTGACCGGCTGATTTTAGAGGCTCCTAGCTTGCCCCCGGGGGTGTGCATTGTGAAAATTGGTGATTCCCCAGCTTTTAAAATGAAAGTGTTTTAATTTTAAAAAAATATGATAAGCTGAACCCTAACGAGTGTAGTAGTAGATTTTTTCTTGTTCGTACCAAAAAAGGGGAATGATATGCTGAAAACCATTATGGTTGGTGCTTTGGGCACCGTAGCCGGTTTGTACCTGGCTAAAGCGCTTCGCATTACCGCTTAATTTTAGGGGGATAAACCTTGAAAACAGCGGCAATTGTGTTTGCGACAATTCTGGGCACTGGGGCATTTTTGCACGCGGCGGGAACTGGCCGCTTCGGCTCTCAACTGCAACAGATGGCCAACTATGTAACTGTGGGCTATGGCGTGGGGACGCTTTAGACCTTTTTTGTTTTGAGATAGAGGAGAAAAAGCCTTATGGCTGCGAACCCGGCACAAGGAATTTACAGGGCGCAAGGTGAAGCCGCGATCCCGCTTCAATATGAGTCGTTTTTAGGGAACGCCTCAGGCCTCGCTAGTAACGGAACCGGTCTTTTTGCCATCCCGACGGCTGGCACCTATTACGGTTTTCGATTTCGTTTTTTGACAGCCGGTGGCGTGGAAGTCACCCAGGCCCAAGCGGAAGCGGAAGTTACCGATATCCGAATTCGGGTTAATGGCGACCTAGTGATAGATGCCAAAACCTCGGAATTGAACATGCTGCAAGGCTTTTACGGGGATTCAAAAGGCGCGGCCATCGTGCCAGGTATCACCGTGATCGACCTGGTGCGTTCCAATGCTCTCACCCTGCCAGGTGAAAAGACCCAATATGCTTGGGGCACCAAGGGCGTTGACTCCATTCAGTGCCAATTTGTCTGCGGCACTCTGACCAACGTAGCCAGCATTGAGGTTTACGCGGTACAAACAGACGAAGATCGCCCGATGGCTACCCATTTGCGCATTCTGCCCACCACGGCAAACTTCGCAAGCACCGGCGATTATACCCTGTCTGACTTACCCAGAGATCCCGGCACTGCCTACTTGGCGGCGCATATCGGTTTAGGGGCTGGCACCCTGAAGAACACCACCCTGACCATCGACAACGTGCTGATCTACAACCAAATCCCGCCCAAAGTAGAGCAACAGCGTTTAGAATGGCACGGACGGAACCCGCAAACTGGCTATTTCCACCTTGATTTTGCCCTTCAAAACGAGATTTTGGGCTATCTACCGATGGTTCGGAACAATGGGCGCAAGGTGCAAGACATCCGACTTAAAACCAACTGGACGGTTGCCCCAGGCAATCACCGGGTTGTCACTGAGCGGATTTTCGGCTTACCGGCCATCGTAGCCGCTTAGAATACCCTTTCGCTTGCTTGATTGATGATGAAACAGTGCCCGCCTGCTTTGGGTGGGCACTGTTTGGAAATGAGGGCTATCGTGTTTTTGGACACAGTTGAAGACACTCTTGTTAACCTGACTTCCGGCTTTGCTCAGGGCTGGAATCAGTCTTTGGGCTATCAAAGCATGAACGGGTATCAGTATGATCCCTATTCGGGGCAGTATTACACCATTCCGGCCCAACGTTCCCCGATCTATCAGCCCATACCATACTACCCACCTGCCTATAACCAGGGTGCGGATTGGCTTCCTCTGTTATTGATTGGCGGCGTTCTACTTTTCGCTTTAATGAAGGACTGATTTTATGATTTTGACTGGATACGCACAGCAAACAGGAGTTGCCCCATACGATCCGCAACTAGATTACGGCTTTCAAAGCATCTTACCCGTGATTCCACGCGTTAACAGTCCTCAAAGCTTGCCTATGACCTGGCCCCCGCCTGGATTCTTCCAAAGTAACCCCAGAAATCAGCCACAATTCCAGCCTGCTTTTCCGGCCATTTCGCCTAGGGGCCTGAAAGATGATGCGCAACTGGATCAGGAACGCTTTGAAATTCAAAACGCCCAAAATCCAGCGCCCGGAATGGGCTCTTTATTGTGGATTGCTGCCATTGGTGCGGCGGCTTATTACTTTTACAAAAAAGGGAAAAGCTAATGGGCGTTGATCCAATGACATTGGCGGCTATTGGCTCTAGCGCCCAGGGGTTAGGGCAAGGGTTAGGTGCAGCGTTCGCTCCAGCCCCTTCCTACAGTGCGGCGCAGTCTGATAGCTATCAGGGTGGCGTATCATTTCAGCCGTCATACACGTGGGCAAGTGATTTTAATGTGGTGGGTGGGGGCGCAAATGGCGGTTCACTTGGCAAAAGTGCGAGCGGTGGGCTTTCATTGGCTGGCAATTCTTCCGGTGCTACGGCTACCGGTGCATCTGGTTCAACCACACTAGGACAGCTTTTACCCATTTTCGTGATTGGAGGTGTAGCGTGGCTATTGCTCCGCAAGAAGAAAACGGGATAATTCATATCCAGAAATCCAGTTGGAGCGCCAAAAATGCCCAACACTTGGAAGGATACTTAACTTCTTCCGAACTGGATCATCTTTGGTTTGAAATAAATTCTGGAAATGTTCAATTGTGGAATGTTTACAGGCTTAATAGCGCTGGAAATGAACACGTAGCAACTGTATGTACCCGGATTGAAGAGATGTACGATCGCACTAAACATTTAGTGGTGATCCACGGCGGCGGACAATTTGTGGAAAGCCTTCCCTCTATTCACGATTATCTATATCAAGAGGCGAAGAATAAGGATTGTAAGGTATTTCGGGCCATTGTTGCACGAAAAGGCGTGGCTGAAATCTTAAAACGGCAATACGGTTGCCGGGATTGGGAATACCTGGTTATGAAAGAGGTTTTTTAATGTCAGGCGGCGGATCAAAAAGCTCTAGCAAGTCGAATACTACGACAAGCACGTCCAGCACCACCCAACAACAGGATCAACGGGTGGCGGCTACTGATGCCGGGATTGCTATTGGGCCAAACACCACAGGTACTATAAACATTTCCCAATTGCCGCCTGAAGCTGGCACGATTTTACAGGGGTTTTTAGACCTCACGCAAATGGCCCTGGAAACGGCTGCCGGTGCCGGACAGGTTGCAGTGGATACCCAGGCCCAATTGAACGAGACGCAGGCCTCAACCGCTCAAAACAATCAGCGGCTTATCTGGGTGAGTTTAGCCGTATTGGCGGCTGTATATGTCTTTAAGGGGGAATTCTAATGGGTATCGCATATTTAGAGTACACCGGCACGTTGACGGCCAATCAAATTCAGAAAGTGCCTTTGGCCGGAAAGTCCCTGGCGATTTTGTCCCTGAGCGGCTCCCTAAAATTACAGGTGGATTCCAACGAAACCACGAATATTCGCGCAGGGATGACTTTCAAGTTGCCCGATGGGTTTGAAGAACTGTTTTTTCAGGAGACGGCCGGGGCCGCTGCCAGTTTTACCATTGCCGTTTCAGAGGGCGATATTTTTGACAACCGTTTAACCGTCAGTTCTACCCTGAATACAAAATCGGGCGATACCCTGAATAACCCGGCTGCCGTGTCCGTGGGGACAGGGGCGACCGCTATTGTGGCCCTGGACGCAACCCGAAATTCTGTTGAGATTTTCAATAACGATACCGTAAAAACTTTGTACATTGGTGGAGCTGCTGTAACAACGGCCACTGGACGGCCTGTGTTGCCGCAAACGTCCATCGCACTGGATTCAGGGGCGGCTATTTACGGTATTTCGCCATCTGGCACAATTGATACCAGAGTGTTGGAGCTGAAAAACTAATGGGAATTAGAGGATCAGGCGCAAGAGCTGTATTTTCAAAAACTTACACAAGCCCGGAGCAAATCATTACGTCCGGCGGCGCTTTAACGCTGGCTCACGGCCTGGGAGAGCGGCCAAAATCATTAAGATTCACTCTGGTTTGCAATGCGGCAAATATCAATTATTCAATTGGGGATGAAGTGGATCTTGATTCTGTTAGGCGCGAAAATAGTATCAATGGCGGGCTTTCAGTCGTTGTTGATGCAACGAATATTTATATCCGTTATGGCTCAAATGCCACTGTTTTTTTGTTACTGAATAAAAGCACCGGTGTAGGTACGGATATCACCAATAGCAATTGGCGATTGGTAGTGAGGGCTTTCGCATGACCACGAAGTTTTTTGTTGATGAGAGTGGAAAGTACCTGGGCGGTTGGGATACGCCCGAATCAGAGTATCCACCTGGCGCTATTGAAATTCCTGCACCGCCTGAACACGGGGCGGATGTTCTGCTGAAAAATGGAACCTGGGATACTTCGGGAAGGCCGGTGGACAATGAGCCTGCTTGATGAACCGATCGACTTACCAAGCACAGAGGAATTGCTCTCTGTTCCCGTATTGGCGGGGGCCGGGTTCGGTCTTTTTGCCGCTTATTCTGTGTTCAAAACCCCTTCGCTTGCTCAGATGCTGGGCCTCTCTATGTTGGGTGGCCTGGGTGGGTTTTACCTTAACCCTGTTTTGGTCTCTGGCCCGCCTGCCCCTAGAACACCCAACCCCGCCCCTTCCCCGGTGCCTGCCGTGCCAGAGATCCGGGTACCAAGCTTGCCCACCCTGGATTTTGGCGGGTTTTTCCAAGGCGCCTTGGATACCGTCCAGGACGCCATTGAAAACGTTTTACCGCCCACCACTGCCGATACAGGAGGAAAGCCTGTGACCATTGCCCCTGGCTCCATTATGAACCCCGAAACGGCCTACGCTTTAATCCAGCAAGGCAAATATGCCACACACGTTCGCTATGCCAAGATGAGCCGGTATTATCAGTGGAAAGACTGTATTGAGCCACTTCTAGCGCCTGTTGGTGCCTCCAGAGCAAAGCAAGTAGCCTTAGAAACCCTGAAAAATTCGGCAAAACTGGCTAGCTATTTGGATATTGTTTGCGATCGTTCCACTAAAAGCAAAATTACCGCTAACTCCTGGATCCGTATTCAACAGAAAAGTAGTTTCCATACTTCTGGAAAAGCTGCTGACCTAGGCGGAAGTCTTACTTTTGAATATATTACAGGACCCTTATTGAGAGCTGCTAGAAGCGTACAGGGTATCAATATTGGGATTCCTACAGTTAGAAATCATCGTTCGCTCCATATTGATATTGGTTTTAGAGCTGGATCGCCAGCTGGGAAGCCTCAATTTACTTTCATTGATAATGGAAGTTACGGGGGCGGCGACAAATGGAATGAGATTCTTCCTCCGCCAGGTGGGTCTCAAAAACCTGTTGTTAAAACCACTGCAAAAGCGTCTATTTTACCCAAGGCGGGCTCCATTGCGGTGCCAACGGCACCCAAGCCTAGGCCTTTGCCCTTTATCCCTATTCCCGTTTTTGCACCGGCTCCCGCGCCGCCTGCTTATGGCCCTGGGGATGTTTCCGGTTCCATTATTCGATACAACTGAGGAGAAAAACAATGGCTGCTTTAGTCCCTTTTATCGTGCCCGGCCTTGCGGCCATTGGCGGCTTTTCCATCCTGCAAACCGGCTCTCAGGCGGTGGGCGGGATGACCAACCCCGGCGGTGGTACCCAGGCCAGCCAAAACGGCGGCTTTTTTGATCGCCTGGATACCCTGACAACCCTTTTACTCATTGGTGGCGTGTTATTTCTGGTTGTAGAAGGAAAGAAGGCTCTCAAATGAACGACAAATATCTGACTTACGCGGCAATCTTCGCCTTGGGCTTTTTAACCCACAATTTTGTAGTGCAACAGCAAACACTGGGGACCATTTCCGGCTGGTTCAACTGGAACCGGTAATGCTGGTTTGGTGGCAAAACGTTCTGATTGGCTTGAGTGCTGGCCTATCCTGTGGACTAGCTACTGTTGTAGTACTTAAGAACGATCTGAAATGGCTGGCTTGGCGCCTGGATCGTGTGGAAAAACGAGTTGAGGAACTGGAAAGGAAACTATGAGTATTAATTTTTTTTCGTTCGAGCCTGCGGTTATCAATATCATTACAAGCGTTGTTGCTACCGCTTCCGCTGTGGCTGCGTTCACACCAAACAAGCACGACGATGCTGCAATGATATTTGTGAGGAAAGTTGTGGATTTTCTGGCTTTCAACTGGGGCAATGCCGCCAATGCGAAACGTCGATAAACAATGGCTTGGGGTCGGCCTGATTATTGCCGCCCTGGTGCTAATGGGGCGGCGTGGCCAAACCAATACCACACCGCTTCGGCCTGAAGCCATTGGGTGGGGGTACATCCGCACCCCCGATAATAATAGTGGATCCGGTGGGCTGATAAAAACCGGAATTAGTTATACTCAGTATTAAGGAGGTGATGCGGTATGCCACGAGACCCCAAAACAGGGCAATTTGTAAAAAAAAACGACCAAAGCAACGCAGGCGCGGATGATGCCGTGACGGAGGCTGCTAATCCGCCCAAAAAACGGATTGGCTTTTACAATGTGCGGCACGATGAATTTGTACAGCAAGGAATCCGGCTTCCGTTCGACTCCTAACCTACCCTGGCAATGTAACGATACCGGCCTCCACAGGCCGGTTTTTCTTTTATGTTATGATTTACAGTACTTTTAAAACCTTTAATTTAAATACCAAATATTTTGCCCGCCCCGTTTACCGGATGCGGGCATTTTTTTGTTTCAGGTATCGTAAGCCCTGAAAACAATTTCAGGGGCCTTCTTGGGCCTGTGATTTTTGCCGTAAACCGATTGGCCGGTCATTTCCCTGCATAGTCTGCACCTGGGAATTGAGTGATATTGTCCAGTTTAAAAAAGCACCTATGATTATTCCTATAACCAGAGCAACTCCTGCCAACTGGTAAGAGCTTTGCTGAACATTGCCGATAGTTTCGTAACAGGAGCTTTCCGTAACAAGTCCCAATATTCCAAGCATCTTATATCCCTATTCAATCGCTACAGGTAGGAACCAAAATGTGTTCCAGTTTTTCAAAGGCTGAACGACACTTGGAATTGCTTTTCCCGTATTTATCTTCACATTCATGAATTTCTCGAAGCTGGTTTTGTGCTTGCTCAATAGTTGTTTGAAAGCCTGCAATCTCTTGACGTAAAACCATATTTTCATTTTTTAGGCTGGTTTCCGCCCAAGCGAAACCGGACAGCATGACCACAACCAGGGCGGCAACAATGCGGGAAACCATATTACTTTTAAACTCCATAATCAAATACCACCTGCATTATGGATCAGTTTAAAAAAAAGAAAAGGGGGGACTTTTTATATCCCCCCGCAGAAGTGTATTGTGATTACGGAAACCGTTGTTTTTCCCTGTGGATGCGGGCGTTTCGGCTTACTTCGGCAGGGTCAAAGTCTCTCAATTTCTGGATTGTGCCATCGTTCGGTTTGCCGTGTCGGAAAAGGGTTAGCTGATTCCCTCCGGAATATCCGCATACCGGGCACCGAAATGCGGCAAGGCTTTTGGCGAACACCTCCGTATGACATTCAGGGCATCGGTAAATATCAGTCACTCGGCACCTCCTGAACATCAAAGAAGAACTCATCTTCCGGTAATACCGTTTTTGCAGCCCTAATCCAAGCCTCGGCCTGCTCCTTAGTGCCAAAACTCCCGGTCGATTGTACGGATTTTACCATTGCACTGATGACCACCTGGAACATTACGGCACCTCCCGGACTTCAAAACGGATGCCCAACATTGCGTTATAGCCCCGGTAATTATTGTTTGCACCGTTTACCCAGCCTTCAGCAATGTATTTGTTCTCAAATTCCCGGATGGGAAACCATTGCTCGCTGATTCCGGGCTGTCGGATGTTCATATAAACGGCAAACATTTACTGAGCCTCCCGGATGCCGATTTCACCCCGGATTCTGTCCACTTCCCGCAACCGGTTTTCGTGGTTGCGGAAGTAGGAAGCGCCCGCGTATTTTTCCAGTATCGGGCGGCGGGGATCACGAGCCATTGAGATTAGCATATTCACGGCCCGTTTCTTGCAGGCGGCTTCATCGTCGGTATATTGGCCCGTTTGGCTGGTACGGAAATACCAGGGACTGCTTTCCCATATCGACACAATAAAGTCGCAAACCCGCTTGATATGCGGTATCCGGTCAACACCTCCCGCGCTTTGGATGAGGCGGAAAGCGCCTTGTGGCCCGAAATCGAGAACCAACGTGGCAGCCTTAAAAGACCTGTCACGGTTGACTAAATCGATTATGTACCGTGCTGGAACCAGTGTATCATTTGCTCTTCGGCTTGTCATTGACGAAAATCCTTTTAAAATCACAATACTGACTGAATCTCTAGAAGCGGCTTCTAGCTAGTGGGTAGCCGATCAGCCATCTATACCTTCTAAATAACCCCTGCAAAGGGTCTAGATGGTCTAGAAAGTATATAGACCGGCGCGGCGCTTATTTTTTGGAAAATTGCGCAGCAAAAAGCTTCCGGGGCTTTTGCGGCAATCTCCGGGTGCGTTAAATTCGGGCGGCAAAAATTCAGGCCTGAAAATCAAGCCGCCTATATTCTGCGGATTCAAATCTTACGGTAAATCTGATAGCATGCAGTCCGCCGCTACGGTAGACCAAAAATCTACGGGGATGGCGAACGAGACATAAGTTCTAGCAGATCTACCTCATAACGTTTATTGCCGTCCAAATCGTACTCCTCTACAACCATTGGTTCGGTAGGCCGACCCTTAGTGTCGAGTTGGTTCATCAACGTCCGATAATATATATTATGTTCCGACGGGGTTAAATTTTGGTTCAGGGCATCGAAGCAAGGAAGTGCTAAAACCTGAGGCAAAAATCGCATGATCTCAATGGACTGTTCCACCGCTACTATAGAGAGTGTTACAGGGGAAAGGGCCACAGGGCCCATGGGTGTTTCTACCCCTGCCCGGTGACGCAACAATTCGTTGATGAGGGCCCAGGAATTGTAGCCCATGCCGTAGCAAGCATCCAGAATGCGGATTTCCCCGGTCTTTTGGGCCTTATCCAACAGCCCGGAGGGCATTACGTAGTTGTTGACTGCCTCCGTGTAAGCGCCGGCCCGGTTGTGGCACAACTGCCCCACCGCCACATCCAGGCAGGAAAGCGAACCATCGGCTGTCTGAATCAGTTCATAAGTCATAGCAAACTATCGTTTCTCGTCAAAAACTGGGGAGGCTTTTCAGGGTACCCATAGAATTGTCCCGGCTTCCCCCCACTGTAAGCGGGATGGTTTTATTATCCTGCAAACGCAGGAGGGGTGTTCAAGTTTTGCGGCGCCGCCCCGATACCCCCTACAAGTAGCAACCTCTTGAGCGCCTTATGATTCCTGTGAAATCATCATCGAAACGTCCGGGTTTGGGTCCATGGATACTGGTGGCCATATCCGCCCTGATGCTTTTTGGGGGTATGGCCAGCTGCACTTTCTTTGCCCTCTTTGTGTACTTTCCCCAGCACTATGCCGAAGCGCAATGGAAAGAGCCCTGGGTCAGTGGCAATGTTAACTTGATGGATTTTAAGAGCGCCGCGCAATTCACTCAGGCCCAACAGGCCCTCAAAACGGCCATCCATAATCAGCAGGAAGCCGGTAACCCGATTCCCCGCCTACTGCTGGCCGATTTGTTTGACATGATGGGTAAAACCTTGGCAGCCCAATTTTTCTATGAAGACACCGTGCGCATCATTGAAAGCGACTGGTTGTCGCAGAAAGTCATGGCCTCGCTATCCAGTCATGCCTACGCTCAATTGGCCCTCATTTACTACAAACAGAATAAGCCCAAGGCGAGTTTGCAAGCGCTGCAAAAAGTGGAAGATGAACATCAAACCACCGAAAATCCAACGCTGCTAGAAGCCTTGCAGGACACGCTGGAGCATCCGGAACGGCCGGAATTTCATTTGGCGCTGGCCCGGGAATTTAAACATGCGCTGATGCTGGATTTGGCCCAGCGGGAGCTTGAGCGGGCCACAAAACTGGGAGGAAGCCCGGCTTTGGCCTTGGAAACCGCGCTGTTTCAAAATCTGGAAATGCCGAAGTATCCCGGAAATTTGACGCCACTGGCCCGCTATTACCTGCAAGCGGGAAATATACTGTCTCACACGGACAACCATCAGGAGGCCAAACACTTTTATCTCAAGGCCCTGCAAGAGTGTCCCCGTTTTGAATGGACCTATAATGCACTGGCTAGCACCCATCACGCCCTGGGAGAACTGGCCACCGCCCGCCAATACGCCCAGACCGCCTTACGTATCAATCCGGCCTTCTACTACCCGCATCTGCTGTTGGGGGATATCGCACTGGAGCAGGAGCGTTACCAGGAGGCGGTGCGGCATTTTACGCAGGGGCGGCAAATCATGTCACAGTTGCCGGAGGACATCCGGCTTCGGCAATGGATTAATGTTGAAAATCAGCTGGCCTTTGCCTATGAGCAATTAATGCAAGCCCACAAGGCTAACAACCATTATCTAGCCGCGCTGAATGCCGCCCAGCAAAGCGAACAGGATTTTGAGAGCGAGTATCTTTACGCCCAGGCCGGTTTGAAACGTCTAAAAGTTCAACTGTAATTCAGGGCAACTTCCTACTACAAGCATAGCTTTTTTTGTATTTGTCACTCTTGAAAGCATTGAAAGAACTTGATAATTTGTGACGTCAAAATAAAGTCCAATCATTGTACTTTAGTAAAATTTTTGCCTTGCCGCAGATGACGTCATAACTTACAATAGACTGGTTAAGACTAGAGGCGGACTTATTTCTGATGTCGATGACCACCAAGACGACAAAATCTTCCAAAAACAAGTCAAAAGTATCCAGCCACAACCGACTGGAAAGCCTGTTGGAGGAAACGGAACAGGAGCTGGAGCGGTTGGGCCCACAAATTGAAAAGCTGGAAAAGCAGGTGGAAAAACTGCGTCAGTTGCGTTTGGAAAAACAAAAACTGATTACCCTGAAGTTAAGTTTGCAGTCAATTCTGGAAAACTATAGTGATTCTAAAGTCTCACCAGAAAACGACACAATACTGGATAATTACGTGAGTTACGGGGCAGCCACGCCCAAGGCCCTGCCCTCTCCTTTTACCGGCTGGCAGCGCACCCCGGCCTACCACTTGCCACAGGGACGTCAGCAGGCCGGAACCTTTATTCCGGATATGGCCTTTCAGCAAGTCAATCAGGTATTACGGAAACGGAACTCCCTGAATTACGAGCTGTTTCGAGCCATTGTGTTCAACGGCGGGCAGGCCTCCACCGAACAGATTAAGCAGTACCTCGTGGATCATCAGATTACGCAACCGGCCAGCGGTCATGGCTTTGAAGCGGTTGAACTCACCGATATTTCCTCCCGGGTGAATTATCTGGTGCGCAAGGGGCTGGTCAATCCGGACGGGCGGGGCAACTTTGTTTCCTGTTTGGGATGGTTGGTGGATGGGTTGTCCACACCCTCCAGCGCATCGAGTACAGAAACGCCGCAGGAATCGTAGCTCCTCAGCGGCAGTCATTCCGTGGATTTGTGGGGAAAGGCTGCCGATCGGGAAGGCGACAAGGCCGGAGCAACGGGCGATTCAATCCGCCTGCTGGCTGGTGATTGTTTCCAGATGGGCCTGCATGGCTTTCAGTGGCATCAAATCGCCCTTGGCCGCCGCCACTTCAATGCCCTGCTCTAAAATCTCTCTGGCCTTCTCAGTCTGGCCAGTGGCAGCCAGACATTTGCCCAGCGATGCGTAAGCCACCGAATGCTTGGGCTGGGCCTTCAGTGTCCTCTGGAAAGGCTCAATGGCCTGAGCGTACTGCTGCAGCTCCAGGTAAGCGGAGCCCAGACCGAAGTTGCCCAACGGGTCTTCCGGGTTGAACTTGAGGGCCTCCTCAAACATGGCGATGCGTTCCTGAAGGGCCTGTTCCTTTTTCAGCCGCTCCGCTTCCGGATCAACCGTCAGGGCAGCGTTGGGGGACTTCTGACGCAGCGCGGCCCGAAATGCGGCCGTGGTGGCTTTGGCCTTCTCATCTTCGGCCTTGTCCTTGTCACCCAGCTTCATATAGAAAATGGATAAATTGGTGTGGGCCAGCACATGATCGGGATCCAGCGCCAAGAGTTGATTCATCAGCGCAATGGCCTCCTCGTACTCCTCATGGCGAGACAGGATGACGCCCAGAGCCTCGTAAGCGGCCAGTAAATCCGGTTGTACGGTCAACGCCTGACGCAACTTGGCGATGGCCGCCTCGTCCTGCCCTTCCGAGAACAGTGATAAGCCCTGTGTCAAAAGCGCCTGACCGTCTGGTTGGCTGTGTGGGGCGTGATAAAACGGCAGCAAGCATACTTCCACCGTATAAGATTGCCCGTCAATCTCCAGTAACAGGCGTTTCCCCGGAATGCGTTCCTTTTTACCGAGGTAAGCCATGGCGATGACTCGCTTGAAAGTAGGCGCGTAAACCACACTGGCCAGAGTGCCCACCCCGTTATCATCAATGCGACAAGCGGCGCCCGATGGCGGTGCGGTGGTCAAATCCGGCGAAAACAACAGGCCGACCAAGGCCTGTTGCAGCATGCCATAGGTTTTCACCCGGGCAATGGTCTCCTGCCCCAGGTAACAGCCCTTGCTGTAGCTGACCGCCTCTCGCTCCAGTCCGGTTTCGGGAAGCAGGGTATTAAACTGGTAGTCCTGACCGAAACGGGGCTGTCCGGCCTCAATGCGCAAGGCCTCCCAGCAGGCTTCAGAGATCAAGGTGCCCCCGGCCTGCCCAGTGGCCGCCATTAAATCCTGTTGAAAGGCCTCCGACTGCTCCCGGGGCACCCGGCACAGAAAACCGTCATCCCCCAGAAACGCCCGCCGTACAAGCAAAACGGACGCCCCCAGCAGTTCGACTGGCAGACTGTCAAAAGGATTCAGGGGCAGACGTGAATCAGATGGAAGCAGGGTTTCCAGAAAAGCGGCGCTCCCCGGCCCCTGAATGGCCCACAAGGCATATGAATCCGTTTGCTCAGCGCATTGAAAATTTTCCAGAATGTGAAATTTTTCAATCTGCGCAATGGCATTGTCGGCTTCGGCCTTGTCCACCATCAGCCAGAGAGCATTTTCCATCCGGTACAGATCCAGAATACCCTGAATTTTGCCTTGACGATCCAGCACGGCGTTGCGCTGCCCCTGCCCGGGCTGTAGGGCCGACACGTCGTTGCTGAGCCGGTTATTCAGAAACCGGATCGCATCGGGCCCGGTAAACTGAAACAGGGCATACTGCGACAACGGGGCAATTCCAAACCGGCCGCGGGTCACCTCGGCTTCGGTCTGCACTGCCGGGGTGCAAGTGGTGGACAGCACGCTCATGTCAAAACCGGCTTAAGCGGCAGGTCCTTCCGGGAAGGCTTCTTTTAAAATGGCCTGCAATTCGCCATTTTCAGCCATGGGCCCCAAAATATCGGTATCGCCGTAGAACTTGCCGTTGATGAACACCTTGGGCAAAGTGGGCCAGTTGGTCATCTCGCTCAGCACAGCCCGCTTTTCCATATCGTGCAGCACGTTAATCACTTCAAACGGGTAGCCGTACTGGCTCAGGAACTGGATGGTTTCCACGGTGAAGCCGCACATGGGCATATCTTTGGTGCCCTTGCCGTAAAAAATAATCTTGTTTTCGCTGATCTCTTTTTCAATTTCGCTTTTCAGGCGATCTTTGGTGCTTTGTTCCAGCTCTTGCATGGGGAAAGTCCTTTTACGAATTGCGGGGGATACGATGGCTTTAGCATAGCTGAAACCGGCCTGATTCTCAATCCATTCCGCATCAGGCCTGATCAAACCCGTTGCTGTGCCCCGCCATCCTCAAGTCAGCTGAACCACCCACTGAAACATCCAGCGGCTAAGCAGTTTTCGGAAGTAGCCGGGCCTTTGGAGTTCCCCATTGACCAAACCGTAATAATAGCGTTCCATCCGCATCATCTGCTCCTGGAAAATCCCGTACTGGTGTAGAATCACCTGGGACTCTTCCACCAGTCGGCTGGCCAGCGCCGGGTTCTTATGAATTTTGATGATAGAACGGGCCAGAACCTGACTGTTGCGAATGGGCACCCTTAAGCCGGTTTGCCCATGAATAATGACCTCGTTGTAAGACGATAAATCCCCCACGATAACCGGCTTTTGACAGGCCATGGCCTCAAACAGGGTTACCGGCATGCCGTCGGTGCTGGGCACGGACACCACCACGTCGCACAGGGCATAATACTGGGGCAGTTCGGTAAAAGGCACCTCTTCCACCCAGCGAATGGCCTGACTGACGCCCAACGTATCGGCCAATGTTTTTAAGGACTGCACATAGGCCTGACGTTCCGGGGTGTTGCAGAAGGTGTCCTTCATAATGAAAAGGGCAGTGGGCACCTCTTCCAGCACTCTGGGAATGCTCTCAATGATGGTGGTCTGGTTGTAATGCGGGGTCATCTGCCGGGGACTCAGCACCACAAAGGCCTCTTCCGGGATGGCCAGCTTTTCCCGCAAGGCGGTGGTTTCCACATCCGGACGAAACGTGTTCACATCCGTACCAATGGGGATCAATTCCACCGGGGTCAGGCCCAGCAGCATGCGCTGAGCGGTTTGGTGCAAATCGTAGGAGACCGCCGTGACCAGATCGCTTTGCCGCATGGCCAGGGCGTTGACCAGATGATCGCGCCACAGTTGGGGCAGATGCCTGTAATTGCGCTGCGGCAGGTAAATATCGGAGCCCAACAGGGTGATGACGATCGGATGAAAGCCCGCCAGTGCCGCAGACCAGCCCCGATGGTAGAGAAAAATGGCATGCAGCACATCCGGTTGGATATCCTTGAGGTGTTCCCTGATTTTACGGGCTCTGGCCTTGATAACCGCCGTTTTGGAGACCTTGCCTCTGCCTGCCTCAATCAGGCTGTCCCGGTTGGGCAAGGCATGAACGGTCACCCCGTCAATGGCGCCTCCTTTATCGCTGAGGCAGTAGACCCGGTGCCCGTGAGCCACAAAATAACCCAACCACCGTTGCACATGGATATTGGTGGCATCCGCGATAAAACAAAGCGTTAATAACTTTGGCACGAATCTGGTATCTTTACTCGACAGAGGCATCATACCACGGCTGACCCACTTCGCATCGCCGATTTTGCCCCTGAAATGCCGGTGGGCTTTGTGTTAAAAATTCAAAATACAGTTTTTAAAAAGGGGAGACAAACCAATGGGCTACTGGCTGATGAAAACCGAACCGGGCGAGTTTTCTTTTGAAGATCTGGTGCGGGACGGCCGTACGGTCTGGGATGGGGTGCGTAATTTTCAGGCCCGCAACAATATGAAAGCCATGAAACAGGGGGATCAGGTGCTGATTTACCACAGCGTGACCGAAAAGGCGCTGGCCGGAATCGCCCGAGTCAGCCGGGAGTTTTACCCGGACCCCACGGACAATCCCAAGGGGGATTGGGTGGTAGTGGATCTGGAGCCGGTCAAGGCATTGCAACGCAAAATCTCGCTGGCCGAAATCAAAGCCAATCCGGCTTTGGCGGAGATGCCACTCATCAGGCAATCCCGGCTATCGGTCATGCCGCTGGACAAAATAACGTTCGACTACCTCATTGATTTATCCGGCCAGAAGCCGCACACACCCTAAGGCTTACCTCAATGCAGTTTCCCCAACCTTTACGAGAAAAGCTCAGGACTCCACAGCCGCTTCCGGGTTTGCAACCAGTGGCACCGCCGCCTCGTTCAGCAGCGCTTCCCGGTTGTCAGGCAGCACAGACCAGGCCAGACCAGCCCGCTTGGGTAGTAGAATGGTGAATGTGGAGCCTTTTTCCAGTTCTGAACGCACCGCCACATCCCCACCATGGAGTTCAACCAGTTTCTTGATAAAGGCCAGACCCAGTCCGGTTCCTTCCACCGTGCTGTGGGTATGGGTTCCCACCCGGAAATACTCATTGAAAAGCAGAGGAATTTGCTCCGCTGAAATGCCTTTCCCGGTATCCTGAACCGAGATGGCCACAAATCGGGCATCTCCGCACTCTTTTGCCCGCAGATAAACATGCCCGTTGGGTTGGTTGTATTTGATGGCGTTGCTGACCAGATTCAGGATTATCTGTCTTAAAAACCGGGTGTCCGCCTCCACGTCCACAATGTCGGGCTGAATTTCGTAATGAATCCGCACGTCCTTATGCATTGCCAGTGAGGCCACCAAAGGCTTCATATTCTCAATAAACGTCGACAGGTTAATCACCTCCAGAGAGAGGCTGAGCCGACCCTCTTCCAGACGCGCCTTATCCAGAATTTCCGACACCATGTTCTGTAACTGGGTGACCCCGTCTCCGATATACCCAATGATCTCCTGCTGCTGGACACTCAAGTGTCCGGTATTTTCCCGCAGAATCTGGATAAAACGCCCCATGGCCGCCAATGGGTTCTTGAAGTCATGAGAGACAAAGGCCATGACCTTGGTTTTCAGGCGATTCGCCTCTTCCGCCACCTGCGAGGCCGCTTCCAATTGCCGGGTTCTCTCCCGCACCCGTTGCTCCAGCTCCAGATTCAAGGTCTGGAGCAAGGTCTCCGTCTGCTTACGTTCTACCGCAATCCCGATGACGTTGGCCACCGCCTGTAAAAACATGACGTCGTCGGCTGTGTAGGAGCGAATCTCTGTGGAATGAACACCGAGTACCCCAAAAGGTTTGTCCGGATTTTCTCCCTGAATGATAACGCTCATCCCGCTCAGCACCTGATGGCTTTTGAGTAAGGCAGGCTGGGTAAAGCGGTCTTCGGTGCGGAAATTTTCCACCACCACGGGCTCCTCCACCAACAGGGTGTATCCCGCCTGAGATTCCGGTCCCGCCGGAACCCTGGCAGTCCCCACCACATCCTCATTCCAGCCATAGCCCGCCTGCATCAGGAACTGGTTTTCCGCGGCATTAAAAACCAGCACCTTGGTCAAGGGCAGCTTCAAGGTCTTGGCCAATAGAATACAGGATTGATCCAGCAGTTTATCAATGGCCACACCGGATAAGGCCTGCTGGCTTAGCGAGGTCAGGATTTTTTGCTTGTTAAAATTGCCCCGCAGCCTTTCCTGGGCCGTTTTCAGCGGGGTAATATCATGGTGAATGGAAATATACTGGATCGGTTGCTTGTCCACCGTCATAAAAGGGTAAATGGTGGTGTCCACCCAGTAATGCTGCCCCGTTTTGGACTGATTGCAGATTTCTCCCTTCCACACCTTGCCAGACTGAATGGTTCGCCAGAGTTCCTCAAAAAAGGCAGGGGCGTGAAAACTGGTGTTGATCAGGGGATGGGGATGACCGATCAATTCCACCTGCGTGTATTTGGAAATCTCGCAGAACGCCTGATTGACATAGGTCAACACCCCGTTCGGATCGGTGATGGCCAGAATGGAGGCCGAGTCCAAGGCCTGACGAATGTTGGTCAACTCAAATACGGATTGCCTTAACGAGGCTTCCATTTCTTTCTGTACGGTGAGATCCCGAACCACATTGGAAAATCCCAGCAGGTTATTTTCGGCATCCAACGTGCTGGTCAGGGTACACTGCGCCCAGAAATCCGAACCATCCTTACGAATAAGCCGACTTTCAATATCAAGACGGCCCGCCTTTTGCGCCCTTCGCAGTTTTTCCTGGGGGCCCCCTGCTGCCTGTTCACTCTCCGGGTAAAACACGGCAAAATTCTGACCCAGAATTTCGCTTCTGGTATACCCCTGAATCCGCTCCGCACCCTCGTTCCAACTAATCACGTTTCCCTGTGGGTCCAGCATATAAATGGCGTAATCCTTAACGCCGGAAACGAACAGGCGAAAGCGCTCCTCACTGGTTCTGGCCTCTTCCTCGGATTGCAGGCTGGATTGGTAATAAAACAGAACGCGCAGGGACAAGGTCATCACCAATATGGAAATGGCGATAGTCGAAATTTCAAAGGTAACGATCAGTTTCTCCGCCTCCAGCGCCTCCGCAGCTTTGCCCAGCAAAAATTCAAAGATCTGGATAATGACCACCCCGGCCACCAGAATCAGAAAACCCAAGGCAATGCCCAAACCGGAAAGATAACGAATTCGCTTGACCGGAGATAACAGGGGGGCCAAAAAGCCCGGCGGGGTCAGCGCCTGACTTAAAAGCAGAATGGCGCACAAGGCCGCCCCTACAATCGTGGGAACCGCCTGGTAAAAGCTCATAAGCACGGGAATTTTTGCGAAAACCCCGACCAGGGCAAACAATGCCGTTTCCAGCACCAGAATACCGATCAGCCCAATGGGATTGCGACTGCCGGGTACTTGGGGCAGAAAACGCCACAGGCTGACGCCAATGGTGATTAACAGCAACTGAACAGCGGTAAGAAAAGCCACGGGAACAGTCGGGTAAATCGTCACCAGCGGCAGGAGGACGTTAAATTTCGCAAGGATCAGGTAATGGACAACGTAGAAGAGGGCAATGCCCGCTGGAATGAGGGCCAAGTTGCCTAGTATCGGTGCCCGGTATTTTTCAGGCAGGGATATGGGGCAAGTCAGGATGGCAAGCACCAGTCCCAGACAGAAAAATGAAATCGCCGTGAACAAGGCGATTTCCGAACCCGCACCCAGCCACGAAAAGGTGGTTAAAAGCCTGTAATTAAAGGATTTGCCAATAATTCCCAGGAGGCCGATTAAAGTAATGATGACACTGAGGAGAAACGAAACATTCGGAATTTTACAGCGCATTGTACAGCCTAGTGACCTTGATGGTCTTTATAATACATTTTTTAAGCAACGGTGGATATAACGTTTCATTATTCTGAAGAGCCACACACATCATCCCGGGTTTTCTCCTGAAAACCAGTGTCTTTTCCGGAAATAGTGGGCTGCTGGACTGAACCTGTTGAAACACCCGTTTCTGATGCCTGACGTGTTTATGATCCCATTAAGTACAGTTGCTCGCAAGGTACTTTACCTTGGGACCTGACACCCCATCGGAGCCAATTTTACCGGTCGGTGCTGTGTCCCGTCCGAGATTCTGTTACCCATACGGTTTGGCCACCCTGGCATTTCATCGTTCCCCTTAATCGTTCCCTTCAATATTTTCCCAGGCGGGGATTAAAACTGGCCGGTTTGCTGCCGGGATTCTCCCGACTGACCGGTTGCTTGGCGGCGGTTCCCACAATGCGCTCCACCCCCTGCCCCAGCAGATCCAGTAAATCAGTGGTGGTCACCACACCCACCAGTTCATCGTTTTCCACCACGGGGAGACAGCCAATGCGATTGCCCCGCAACTTGTTGGCAACTTCCCGGATGGTGGAATCCGGCGCCACACAATAGGCAGGCTCGCTCATGACGTCTTCCACCAAAAGCCCCTTCATGGTGGTGTAAGGCTTTACCTTCTCACTGCCCGTATCGGAATCGGAGATAACCCCCACAACCTGCCGGCGCTCCACCACCACCAGATGATGAACCCGGTTCTGGCGCATTTTTTCAAAGGCGCTTTCCACCGATTCAGACTTCTCAATGGTAATCACCGGGGTGGTCATACATTCATGGACGCGCATGGCAAACTCCTCCATAACAAGGGCTGGAAAGGTAATTTATTATGTACGGCATTTCGACAAACCCGCATTACTACTCTGGGTATATCGCCTCTGTCTGGATGGCTATTGGTCAAGCTGATAATTTACACAACGCTGTTTCTGGGCAACAGTACAGCAGGGTGAACAGCCGCGGAATCACTGGTGATTCATCCGCAGAATCCGGTTAATAACAAGTTGAGAGAGAGGAGAAAAATACCGATGGCCTTGATGAGACCGTTTACCGAAGTGCGTGATCAGATGGAGCGCCTGTTCCACGAGCTGGAAGAGTTTCAGTTTCCCACCTTCCCTGAAGCCCGGGAGCGGGTGCCAAGAACCTGGCTGCCCGCCGTTGATCTGTTCGAGAAAGACGGGAATTACCACCTGAAAATGGAAGTGCCGGGCATTAAACCCGAGAATATTGACATCCAGATTCTTGAAGACGCGGTGGTCATTCGAGGACAGAGTCGAGAGGAAAAAGCGGAAGAGAAGAAAGATGTCTATCGCCGGGAATGCCACTATGGGGCGATTTACCGACGGGTTCCCCTTCCGGGCTCGGTCAAGTCGGAAGGAGCTAAAGCGGAACTCAAGCACGGCATTCTGGAACTGTCTCTGCCCAAAGCGGAAGGCAATCTGGGAAAACGCATTCAGGTGCAAGCCAGATAGCCAAAACCGATTTTGTAGTGCCTGGCACTGGCTGTATTCCGTATACAACGGGTGCCAGGCGCTTTCACCGGATATTTCGCAACAGGGGAGAGTCTGAATGCGTGAAATCATTCGCTACAGTCACCGGGAACACCCTGTGGACATTACCGCTGGCTTTCAGACGCTGTCGGGCAACCTGACGCTGCCAGAGCGCGCCCGGGGGCTTGTTCTGTTTGCCCATGGTAGTGGCAGCAGCCGTTTCAGTCCCAGAAATCGCTATGTGGCAGAGGTTTTGAATCAGGCCGGACTAGGTACGCTGTTGTTTGATCTGCTGACCCCTGATGAGGAGTCCGAAGATGCCCTGAGCGGGGAATATCGCTTTAACATTGGCCTGCTGGCGGATCGTCTGGCCGGTGCCACCGATTGGGTCATCGCCCAACCGGAAACCAAGGGGTTGAACATTGGCTATTTCGGGGCCAGCACCGGGGCTGCCGCCGCACTGATGGCAGCCGGACAGCGCCGCACACAGGTGGATGCCATCGTCTCCCGAGGGGGGCGGCCTGATTTGGCCGGGCCCTTTTTAAAAAACGTAACCGCGCCCACCCTGCTGATTGTGGGCAGTGAGGATTATGAGGTCCTGAAGCTGAACCGACTTGCGTTTCAGCAGTTACAATGCAAGAAGGAAATGATGCTGGTTTCCGGGGCGACCCACCTGTTTGAGGAACCCGGCACACTGGGCGATGTGGCGCAGGCCGCCAGCCAGTGGTTTACCCAATACCTGAACAAACCGGGTCATGTCCATCCAGTGGCCGAGCGCTGAGGGTTCACACCCGGCGTTTGACCCGGCAGCCGGGGTGGGCCACCACATCCAGCGAAGGACAGTAACTGGCCAAGGCTGTAATGGGAGACAAAGACTCTGAAAAGCCATGGGCGATCAGTAATTCATTGGTAAAAATCTCATAGTCGGCGGCTTGCCACTGCCAGGGGAGATGCGCAATGCGGGCGGTAAACAGGCCGCCTCGACCATCGGTGGTATAAAGTCGGTAGCGTTCCGTCAACCAGTGTTGCAAACTGGCCTTTTCCTCCCCCAGAGGTGGTGCGGGTTGGGGCTTGTATTGGCACTTAAAGCGGGCGGGCTTGGCCCGATGATCGGTGCGGGTGCTTTGAAATTGGATCAGGGCCGCTTCCGACGTTGCCGACGGGGACTGGCACATCTGCATGCGGGCGTGTTGGTAATTCAGGTGGTAACTGAGTCGGGCGGCCTCCACCGAGAGGAAATCATTGGCGTCCAGACAAAAAAAGTAGACACCGCTGGCCATTTCCGCAAAAGCAGAGGCCGGTTTGACGTAGGTGCGCAAATTCAACTCCAGAAACCGGAACGGAATGGGCAGGCCCGGAAGCCAGTAGGTCAGGGCAAAGGGCACCACACTCAGCCAGGCTTGGCCATCAATGGTATCCGGCACCAGTTCCTGGGGCAAGCGACTTTGTAAAACTTCTGGAGCCACCGGGTAATGCAGGAACAGCAAGTGTTCCCAGCGCTGTCGAAAGGAAAAAGGCAAGCGAATCATGAGCGCGGGCTTTCTGATCGCTTCGCGGACAGTGGACGGGTGGGCCGCTGACGACTGCCATGTTTTTCATAAACCGTCTGAGCCATTTGACGCACCTCGGGCCGTCGCTTCCATTCAAAAATACGCTCCTTGGCCTGCCGGTAAGCTGTGGCATGATCCACCACCGGCAGCGGGTAATGCACCCCCGGCTGGAATCCATAACTCAGGGCCAAAAGCGGAGGCAAAGTGTGCGGCTCGTGAATGAACTCGTTGGGCAAATCGGCCAGCTCCGGCACGAATTGCCGAATAAAAGCTCCGGTGGGATCTTGCTCCTTGGCCTGCTTGATGGGGGAGTAAATGCGAATGGTATTAATACCAGTCACCCCGGATTGCATCTGGAATTGGGAGTAATGAATGCCCGGCTCAAAATCGAGGAAGTGCCGGGCCAGCTGAACAGCCGGTTCTCGCCAGTGCAGCCACAAATGATAGGCCGAAAAAGAGGCCAGCATGGCCCGCATGCGAAAATTAATCCACCCTTGCTGGTGCAAGGCTCGCATACAGGCATCCACCAGCGGATACCCGGTTTGCCCCTGTATCCAGGCTGCCAGCAAGTCCTTGTCAGGTTCGGGATCCCGCAGTCCGTCAAAGGCGCGGTTCATATTCTCAAAATCGATGCCCGGTTCGTCTTCCAGTTTTTGCATAAAATGGCAGTGCCAGTGCAAACGCTTGTTGAATGAACGCAAGGAGCGCAACCACTGAAGGCTTTCCGGGCCCTTGGGGCCTGCGCTCACAGTCTGAATCTGATGGAGGGTGGCCTGATACACTTGCCGCACACTCACGTTGCCCCAGGTGAGATAGGGGCTGAGGCGACTGCACTCTTCCCCGGCAGTCACCGGACTGGACATACCCTTTTGATAATTCTGCCCACGCTGGGTTAAAAAACTGCGCAACGTATCCTGAGCGGCCAGCTCGCCGCCCGATTGCATGGCAGGCTTTGAATGGGGGGGCAAGCCCAGATCAGCCAAGGTGGGTATGGTTGAGGACGCTTGCAATCCGGGAACCGGAACCAAGCGATTCGGCGGCGGGATCACGTCATGGCTCATGCGTTTTTCCCAGTGGGCAGCCCAGCGATCCCGAGATTTGAGGCGCCGCACCACACCAGTTTGGGGCAACTCCGTCCAGCGGAGCCCCTTTTGTTTCACCCAGTCCGCCACCCGCAAGTCTCGGGCATAACTGAGATCGTTGCCGGTTTCCTCATGACTCCACAGGGCTTCAAACCCGTAACGCTGATGCAGGGCATCCAGCACCTCCGGCATGCGTCCCGTTTGAATAAGTAACACGCCACCTCGATTTTCCAGGGCCTGTTTCAGATCAAATAATGATTGCCGTATAAACTCGGCGTGGCTGCTATCGAAGTCCGGGGCAAAAATAAGCTCCGGCTCAAAGACGTATAAACACAGACAAGGCCCCGCTTGGGCCGCTAAAGACAGCGGGGCGTGATCGGTTACCCGCAAGTCTTTTTTGAACCACACCAGTTGATTGCCCATGGCTTAAACCTCTTGAGGCCGTTTTGGTTGCAGTTTTTGCCGCAAGCCATCCGCCTGCGCCTGAATGGCCAGACTTTCAGCGCTATCCAGTCGATCCACGTTTTTTAGCTGCAAGCCCATACGGGGATTTTTACTGAGCAACGGCCGATGCCGAATCAGGAAGTCCCAGTATAACGTTGTGAATGGACAAGCGGTGGGCCCCACTCGCTCTGCCGGGTTGTAGGGACAGTGCTGGCAGTAGTTGCTCATGCGCTGAATGTACTTGCCAGTGGCCGCATACGGCTTGGAGGCCATAATGCCCCCATCGCCAAACTGGGACATGCCCAGCGTGTTGGGCAATTCCACCCATTCCACGGCATCGACATACACGGCCAAATACCATTCGTGCAGCGTTTTGGGATGGACGCCGAGCATTAAGGCGAACAATCCGGTCACCATCAAGCGTTGAATGTGATGGGCGTATCCATACCGCAAGGTCTGGCCAATGGCCGCATTGAGGCATCGCATTTCCGTCTGACCCGTCCAGTAAAAATCAGGCAGTGGCTGATTGGCCTGCAGGGCGTTGAGTTCCCGGTAGTCGGGCATGTGAAGCCAGTAGATGCCTCGCACGTATTCCCGCCAGCCCAGCACTTGCCGAATAAAACCTTCCACCGCTTCCAGCGAGGCCTTTCCCTGATGGTAGGCCGATTCGGCGGCGGCAATCACCCGGCGCGGATCGAGCAGCTTCAGGTTCATGGCCGCCGATAAACGGGAGTGATACAGATAGGGCTGATCCTGCTTGGGGCCATACCACATGGCGTCCTGATACTGTCCAAACTGGGGCAGGCGATATTCGATAAAATCCTGCAAGGCCTGCTCAGCCTGCTCAGGGGTAACCGGCCAGTCGAAGGTCTGCACACTCCCCGGATGCTCGGGGAAGCGCCTTTCCACCAGTGCGATCACGGCTTGCGTAATGTCATCCGGTTGAAAGGGAATCGGCTCCGGCACGGCACCGGGCCCGGATTTCTCGAAACTGCCCCGGTTCTCCTGATCGTAATTCCAGCGCCCGCCCTCCGGTTCCGCGCCGTGCATCAACACATTATATTTTTGGCGCATCCAGCGATAGAAAAACTCCATGCGCAACTGCTTTTTGCCCTTGGCGTGCTGGGCAAATTCCGCTTTGGAACAGAAAAAATGACTGTCCTCCAACACCTCAAAGGGAAGTTGAGCGGCCTGTACAACCCCCTGTAGAGCCTGCGCCACGTCCCACTCGCCCGCTTCGGTCATGCAAACCGATTGAGGGTTTAAGCGGGTTAAATCGTGCTGAAGTTGAGCGGCCAGACTCCCCTGATTCTCCGCATCATCCAGTGAGACGTAATGCACCCGATAGCCCTTGCTGTCCAGCAATTGCCTGAAATGGCGCATGACGCTCAGAAATAGCACGATGCGAGCCTTGTGCGTCCACACTTTGGTGGATTCCTCAGCCACTTCCGCCATCCACACGCAATCCTGATTCGGGTCAAAGTCTCTCAGGGCCGGATTGTCCAGGGTCAACTGATCACCCAGTATGATCACCAACCGACGGATGTTCATCAGACCAGATCCTTTCCAAATTCACAAAAAATTTACCGATTAAATAGGTAGTGCGTGACTAACAGCGATTTTGCGGTCCAGCAAACGGTGCGGGGCCAATTGGACCGTACCAGCCAACAGTAGGCCTGCTCGGAAAAGCCTTTTTCCAATGTGCGATGCAGGGGCATTTGCACAAAAAAGGTCAAGCCGTAAATGACCCCTTGTAAGCCCAGAACAGCTATCAAAACCGGGCTTTTCAGGATGTCGCCGGTATAGCCCGCAAACAGGATAGCCCCGCTCAGGGCTTCCAGTCCCAGCGGCAGCAACAAGACCTGAAAGGTACGCCGGGTATGGGTTTGTTCGTAATGGGCAAAGCCCTCCCGACCCACCCGGTCAAACAGGGGGTAATGCACCCACTGCACGAACCAGATGATACCGGTCATCATCCAGGAGGTTGCCAAGGCCAGTATCAACCACGCTTGCATCAGAGGGTTCCACTTCCAACGGCGGGTTGATTATTTAAGTGCTTCAGTAACTGTTCGGCGGCCACCAAGCCAGATAACACAGCCCCTTCCACCCGAGGCCCGGCAAAAGCGTCGCCTGCTAAAATCAGCGGCGGGGTTTGCTGAAACCATTGGTAATACTGGGTTCCGGCATTTTTGACCAAAGCGTAGCGCCAGCGCTTGACTTGCCAGTCCAGAATTTGGGCCTCCCCCAGATACGGTTGCACGGCCTGACGCATGCACTCATAACAGGCCTCATCACTTTGATCAAACCATTCTGTGCTACTGCGGGGGGACATTTGAATGGTTAAGCCAAACCCGTTGGGGGAAATGCCCTTTTGATGATTCTCCGCCACCCAGCCAATGAGAGATCCCTTCTCCGGTTGCCAGTAACCGGCCTTGTCCGGCAGGTCCACCGGGCCATCCAGGCACATCAGCAGGGCCACGCAGGGATCATATGTCACCGCTTTTAAGGCGTCCCATTGCTCGGTGGGAAGATCCAACGCACTGGCCGTTAAAATGTCCACGGCTTGGGGCGTGGGCGCAGTCATAATAATAGCACTGGCCTGAAGGCACCCGCCCGATTCCAGAAAAACCTGCCAGCCCGGTTCGGCCATGGCGAGACGGGTCACTTTGGCCGCTTTACGCACCGTGATCCCCTGGGCCAGATGCTTGGCAATGCGGGTCATCCCCTCTGCGCCGATAAAAGTGGGGTAGCTGTGCCCGTTTTCCGTGGACTTATCAAACCAGACCCGGGCCACCCCCTGGGCAATCCAGTCCTCAACTAGCTGTTGAAAGCGGGCATCTTTGGCCGTGAAGTATTGGGCCCCATGATCAAAGACGGTGGTAAACCCTGCCGATTGCAGACGTCGGGTGGCCAGCCGACCGCCCAGCGCCCGGCTTTTTTCCAGCACCAGCACGTCCTGACCGGCTGCCTGTAGTTTGGACGCCGCTATTAAACCGGCCATTCCGGCACCGATGATGACAATGAGGTGGTTGTTGCTCATGCGGCACCTGCTTTTCCGTCTGCTTTATATTGTGTAGTCTTGCTCAGAAAACGCTCCCAATCGATGGGATCAGCGGCGCTGGTTTGTGGTTGGGACACAATCACCTGACCGGCTTGAATCAAAAAGGCGCCGCCCAACTGAAAACCATCGCCATCCAGGGGGCCAATGCCATGCCCGCCTTGGGTCCAGGCCTGAAAGCCCCGTACCCACACCGACCCGCCAAAAACCTGCTGAAAATTGGCACGACTCAGCCCAAAGGCCTTGTAAAACCGGCGATCCGGATCAGTAATGGGGAAGATCTCCTGCAGGCCGTAACGCTGCCAAAGCGTTTCCATGGCCTCCGGCGCCGACATCATGACCACCGCAGCCCGCAGTCCAGCCGTCTTCAGGGCGTCCTGCTGCCGGGCCAGTTGAGTCAGGGTTTCCATGCAAAAGGTACAACCGGAATGCCGCAAGAAAATCAGCAGGAGCGGATCATCCTGGGACAGGGTGCGCAAGGATGCGTCCAAGGCCGGAATCGGCTCATCTAGCGCCGCAGGCAATGAGGCAAACGCATTGGGGGTCCGATCCGCTCGCCACAGGGTGTAAACCGATTTCAGGATCAGGAAAAAGGGCACCCACCAGATGAGATCGTTGGTAACGATGTTCAAGCCAAAAAGCAGGGGAAAGCGTTGCTGCACGAGGGCCAGGGCAAAGCCCATGGGACCGAAAATTTTACCCAACAGCCCCACCAGCACAATGGGCCAATGACGGCGGGGATCCGTGGCCGCAATCAGGTAACCCAGCCCGTACACGCCCACGATCATGCCGATGCACTGCCACAGCTCAGGGTAGTTGGGCAACACCGCCCCACTGAGCTGGAATACGGCATTGGGAAATAGCACCATGAACCCACCCCAGAGGATGTTATAAATCCCGGCCACAGCCAGAACGGCAAAACTCCACTGGGGCATTTGGGCGGAAAGCTGCCGAGCCATCAGCGTTTTACCCCGGAAAACGCTTTCACCACCTGTGCGTGTCGGTAATCGAACATGCGCTGTAATTTTTGCCGAACCATCCACCCGGCCACCCAATGAGACAGGGGGGCCAGCGGCAAGGCGTAGTCAATGTCATCTTCCAGCAGGCAATGGGCCTCATCAATGGGAATGACCCGATGGGTATGCGTCCAGCGGGCGAAGGGACCGCTGATTTGGGTGTCCTGAAACTGGCGACCGGCTTGATAATTATGATGCTCGGAAACCCAGTCCACCGTGATAGGGCCCAGCATATTGATTCTCAGGGTGACCCGACTGCCCGACTGGGAAATCGGCCCGGTTTGATTGACCACTCGAACATTTTCCCACGGGGGAATGAGGGAGGGCAGGGCTTCGGGCAATTCGTGCCAGGCAAACACCACTTCAGCCGGTGCTTCGATCCGGGTTTGCTTGATAAATCGTGTCATTCTTTTCACCTCGGGGCGATTGTCGCTAAACCACCATCCACGCCAATAATCTGCCCGGTGACCCAGTCCTGCTCGGGACTCAGGAGCCAGGCCAGAGCGGAAGCCACTTGCTCAGGGGTGCCCAGCCGATTCAGGGCGTGTTTCTTCACCGATTCCTGTCGGGCCAGGTCACTATTCAAGAGTTTTTCGGTTAAGGGAGAGTCCACCAGCCCGGGGGCCACCACGTTCACCCGAATATTTTTGGGGGCATAGGTGGCCGCAGCGGATAACGCCAGCCCATGAAGCCCGGCCTTGGCCGCCGCAATGGCTTCGTGATTGGCAATGCCCAACCGGGCCGCCGCAGAGGAGACGAAGGTCACGCTGCCCCCGCCGGATTTCTCCATCAGCCGAACTGAGGCCCGCAGCCAATAGAAGGCGCTGCTTAAGTTAATATTCAGCGTTTGCAGCCATTCATCGGGCTTGGTCAGATGGGCAGGCTTCAGGATGAGGGAGCCCACACAATGGGCCAGCCCATCCAATCGTCCCGACTGGCTTTGCACCGTTTGCAGGGCTTGATCGACAGCCCCGGCATCAGTAGAATCCAAAAGCAAGGGGGTGGCATTCAGTGCTTGGGCCAGAGGCAGCAACTTGGCCTCATCTCGGGCGGACAAATACAAGGTAGCCCCGGATTGATGCAGTCGTCTTGCCAGGGCTTGACCGACTCCGCCGGTGGCTCCGGTAACGAGATAGACCCGATCGTTCATGCGCAAGCTCCAGAAAAGGTAATCGTAAATTTACGAATCAATGATACGGAGAGGCTGATTTGGGTGAATGGATTTTGAAAAAACGATAAAGATGGATCCGGTAAAAGGTTGCAACACTGCTTCAGACTGCGTTTCAAACTGCATTTGAGATTGATGTGATAATAGGAGTAGGGAATCTGTGCCCATGCTTCACAGTTTAGCACGGCTTTGGTGCGGTTTGTGTGAGTTCTATCAGTCAGGCCTGCTGCAGGCGGGCTATCAAGGCCGGACGCTTAAGGCATCCTGAAAAGACCGCACGAGAGGGGCACCACCCCGGCCGTTCGAAGCGGAGGGGTTCAAACGCACCAGTTTGTTGACATCTTTTTTTGTGGCTGCTAATCTACATACATTCAAAGCACAACACACCAGCCAGTGCTTTGTATGGGCCATTAGCTCAGTTGGCTAGAGCGCACCCCTGATAAGGGTGAGGTCCGGTGTTCAAGTCACCGATGGCCCACCATTCCCTATATCCAGTCATAGCAAGGAAATCGGCCTCTGGGCTGATTTTTTATTTTTAGATTTTGGGGCCTCACCCTTGGGAGATCTGCGGCCCTCTTTTTGTGCTGGCCTCATTTCTGGAAACCAGGGCGAAGAATTTTCCAGCTATGATTGGATTTCGCCTCTTAAAAGCTCACCCGACGGGGGGATGAGGCCCAAATGTCTGAAACCCTTGCCAGGTTAGCCGTTGAAGGATCGAGAGCACACACCCGGAAGGGTTGTGACGGGTCACTATCCCCGGAGGAATGTTGCCCAGGCACCCACTCTTCCAAAAATTTGCAAGACTGGTAAGGGTTTCAGCCGATAAGGGATTTGCTCACAATCCCCGGCGGGTTGATCCCTGTCTAACAATTGTTGCCAAAATGACTTGCCCCATAAGCTTTTTAGCCTAACAAACGGCCTGTAAGAAGGAGTTTTACCCTGAGTCACCAGCCTCGCGCAGGTCATTTCGCGCATCGCGGACAATCGACCAGGAAGATTGCAGGAATAGACCTGCTACCACCGCAGCAACAACCAAATCGGGCCATGGCGTGTGGGTCCAGGCCACCAACCCCGCCGCTATGACCACAGCGAGGTTCCCGATGGCGTCATTTCGGGAAAACAGCCAAACCGCACGGACATTGGCATCACCGGCACGGTGAGGGATAAGCACCACTGCCGCCCCAACATTCACAATAAGGGCGATACCGCCAAATATCCCCATCATTTCCGCATCCGGTTGATGCGTCACCAGAACACGATAGATCGTGGAAACGAGCACACCGATTCCGAGCGCCCCCAAAAACAAGCCCTGGATAAGGGCGGAACGTGCCCGCCACTTTAGACTCCATCCGATTGCAAGAAGGCCAATGAAGGTAATCAGGCCGTCCCCCAGGAAATCAAGCGCATCGGCTTTAAGGGCTTGAGATCCAGCCATAAAGCCTGCAACCACTTCTATCACGCCATAGCCCACGTTCAGCAGGACAACCGTCCACAGTGCCCGTTTGTAGCCAGGCGCAATATGGGTCAGGTCTTTGGGCAGTTCATCATCGTCGCCAGGCTCGACAGGAATGCGATCCAGCCGGTCTAGTTGGTATCCAAGAGCCTGTACGATGCTTTCAACTTCCGGGAGCTTGGTATCCGGGTTCTCTAGGCTCAGGGTCATTACCTGAGTAGCGATTGAAACTTTCACGTTATCGACCCCAACCCCGCGTACGGCCTTTTCTATCTTGGCTGCACATGAAGAGCAGTCCATTCCGGTAACACGGTAGCGAACCATTTCAGGTGTTTCGTTTGCTGGAGCAGATACGTTCATGGATCCTCTCTTTGGCAAGAGTATATTACAGTCCACAGACCCAACTTCGCAAGGAAATGTAAGGATGGAAGGCGCAGGGGGCTCCCGAAACCCGGACATCGCCATAACATGGTATGGATCCGCTAGAACATAAGGAGACAGCCTATGATGAGCTCCGAAATGACATTCAAGGGTATGACCGTGGAGCAGGGATTTCAGCATGTCTTGAGCCAGTTAGAACCAGCCGATATCGAATACGCCATCAGTACCCGGCATGAAGGCATTACGCCCTTCGGTACCCTCGGCGATATCTGCGACCACAATATGCTCTACCCTTTTGCCGAAGATGGCGCCTTCGATGAGGAAGGTCGAATCTTGGAAGAGTGGACGGACTTCGCTAACGCCGTAGCGGAACGCTTCTGCCGGCACATCTTCGAGCTGAGAGGAGAAGGCCATTGATCGATACCACGCAAGCAACACAAATAGCCCACCTCAATGATGCGTTTCGTAAAACGCTCTTGGGCGGGCAAGTCATGCTCACGGCAGGGGTTCAGGCCCTATCCGAGCTTGAGCATTATGAAGTTTTCAGGAAAGTCCAAACCTTCGACGATTTTTCCGAAGATAATGATCCTTATGGGGAGCATGATTTCGGGGCTTTTGAGGTCGGAGGAAAACGGCTCTTTTGGAAGATCGACTACTACGACCCCACGCTGACCTTTGGAAGCGAGGATCCGGCAGACCCAGCCAAGACCAAGCGGGTCATGACCCTCATGCTTGCTGAGGAATACTAAGATAGAGGTTAGACCCAACCCAATTCGACTTCGATATAAACTTCTTTATCGGTCCAAGTGATTTCGCCATTCTTGTAGGCTGCTTCGGCATCCCCGATAGTCGGATATTTTTTCTTCATCTCGGCATGCTGTAACTTTGCTTGCCGGATGTTCTCCTCAACCCACTCTTGCGTAACTTCGGGATTCGTGGAAGAAATACGCATTTCAACACCATCACTTGCCGTTATCTTGATTTCGTCATCCATGACATATCACCGGATTACAGGGTATGGGATCTCCCGTTAATCTTATCAGGAAAGCCCGAGGATTTCCTGAGGTTGCTTTGATTAGACCGGGATTATGGCTGTGGTAGGATAAAACTCATCATGAATTCTCCGCCGCACATACTGCTTCCCGAAGCCGATGAATGGCTGACCGTCTTCCTTCAGGAGCTGTCTGAATTTCCGGTCAATCGGAAGCTGGAAGCCATAATAGATGAGCATTGCCGAAGGGAAGGCAGCTCAAGAACGCAGTTTCTTTACGGCGTCTGCTACATGATTTCCCTTTCTTCCCTGACGCCTTATCAGGTGGCTCAAAAAACGGAAATCGACCTGAAGACTGTGAAACTGCTGGTCAATAATCTCAACAACATGCTCCGCAAACTGGACAAGTTGGGCGAGAGATACCTCCATACCCTGTATGATCGGCATCCCGAGCAGCATGAGGATGATGCCTCAAGCATCATTCATGCCACCCGGTTTATGAATAAGGGTCTGGATATGGCAGCCAGCTACCCATAATCAAGACTCACAAAGTTGCCGAACGACGCTTTGGGCCACCGCTTTTGTGAGCAGAGGCGGAACCGCATTCCCTAACCGCCCCCAGCGGTCTATGAATGATCCGTGCAAAACGAAATCATCCGGGAATGCGCAGACCCTTTTCAGCTCTCCAATGCTCAGGAAGCGGTCCTCACTCGGGTGAAGCAGGCCCACCTGCCCTGGCCTCAGCGTTTTCAGGACAGTTGGTGAAGGAGCATCCCAAGCCAAACGAATCAGGGAGAATTCGTTCGCTTTTTGGCGGTATCTTTTGTGCAGGTCGGCCCCGGATTCACCGGCCCGGATTGCTTTCGCCGTATGAAGCGCCTTGCCTTTGGGAGCCTGAATCATTTCATGTTCACTCAAGTCTTCTGTGGCTTGCCGGAAGGTGACCGGATGCGTACACGGCACCGGGTGTTCGGGTATCAGGTCCAAGTCTTTCCTGAATCCAATCAGTATGACCCTTTTTCGACTCTGTGGAACGCCGTAATGAACAGCATTCAAGATACGGCCCCTGACTTCATAGCCCGCTTCAGACAAGGCTTTCACCATTTCATAAAAAATGCCTCTCATCTTTCCAGTAACCAGACCCGGCACGTTTTCCATGACAAACGCTTTAGGGCGGATGGCTCTTAGGAGCCGCACGTATTCTTCAAACAGGCGGTTTCTGGGATCGTCCATTCGCCTTTTCCCAGCCATCGAAAAGCCCTGGCAAGGTGGTGAGCCGTCGAGGATCTCCAGTTCTCCCGGCTCAAGCCCCAGTTCTTTCAGAACCTCTAGGGGATCGAGAGTCGCGATATCGGCTTCATACAGGCGGGTTTCCTGAAAATTGGCACGGTAAACGGCGGCGGCATGCTTATCAAATTCCACCGCGGCCAGCACCTTGCATCCGGCAAGCTTGTAGCCAAGGCTCGACCCACCGCATCCTGCAAAAAGGCTGATGACTCTCATACTTTTTGATGTGCTAGACATAGACTGCTTCTCCGCAATGAGGGCAAATGACTTTGGGTGCGTCCTTCATCGAGCCTGTCAGTTCCCCGCCCAGCTCGGGCTCCATGGGAGCCGCTAGCAAATCATCCAGCTCAGCTTGAGCAAAGCCGGTTGCTTCAAGCAATGCCGGATCGTCTTCCCTGCAAAGCAACTCGATCAAGGAACGAAGCCTTTCCAGATTGAATCCGCTGTTATGGCAAATCTTGTTATGGGCGATGCAATAAGCCTTTTTCTGGGCTTCACTCAAATGCAAAAGGGTAATAACCGGGATTTCGCTCATCCCAAGTTCACGGGCGGCAAGAACCCTGCCCACCCCTTCGACGATTTCACCGTTTTCGTCAATGGCCACCGGGTCATTGAACCCGAATTGCCTGATGCTAGCGACAATTTGGCGAATCTGCCCATCGGGATGCTCTTTCAGCGGGTTTTCGGGCAACCTGATTTTATCCAGGGATACTGCGGTAATCTCCAGTTTCATAGCCATTTCTCCTTACATGCTGCGGAAACGCGGCAGGTGAGATGCTCGCCTGAGTTGAGAGACTGCCCCCTGCAACGCATCCGGCCCGTCATCGTAACTGGTTGGGAAAAGCGCCATTTGATCGATGAGGCGCGGATGGATGCTGTCAGCAAAAAGCAGGTACCCGTTGCTGATATCCGGTTCCAGGGTGGAAATCCGCTGGTATTTGTTCTGGTGTTGGTGGACACCCACCACCCGAATATCCGTGAGCCCCGATTGCTCAATAGCCTGAGTGTATAAGGGTTTTAATAACTGCTGGAAGTTATTGTCTTCGAGATACAAAGTGTCAAAACCCCATTTGCCATGCAAAGAAAGAGCTTTCTCGATCTGAATCGCGGGAGCCGCTTTTTCCATGTAGCAATCAAGCGCATAGAGATACCCATCGTAATCCTTGCCCACCAATACGATGGCCGCAAAATCAGGCTCTGAATTCTGGCCCGGTTTTTTGCCAAGAGCCGGGTCGTGAAAAGCGACGATGCGCTCGAAATCGCTCCAAGCCACCCGTTTGTCAGAACCATCCAGCCATAGGACGCCATCTTCTTCAATCCGGAAGCGTTTGGCCCTTTTCATATCGAAGATTTGGCGTTCCGGATCCAAAGGCTCATTTTGTTTTTCGCTGTAAAAGCTGGCCTGGCCTTCATCGATGCGCATCTTCATAAGTTGCAAGTACGATTCCCCGTCCGGCCAGAGAACATGCGTTCCCTTGAGCATAAGTTCCCTGTTGGCCTCGAAAAAATCCGCAGCCTCACTTTGCCGGTTCGGGTTGGACAAATCCGTATAACAGGCTTTCCATTGTTCCCAAAGGGATTCATTCTCAGTAAAGCTTACTACCGCCTGGTATTTCTGGGAAAACCAGCCGGGGGATTGAAGAAGCTCACTTAAAAGGGATTCTGGATGCAGGCAGGTTCCAATGACCGTGATATTGGTCGATCCGTCCACTTGCCCGCATTTCATGACATCCTTGAAGAACCAATCCCTGGTTTTGGCTCTTTGTTCAGGTGATAAGGTACCTTCCAATGACTCGATATCGTCGCAAAGAATCAGACTGGGACGGTGTTGTCCGTGAATCAGACCCCGGACTTGCTGGCCCTTGGATTTGGCCATGATCCGGATGCCGTTTTTGGTTACGAATCCTTTGCGGGAACGGTGTTTTTCGGGCGGTGCCAGGTCCCCGAAGACTTCAATCAGTCTCTCGTTGGTTTGAAGCTCGTCGAGAATGTTCTGGACTTTCCCCTGGGCTTCTTGAGCCGAGTGCCCAATGATCAAAATAAAGGGCTCGTAACCGTAAACAATGGCATGGATGGCTTTGAACAAAACCTTGAAGGTGGTCTTGGCATGGCCGCGGGGCGCCGCGATCACATCGCGGCGCCCCCGTCGAAGAGGATCCTCTTCATCCTTGACGAAACAGCCATGCATCTTTGAAAAGAGGAACTGGCAATGATGCGGAAAAAAGCATTGCACGAAGAAATCAAATTCCTGGAAGCTCCTCATGTAGGCCAGGGCACTGATTTTATTCAGTTGGGAAAGTTCGCTCCTCGTTTTCAAGTGCTCTGATAATTTCTTCCAGTTCACCCGACTCAATGAGTCTGGATTCACTTTTTTTGAATTCCGCATGTCCCAGATCCTTTTTAATCTGTTTGAGCAAATTCAACATGTCCTTTGCGGTTTTCCTGCGAAGCTCGTTATCTTGTGACTGAGTGGCATCCTGGTAGATGGAAACAAACCAACTGATAACCTGGTGATAAAGATCCGATAGCGGTTGGGATCCAGCCTCTTTTACGTTTTCTCTTGCTTCCTGGATGTATCGTTTGGCCTGGCGCTCGGAAATTCCCCATTGCTGGCAGGCGAGCTTTATCATGTGGGAGTAAGGAATACTTTTTCCCAGAAGCGCCGTCATGACATCAACACGTCTGAGGTATTCAACCTGCTTGATGCGTTTGTGCTGATTCATCATTTCCCCTCCTATATCAGGTCCGAAGGCTGTGTGAACAAGACAAAAAGTGACAAGGCTTTAACCACCAGGCCCAAAGCAGCTTGCAAACAATGAACAAACAGAATCAAGGTCACAACTTGTATTAACCCGGTCAAGGCTTGAAACAAGCCGTCTTTTCGTGTCATACCCTATCCCCCTCTATTGTCAGGAAGCCATTTCTTCGACTTCCTCATAAATCTCCTGCATCCGCAGTTTCTGGGAGTGCACATAGACCAAAAGATCATGGGCATTGTGGATTCTGAACTGATCTTTCACCTTGCAACCCAAGCCGTTGATTTTGCCGCCAATGGGATCAAAGCGACCCCAGACATTAAACCAATTCCTGATTTTGGGCCGCTTGAAGTCTGGCACCTGCAAGAATCTTTTCACCAGCCCCTTGGAAAGCGGAGAGCCTAATGTAAAAAGCGTATGTGCCTTGAGATTGAAGTTCTTGAGCGTTTCATAGGCCACCACGGTTCCCAGGGAGTGGGCCAGGATGATCGCATCCGGATTTACCTGTAACACTCCGGCTAACCGGGCCTGGATGGCATTGTGCGTTTTCTTTAGCCAGAAATATGACACAACGTCATTGATGTAATCTTTGGGCATACTAGCCAATGCTGCCGCATCACGTCCGGCAATACATGTGAGCAGCATCCCGATTGCAGAGACAACCAGCCGGTTAAACAAGGATCGATCCAGCAGATCCTCATAATGAAACTCGATCCAGTTCTCCTGGGGAATCTCTAATTCAAGACGCAGAAATTCAGACCATCCCGGCTGGGTATTACCAATACCATGGATGGCTACGATTTTTCGGGTCATATATAGCTCCTTACGAAGCGATTGTGTTATTCTTCGGGTGATAAAGCTTATTTGGGGTAAAAATGAGCAAGAAGTATTGGAAAAAGGTAAAGCGGATACATAAACAGCTTCGAGAACAGCTATCTACGCCCGCCTCATATCTCGATCTTGGAAATATTGATATCCTCGATAAACAGCCAGAGGTGAAGCAGGCGATTTGTAAGCTGCTTTCAGAATGTGGCCAAAATGGCTACACCGTGAATGAAATCATCGAGCAGCTTAAAGATATGGTGGAAGGGACTTTTACCCTTCGTTATGTAGAGCCCATCCTGAAGGAATATGTTCAGAAAGGGCAGATGGGGACGAGCATAAAGAGGGAGAGAATATCTGATAAGCCTCAGATTAAAGTTTCTCTTACCCGGCCAGGACTCTTATATAGACCCACGTATAAAACCGATTTTAATTCTCAATATCGGGAAATAGTTTACTATCACTACATTCCGCCTGAACAAAGGGAAAGACAACAAAAAGATAATAAGCAAAGTATTCCCCCGTCTGGAACGGAAAAACAAAATACTTCCAAGAAGGCAAAAAATCACAAAGGGACAAGTAAAATCCTCAAAAAGAGAATCGAGTATCGCCTGGATTTCAATGGGCAAAAGGTCTCGGTATATGCCACTGGAAATCATATTGTGGTTCCCCAAATGACCTTACGGTTATTACCAGTCGAGTTCTTTAAGTCAGGCGAAATCGCATACGAACAATTTAGGGAAATTGTTACTGCGTCACTAGATAGCGTCCAAAACGAAATGCTGGAGCTTATGGACCAGTTGGCGGAATTACAAGCAACCCTCAATAGAAATATGGAAATTTATGGCGGTTCTAAAGAGACTACCTAAAGAATCAACGATTTCAGCTGCTTGTAGACCGTGAATGCGCCGGGTCGCTTATCGACAATCTCTACCCATTTCCTCCCGCCTCTTCCATCTGGAATCGTCCCCCTCAAGACCATATCCCGGTGCGTTTGATCAAAACCGTTCATGACATAGGGACTTTTATCCGCACCTCCGTATGCTCGCCCGTTGTATCCGTACAAGGCATCCTTGATGACCTCATCCGAAGCTTCAGGCGTAATGACTGGCTTTGTTTTCAAACGCAGCCAGCAAGCGGCACACAATGCTCCGGTTTCAAAATCATTGATGCCTTTGCTTGCATATTGCTCTATCTCAGCACTCGATAACCGGGTAAAGAACTTCAGCAAATTGCAAATCGTCTCGGGTTGCAAAACGGGATCAAACTGAAACGGGCCGCCGGGTGTTTTGGGTGGTGTGACCGAAAAGCTCTCCCGATACCACACGGCTGCCACGGCTTGCCAAGGCACCCCGGTCAATCTCTCCACTTTTTCAAAGACGTGTTTGACTTGCCGGATGCGCTCAATTTGCGATTCCGACAATCTGGGCAATGGGTTCATAGCATTACCTCTTGCGTGATTTTTTTTTGAGACCGGCTTCTACTTTCGCGAGAATCGTGCGCAGCGGGCCTTCGAGCTGATCCACCCGCTCCTGCAAGGTGGCGCACTTTTCAGTTAAGAAGGTGATTTGCTTTGTGCATTCATCCCGGTGCTCATTGCACATGGCGAGTTCTAACTTCAAGAGCGCCAGGACATCCATAAAAGCAGTACGGTTATGATCGGCTTCTTTGGTCAGGTAATCCCGCTGTTCCTGCGCCGATATCCGGCTGGCTTCGCGTTCCTTGATGAACATCAGAAACAACTCCCTTACGACAATTAAGGCCCCAATGGTGAGCCCCATGGGACCCAGAACCTGGGTGAGGATGGCTTCAAGCCAGTTCACTTGTTCCATTGCTGATACTCCATTTATTGGAAGCTAACCGAGCCACTGACAACATGATTCCCCTCGATAAAGGCCGTGGCGCTTTGAGAGGTGGCGTTCTTGATGGCAATGCCTGAGCAATTGAAAGAACACCCCGTGATAAACAGATGCGGGGTGCTGGGATGATCAATCCCGTTGGTGGCGGTGATGTGGCAATTGTTGTAACGGAAGCGGCTAATTCCGCTAAAGAGCGTGGGGTTGTGGAAGGTTCCGCTGGGGGCGTTGTAGATGATATTGCTAAAGAGCATATCGGACACGTTGATGGCTCGAAGGAGCGGAACAGGCGTGGTAATCACGCTGTTAGAGAAAATAAAGCCCCGCAGCATTTTTGCGCCTACTGGTCCACCCTGGTTATCGAGAGTCAGGCTGATGAGACTGGCACTGGCGTGAGTCATGTTGCCAAAGAAGTTACTGTCCAAGACGTAATTGCAAGACTGAACGCCATCGGAATCATCAATCAGGTTAATGAATATGCAATACTGGTTTGCAATGTCATCAAAATGATTGCCGGAAATTTCCACCCGCCGCACAGGATTGATGCTGATGGAGATCGCCCCTTCACTAAAGGTGGAAGTGAGATTTCTAAAATGATTCCCCCGGATGGTCACATCTTCCATTACCACAGGGCCATCGATGTAAGAACGGTTGGAAATTTTAAAACCCCGAGGACAGTTTTCAATCACATTGCCTTCCAAGGTGATGTTATTGATCGGGCCTTTGGAAGCGGTGGCGGAATTGTTGGGAATAATCAGTATGCAATAAGGTTCAATGTTGCCCGTTGTTCCCTGATTCTCCCAGGTATTGTCTTTGACATAGACCCGGCTGAAGGACTGGATTTCGAGAGGGGCATTGAACTGGTGACTGATCTTGCAATCTTTCCATTTGTTGCCGATAAACCAGGCATCCGCAATCCCCTCGGTCTTTTTGGAGGAGAGTTTGACCCCGGTTCGCATCTTCTCAAAGGTGTTGTTGATAAAGCGAATGGTGGTGGCGGCTGAAGGGTGCGCCGTATTGGAGACGGTGGAGCTGGTTTGCGTACACATGAAAAACCAGCAGTTTTCCACGGTGAGACTTTCGGCCATCGGCCCAATGTTCTTGTCATTAAAGGCCGTCTGAAAGCGAAGCGCCCCGTCCCCAAAGTATTTGAAGCGGCAACGGTTAAAGACCACGTTATGACAAGATTCCACGCGAAACCCATCATCGCCCCAATATGGATAAGAGCCACCGAATTCATCCAGCCAGCGTTCTTCATAGTTGCGGCCCCAGAATTCGAGATCTTCCACCACCAGGTTATCAAATCGGTGCGCCCAGAAAAGCAGGCTTAGACCCTGATTGGGGTCTTTGGCGATAATGGCGTTGCCGGAGCCTTTGAGAATCAATCCATTGTGATACTTGGTTGTGCCGGGATGCAGTTGAGCCCCCACCCGTTTCATATCGATGGTGCCGGATCCTGCACTGGTAATGTCGATAATCTCAGGGGTGCGGCCACCTGAAGGTTGAGAACTCGGATAGTAATACGCGTGATAAGCCGGAAAATCGTTAGAGGTGGTGAAATTGTTAATCGGGTGAATGGTTCCCACGGTGGGGGACACCACCCGGAAAACGTATTCGGTATTAATATCGGTTCCACTTGGCAAGGAACCGGTGGATTGGAAGCGCACCCGCTGGCCCGTGCGCATCAGGTGAGGGGCGGAAAACGTGATTTCATTGGTGGTGAGATTAATGGATGAAACGGTACGGCCAATCAGATCAATGCGTCCGGCTGTGGAAGCGGTATTGGTGGCATTGGAACGGGTATCATAGAGTTCATATTCAAGGGCACTGATACGCCTAGCATTGAAGACCTTGTTCTCGGTGACGGTCCATGGGAGGCCGTCTCCCTGAAAAGCGATGGGATCCCCGTTTTGCAGGCCCGGATCCTTGTCAAAAGTAATCCGTTCACTAATGGGGTTCCAGTTAACAATGGAAGGGCGTTCCCGGCCCGCAGAGCCCCCTGGCGGGGTAATGGCCGTGGTAATCCGGTAAACGCCGTCCGGGAAGAATACCCCGGACAGGCCCAGCGTCACGGAATCATTAATAGCCGCTTGAATGGCGCTGGAATCACTGGTCACCCCGTCCCCCACGGCTCCGTAATCCTGCACGTTCAAGAACATGCTGCTGCCGCTGCCGGTGGCTGCGGCAATGGTTACATCCACTTCATTGTTCACCGCGTCATCGGTGATGGTGAGGGTCACATTGCTGCCCGGATGAAAATTGATATTGGGCCGGGTGCCGACAATGGTGGCGCTGTTATTGCGAATGCCAACGCCGGTAATGCCGCCGCCTCCACCGCCTCCGCCCCCTGAATCGGATTCCGCCACATGCTCCACCCAGGCCGCTTCCTTGGTGATAGAAAGCGAGGCATTGGCGGTAAAGGGCGTAACAAAGAGCTGGAAGGTCTGATCGACCGTCATATCCAGGTTCAGGTTGGTGGTCAGCAACCAGCCTTCATCTTCGGGATCGGCCTTGTGCTGGAAGGTTTGAAGATGCGCTGTCACTTGTTGAGAACCTGAGCCATTGGCCATGATTTCGTAATCGAGCACCCAGTCAAAGCCACTGGCATGGTTGCCAAAGTTGCTGAAAGCGGAATCCTGGTTTTGTCCGCCGAGACTGGTACGCCAGCTAAAGGCTTGTAAGCCTCCAGTGTTATTCAAGCCGGAACCGCGTACATGAACGCGGATCACATCCCCTGGCCCCAGAGTGCCGCCAGGAATTGTATAGCTGAATAGTTGGGTTAATGAGGTGGTGTTAGCGACATTCACATCCGATGAATCGCGCCACAGAATGCCGCCGCCTCCGCCACTTCCTGTGGCTTCAATGGTCACATCTACTTTATCCCCACCGGCATCATCGCTCTGGGTTATGGTGACATTCGGGCCTGCAATAAAGTTGACTCCGCCCCGAGAGCCCGTTAAAACGCCATTGTCATAGACATCCACAACCCCGGTCCCGCCCGGAGGAATGGCCCAGACATTGTCCCCGCGCAAAAAGGTGGTGGCATCCGGGGTGCCGGTCGCTGAAAAATCCGTGGGAGCTTCTACCTGGTCTTTGGATGCCAACAACCCGGCATCGCCGACTTCAGAAAGCGTATGGGTATGAGTGACATTGGCCTTGCCGGAAAGATCCACATCCACATTGACATCAATGCGGCTATTGACTGGATCATCGGTAACCACCGCCACAGTGTTTAAACCGTCCTTGAAATTCAGCTTGGGCCGGGTGGCAATATCCACCCCTTCATCCTGAATCGAGACATCGGCATGAATGGTCACTTCCACACTGGAAGGAATTGCAGGTTCCCCTTCCGGATCCCCGGCATTAAACACCAGATCCGTTCTGACATTGTCCCCTTCCACAATGTTGACAATACCCACCGTGCCAGCCAAAGCAATGCCGTTATCATGCACTTCCAGGGGACCTCGGGCCAGCAGCTTGATTTCGGCATCCAGCTTGTTATTGATCGGATCATCGCTCAGTTCAACAACGACATCCCCGTTACTGATAAAGTTGACTTGCTTTCTGACCCCGCCGAGATTCCCATCCACCGCTAGCTCCACTTTCTGAACGCTGGTATCTTCGACTACATCAATGGCCCCACCGGTTTCAGCAAGCGTTGGCCCCATTGCCACTTCCGTCATGGCATCGGGTTGCGTAATCAGCAACTTGCCTCCGTCCAGGGTGCCCATACCCGTCCCCCCCTTGGTGGGCGGCAGAACACCAGAGAACTGATCCGAATTCACTTGGCGGTTGGTCAGCGCCGTGTCAATTTCATCGCGGGTTTTTTGAGAAGACCAGATCGTATCCGGGGCGGTGACCGTGTCATCCATGGGACGGTGGGCTTCAAGATCCGCGAGGTGATCGGTCACCCCAATCGTCTTTTTCACCTGGGTCAGGCTTGCTTTTCGGGTATCGCCCGCGTTGTTGATCGCAAGTTCATCGCTTTCATTGAGTGAAAGCGTCGAAGGCAACTGGCTTATCTGAATCCGATCTTCAGCCATAGTCAAAAAATTCCCCGTCTTCAGGATTTGATGATGTAGTTCAACGTGAGATAAGGCGGCATGTTTTCATGGGGTTGCCCGCCTCCGGTAGCACCGGTTGTGGTCCCCACCGGCCCGTCACCGGAACCGTTAAAGTTCATGCCGCTTCCACTATGGGAAGGCGCCGAATAACTGTGGCCGTGAGAGGGCATTTCAGCCACTGTCAGTGTGTGCTTTTCCGTGCCGCCAAACCCGCCCAGCACATCCGCCTGTCCGTCCGTGACCCGGTTGGCCGAAACGCCGCCCATGTCATCTTTTCCCAAGGGAAATCGCCCTCGCAAATCGGGCAGGTTGAATGTAGTGACCCCATCACCCGCCCCATAGGTCGTACCGATGACAGTAAAGAGATCGGCAAATGTCGTTCGATCAACCGCAGAACCATCGCACAGCAGATACCCCGAAGGAATATCCGCTGTTGGCCAGGGATGCAAGGTGCCCGAGGGGATGCCGGATCCGGCTGCGGCTATCCGGTTCTGGATGGCTTGAGACAACTGGGTATTGTCATTCTTATTGGGAATCAGACCCGCATCCACGATGGCTTGCCTGATTTCTTCCTGGATCATGTTGAACCACCAGCTATCCAGCTTGGTGGCCGCAACGCCAGCTCCGGGATCCCCGTTGGTGAAATACCGCTCTTGGGCGGGAGCAGGGACATTGGGTGCGGTCGTCACGCTGGTTGAATTGTCAATGCGATACATACGCGTTCCGTCCTAGCTTTTAATGATGGCCTTGAGCGTGATAAAAGGGGGTATGTTGTTATGGGCCTGGTTTCCGCCCGTGTTGCCGGTTGTCGTCGAGACATTGCCGTCTCCGGAATCGTTAAAATTCATGCCGCCCCCGCTGGAGCTGGCCACGCTATAGGTGTGGGTGTGGCTGGGTAGCTCCGCCACACTCAACTGGACTTTATCCAAACCGCCCGCGCCTCCAAGAGAATCCGCTTGAAGGGCAACCACCCGATCCGCGCTGGTGCCACCCATATCGTCTTTGCCCAGGACAAAGCGTCCCCGAAGATCCGGCACGTTAAAGGTGGTGGCCCCGTTTCCTACGCCATAACTTGTATCCAAAACAGCGAATAGGCGCTGGTAATCGGTTCTGGAAACGGCCCGACCGTCACATTCCAGATAACCCGCCGGAATTTTTTCTCCGGCAAACCAGAGGATGGATCCCGTTTCCACCGCCAGACCCGCTTCCTGGATGAGAGCATCAATCGCCTTGGTGAACTGGGTATTGTCCGCTTTATCCGGGTTTAATCCCCCAGCCAAAACAACCGAGCGGATTTCCTCCTGAATCATGTTGAGCCACCAATCTTCCATATGGGTGCCCCTGTCCCAGAAGGCTTCGCTTTGAGCAGGCGGAATCGCCGGTGGTGTGGCCACCGATGTCACGTTATCGATACGATACATGCAAAGCCCCCTAGCTATAGGTGAAAATCACGATGGTGTGGGCTGGCTTATAGCGGTTAATGAGGCATTCCAGAATCTCATTACCCCAACTGCGAATCGGATCCCCGCAGGATCCGATGCCAGTCTTGGTATGGCGAATGGTGTCTAGGGGCGCATTGACTTCCCAGTAATGCAGCCAGGTGTCCCCGTAATCGCCGATTCCACAAGGCATCCCGGCAGTGGTTGGCCAGGTTTCGGTAATGGAAATCACAAAGCCGAACCGTGCGGCCAGATCGATGAAATACTGCTTGTGCTGACCGCCACGGGCGTTGAGCTTATCCACCACCGCTTGGCGTCGTAGCTCAACTGTTTGAGCAAGGCCGGTGCAGGGATCGGGCAAGCCTGCCGTTCGCTCCCAATCCATCAGGAGTTCGAGTGTCACGCGGGGATCGAGTTCATCGCTCAAGTCATCCGCCCGCTCATCGATACGGGCGGATTCATCAGCCAATGCCTGCAATAGCCGGTTCTGGGTGAGATCGTCCTCATCCGGCCACGCCTGCCCGCTGGGTTTGAGCTTTTTAATTTGCTCGTAATAATCCTTGGCGCTTGCACTCATGGGGTTCTAGCTCCAGGTGATGGTTCCCACAACCGGGATTTCGCCAATCCCAACGGACACATTCGCCAATGGACTCAGCAGGTTATGGGCAAATTCCCCTTGGGCAATGGAGATCGCTTCCCGGATGCGGGACAAATAAATGGTGCCGCCCGGCTCGCCTTCACGCTTGAACAGATCGGCAAGTTCCGCTTCCGCAGCCGCTTGAATCAACGGATCGGCAACGGGAGAACCGTCGCTATCCAGAAGAACAATTTCAAAATCGATGGGAGCAGGCGTTGGAGCAACCACAAAGACCTGAGCCGTCACCGGGCGCAGATTCTGGATATAGTCATTGGCTCTGGTGACATCGTCCCCTTGCGGAATCCCGTCCGGGTACGTGTTATCCATCATAAAACGCACCGTCACTGTGCCCGCCCCGAGTTCTTGCGTGGCCCAGGCTCTTGTGACGCCTTCCACTTCGCGAGCCCAGTTCACATAATCAAAGAGCGCTCCCCCATGGGGCGGTTGTTGAATCCGGGCGAGCATTCTTTCCCGCAAACTGGCATCGGTTTCGGTATCGGTGCCGCCCGTCAGTTCGCCCGCCGTTGATTCGGCGTTAAAGCCTGAAATCGGGTTTACAAAAGTAAGAATGGTTCCGGTGACGGTATTGCCATTTTTTCCGGCTTTTAAGGCCCGGACTGTTAAAATCAGGATATTTCCATCAATGACCCCGGCTTTGACGGTTTCAAACAGCTCCCCATCTCCGCGTTGCAGTTTCTGGCCAATGTTTATCAGGCTTCCGTTATTACCGGTAAAGGTACAATTGCCTTGGGCTTTGGTAGCCGCTTTTCGATCCACCCCCCACACAGCCGCCCAGCGTTCCATATACTCGCGCTCTGCGGTATCGGGAATGCCTTGTCTGGCGATAAAGTCCAGGTAGCCATACAAGCCATGGGCCAGGCCCGCCAGGATACGGGCGATGACACCCAGAAAGGACCGCCTGACCCTGGAATCGGCTCCCGAAATCCGCGTGTTAATATCGCCCCGGATTCTGTCGAGCAGTTGCTCCAAAGTGGGCCGTGCAAAGTTGGTGTCCATGGCGCGTTATTGCTCCAGGAATTGGTTATCATCGGTGGCCAGGAAGTCCTGATTGCTTTCAAGCGACAGGATTTTGTGAGGGGCCACAGCCGTGGAGGGTTCGCCTTGCAGGAGCCGGTTCCAGATCAAGTTGAAACGCTCTTTGGAGCCCGTCATCTTGGTGATTTCAACGGTGATTCCCATCACCCCAGCGATTTTGCTCACCCAAAAGGTGGTGACCTGAACGTTTTCGGCAATACCGTCATCAATGAGCCAGGCGAGGGCTTCAAGGGAATACTCTTTGGCCCGGTTGAGCGTTTCTTGCGTGGCCTTTTCCCGAGCCAAAAGCCAGAGGTGCGATCCGATTTCATCCCCATCCAGTGCCGCAAAGGTATCGCCCCACCAACCCCGGCGAAAAGTTTCCCCAGCGGGAAGCGGATCGGTCAAGGCCGCCCGTTTATCTGTAAACAGACTGACTATTACAGAGGTTTCTAGCGTTTCATCCGCTTCAAGATCGCGGTATTTGAGCTGAGCGTCAAAGTAGCCCAGGGTTCCCCCTTCACCGGCATGGTGAAAGAGGCGAATGTCTCTTGTCATCTGCCTTACCCCTATGATAACAATGAGCGCAGGGAATCAAGTAAGATAAAGAACCCGTGAGGGTTGCTCACAGGGCCATCTCATGGCGTGTAATGTAGCGTGTTAAAATACACTCAATTGTTTGAGAATTCTGTATGCAAGCCTCTTGCGTAGTTTAAATTGAGAACAAGTAGTTCTCAATTGCCGCCAAAGCACGAATTGGATAGATATTAGTATGGAATGGTCATTTCTAAGTACTGAAACACTAACATTTGTAAGCACTATTGTTGCTTGTGTTGCAATGGTTTTTGCGGCTATTAGTGTGTATTTCACTTACAAGATAACCCAAACAAAGTTTGGAGTAGATGTCAGAGGGCAAGCTCAATGGGTAGATAGTGTTTACTCAGATGAGAAATATGTATCCAGCATTAAGCTGCAGAATTTCAAGGATAAATCGATCGCAATTTTTTCTATATATGTAAGGATTGGGCATAATTACTACATTGAAATAGAAGAGTTTGAAGATAGTCCACTGATATTGAATCCCTTTGAAACGATAAATAGAAACTATGACCCTATTGAGTTTTATAATTTCAATTCTTGTAAGATAAGAATTTCTTCTCTTCCCAGTAAGTTAATTTATTCTTCGGAATTAATTTTATACACTTCAGAAGGCCGATATAATGTTAGAAAAAGAATTCCAAATGACAACTTGGTCATGCACTACTTTAACAATCATTTGACGGCAATTGCCAAGCCCATCAGACTACCTTTTAAAGGTGTTTCATATGGAGGTAATACCAAGTTTATCGTTGAGTTTATATATGAGAATGGAAAAAGTGAAGTTGTTCCGCTACAAGAAGAAGATTATTCTTGGCAAAAATTTAAAAGGTTCTCTCTTTCAAAAGATGCCTTGCGTTCAAAAGATGACCTGGAAAGGTTTCTTGAAGACAAAATATCAAATAGTTTATTAACATGTGCTAGTTTTACTGTTTACGACCTGAACGAGAAACGGAAAGAAATATTTGAAGGCACGTACAAGGAGCATCTAGCAAGGCAAGTAAACTGGTTTGAGTATTATATCTTGGGCAAAATTTTAACGACAGTTGCAGAATTTAGACTGAAGCTTAAAAACCGAAAAGCAAGAGAAATTGCAAACAAAAATAATATATCCAGGATAGCCGCTATCAAACTTCGTAGTATTTTTAGATCTATTACTCAGGCAACTGACAGGTCTCGTAGGCTATTTATGACCAAGATTCGTAGTTTTTTTGAAGCCTTGTCAGACCAGAGCAAAAACTAAAAAATAGATTTTTACGGTTTAAGTCGCTCCCGGCCCACCGTGTTCAGGCGGCATGCAAGGATTATCAGATCCCGGGACCGTGCATTGGGCGTAACTATCCGTGTGAGTCGGAAAGTAATCGTATCCCCGGCCACCACAGTCCCACTTGATTCTGCTTACGGCATGGATTTCCACCTCATTGCCTTCCAGCCGTGCCACAGCATCTGATTGGATGATGATGTTGCCTGTTGCTTTCAGATAGATTTTGCCGTCTTTGGATTCCAGGGTGATGTTGTTTTCCGGTGTTTCTAAAATGACTTCTCCGTCAGCCTTGAAATGAGCGAAATTGCCTTTCTGGGTATAGACGGCCACATCCCCTTCAGCAAGATTCCGTTTCCTGAATTCCCGGTGCTCAACGGCCATCACTACCCCGTGAGAGCGATCCCCGTTCATGAAAACCACCAGCGCTTCAGATCCAGCAGGCGGATGGCCGGTAAAACCATATTGCTGCATCCGCTCAATGCCCGACCGGGTTTCACCAGCCAGCAAATCAGACTGGATCAGCTGATACCCGCCTGCATCATCAATGAGCTTCACCACACCGCGAGCGAGCATATTAAAAATCCGGCGCTTCATTTTGCCGGTGAGTTTGTCAAAGTCTCGTAAGTCCATCGGCTTTAGTCCGTAGGCTCCGGGTTAAAGGAGTCAGGTCGTGCAAGCTTGATTTCAGAAATGCGTCCGCCCTGGTTATCGAGGCGGAAATTAAGGCCCGAAACCAGCAGGATTTCATCGACTTTTAAAACACTATCCTTGACCCTGACTCGCTCATTCACGCGCCACAGGGGGCCACCCGCAAGTTGCCGCCACCCAGCCACGGTATAGGTCAAGTCAAAGCCTTTCGCCTTGCGGGTGGCGATTTCCCAATCCACCCGTTTCTGGCAAGTTTGCGTATTGGCTTGGCCTTCAGCCAGCATCATCAAGGGCCGGTGCCGTTTGACTTCAGTATCAACGGCCTGGGCGTTCGCTTTGGTATTCACATCCGGTTTGATCTCATCGCTGCCTTCGGTCTGGCCTTTTACCGTCACTTGCGAAAAGCGGTCCTTACTGGAAAAGCGGCCTTCGGCTTTCAGAATATTTTGCCCGCTCACCAGGGCTGTTTGCGCCTGGCTTTGGCTTGCGCGGGTAATCAGTAAATTCCCCGCCCCATCTGAAATGACCAGGAGTCCCCGCAATTTCGCCATACGCTCAATGGCTTCCACGACTGATTCCCCTTGCTCCAGGGCAAAGGTTTTAAAGGGTTCTCCGGTACCCACTTCAACTTTGATTGCGATATTTTCAAAGGGAGCCACGAGATCACGGGCGATTTGCTCCAGGCGCTGGTTTCTCCATTGGCCCGGTTCCTGAATGGCGGAACAATCTACCAGATCCCCCGCCTTATCCCGACCGCTCACTCGAAAGCTATGGCTTTGAGCATCATAACTGTGGGAAATATCATCCACGTAGCCGGTAATCACCGTATCCCCACCAATTCTCACTTCGCAAGAATCCATCAGGTTAATGGTGCGAGAGACATTTTGGCCAGGCCAACGCTCAGTAAGTCCTAACTCAAACTTGCCGGACAGAGTTTCCATGGAAAGCGTAATCGAGACTTCTTTCCAGCCACCGTACTTCTGGCCGTTGACGATCAAAAACACATCATTCATGGCTTAATCAACCAATACCTGAATGGCTTGTCCTGCGGGCATAAACAGAGGGTGCCGCACACGGTTGCGGGAGCGGATTTCCTGATCCCTGGTGCTTGTTCCATACAGGTCATAGCTAATCACCGCAGCGGGTTGCTGACTGGCCAGATACACGTCTTTTAAGCGATCCAGGTTCACGCTGCGTTCGGTGAGATCCTTAATCATTTGGGCTCTGAGATCATCCAGTGCAAAAAAGAGGTTGTCATAATCGGTGCGGCCCAGACGGATCAGTTCATCTTCCAGCAGATCCGCCAAATCCTGGCGAAAGCGAACCGCCTCATCATAGTTATCAAATTCCATGCGGGTTGCGGCTTTGGCCATCCCCACCACGGATAAGCGATTGATCATCCCGATCTGCACTTCCCGGTTTTGTCGCATCTGTTTTCTTGATGGCGTCGCCTGCCAATCGGGAATGGTATCGTCTGCCGCTTCCCACAGGCGCTGATACGTTAAAAAGGCGTTCAACGGGTTACTGTATACATCGCCCAGTGCTGTTAATAATGCGGCCGTATCATCCGCAAATGTCTGGGGGAGGCTTGCCAGATCTATGATATTGGCCTTGTATTCGGCCAGTTGCGTATTGAAATCCGGTTGCCTGGATTGAGCCAGTTGAACTTTTTCAATCGATTTTTCAATGACACTGACCATCTCATTGGCATTGTCTTGCGCATCTTTCAAGACAAATTCAGGGACTTCGCGAATGGTGTAGTGATCGACAAAGGCGTTTTTGGTGGCCGTTTGCACCAAATCCGCCGCAGCTTGTACGGCAAGACGGGTATCAAGGGTCGCATCGGGAAAACGGTTTTCGCCCGCTTCATAAAAAGTGAGGCTGAAATATTCGATCCGACTTTCGGCGTTTTTGTAGCGATGTCGCACGGGGCCGGGAATGACCCGGATGGAGCCAAAGAGCGGATGGATGAGAGTGCCGGGGTTGGCGTTTTTCTCAATGGCTTCTAGCAGCCGTCTGCGGATATCTTCATGCCCTTCCCCGATGACATAGGCATCAAAGGTGTATTCCCGAGCCTTCCTGCCCAAATCCTCGGTGTAGGGTTCGTCTTTGTAGGGATATTCATGCAGGATATTGCGCCTGCCGCCTTGGGTTTCCGCCGTATCCACAAAGAAACGGATGCCTCGGAAACTGGCGGGCCTCAACGTTTTTGGATTAGCCATAGCTGTTAATCAGTCCCATATCCAAGCTGATGTTGTGGTTAGAACCTTGTTGTTTGAGATCCGCCAGGCGCGGACGCCCTTCAGAATCAATGCGGATATGAATATTCAAGCGGCTGTCAATCGCCCCTTGCAGACGGGAAAGAGCGTTATGGGGGACAATCCGCCCATCCGCACCGGGTACAAAAAATTCCCGTCCGAATTCACCCACTTGATAGGGAAGCCCTTTGCGAACGGAGCCGCCCACGGCGCGGCGAGGTACATGACCGGTTGCCTGATTGGCAAAGCCCTTGAAATTTTGAACGGCGGTCCCAACCCCGGACTTGGCAGCGGCCATTGCGCCAGAAATCGCACTCCGCACCTGATGCGCCGCATTGATGAGAGGTTGAAAAGCACGGGCGGCAGAAGCCGCGGCTGTGCGGATGGTATTAAACAGTTGCGTAAAGAAGGGGCCGACTGAAGCCCAGGCCGATTTAATGGCTCCGGCCAGCATCACAATGGCGTTAATGGGTGGGCTCAGTAAGCGAATGACTCCGCCCCACTCATTCCACATGTTAATGAACCAGGCTTTGATCGGTCCCCAGTTCTGGATGATTAAAAAGGCCGCAGCCGCAATGGCGGCCACCGCTGCAATCACGATGCCCACCGTGCCACCCAGTCCCGCGCCAATGGCAACTATGGCTGTTCGCACAGCAGTAAAAGCAGTCCCCAGCCACTTGGCACCTTGAATGGCCGTATAAGCGGCTTTCCCAAAATTAAAGAGCGCCACACCGGCTTGAATTAAGGAGGCAACAAGAGGAAGCGCCATTAAGCCAATCACAATTTTCAGGAGATTGCCGTACCCGCCCACCGCTTGAGCCAATGCGGCAAAGCCTTGAGCCAGCCCCTTGATAACGGGCCAGACTTGTACTGCCACGGTCTTTAGCTCTCGAAAAAGAGTAATGACATTGTTTTTAAACTCAATGGCAAATTGCTTCAGTTGCCCCGATTGGGCCATTGCATCCACTTGATCCAGCAAGCCCTTGAGTTCGGCCTTGAAAAAATCGAGCAGGCCCTCTTCATACAGAATCAAGGTGAAGCGCTGCCAGGCGTCTTTGAGGTTGGAAATAATGCCCGCCGTGGTATTGGCCATTCCCACCGCAGCGCCTTTGTATTTCTTGCCCATGGCATCTATCAGGAGCTGGATTTCCTTGCGGCCCAGTTTCCCCGCTTCAGATAGTTTTTGCAGTTCCAGGGTATTTTTTCCCGTGGCTTTGGCGAGTAAATCCCAAACCGAAACTCCGGCTTCGGTCAATTGCAAGATCTCTTGTCCTTGCAGCTTTTGCTTGGTCCAGGCTTGGCCCAGCGCTAAAGCAATGCGTCGCATGGATTCTTGAGACCCACCCAAAGCACTCGCCGTATCGACAATGGCTTCCATTTGGCCTTGCATGGGCTTTAAGCCCAATGCCGTCATCATACGGAAGCTTTCCGCCACGCCTTGAACATCCATCGGGGTTCTTTTGGCAAAATCAGCAATCCAGGCCATCGCATTTTTGGCCTGTTTGCTCCCGCCGAGTAACCCCTTTAGGCTTTGCTCCAGGTTTTCCCAGGAAACCATCTGGTCAAAGACCAGTTTCTTGAAGGCCAATCCGCCCACCGCTGCGGCAGCACCCAGCTTGGCTGTCAGTAACCCGGCTTGAGCAGCGACATTACCCATGGCCCCTTTGAGGCCTCCAAAGGCGGTTTTAAGATTTTGGATACCTTGGGTGTTGCTGAGTTCCTTGAGACTGCGGGCGATTCGCCGGATGGGACCGGTGGCGTTATCAATGGCCTCGATGAGAATTCTGACGTTGAACTTGCTCATTGATGATTTCCAGGTTCTCCCACCAGAACATCAACTGATCCATGGTCATCTCCCCGATTTCAGACGGGGCAAAGCCATATCCCAGCGGATGGGCGAGAAGCGCTACAGTTCCTCGGAGTTCTCCGGGGCTTCGGGCAAAAAATCCGCAAACAACGCTTTGGCTTGCTGCATGTCTTTCAGCGTCATCTGGCCCAGCACTTTAGGCGGGAGCCCCGCTAAAGCGCTCAGAAAGCGCAGAAAACCTGCGTATTCCCCGGTTTCCTTGTCAAATTCAAGTAAATGTTTGACCCGTGGGGTTTGGAAGACTACTTCGGTAATGATCTCTTCCCCGTGCTGTAGGGGTTCTTCCAGTTGAATCAGATAGTCAGACATCAGGCTTTGATCTCCTCTAGTTTCATACCTTCAAATTTCACGGCCACTTCCCCTTCTTCCGTTTCCAGCTCAAAGAGTCCTGCAAACCAGGCATTCCGTAAGACATATGCCTTGCCGTTAATGAGTTCCACCGTGATCGATGAATCCACAATGGCTTCCAGATCATCTTTTCGCAGCCCGTCCATATCCGTAAAAGTTGCTTCGATTGCGGGAACCTGATGACGCTCCAGATACCCATGCACCCCGTCTTGCCCGGCGACACCTTCTCGCACCTTATCGCCCGTGATTTTAAGAGAGCCTTTGAGCGCGTATTGCTGGCCGTCCACTTTGATATAGGCGGTGCCACCCACAGCGGCTTGTGGCATCTGTTCATCCTCCATACCAAAAAAGCCGCTATTAGAGCGACCCTTTGGCTTTGTTACGGGTGCTTACACGCGGAATTGGATCTGAATGGCGGTAATGCGAAGCTGGTTGACCAGATTCGGCGGCAGCAAAATATCGACCCGGTTGGGGTCTTGCGCGTTGATTTCCACAATCAGGTCGTCTTTGAATTGCTCGATGTCTTCCACGAGACCCAAGGATTCCCATTCACTAAAGAGCGCAATGAGTTCGGCCTTGATGATGACAGGCGTTACAATGGCTTGTCCCGGTCCAAAGCGTGTGCCGGATTTGGCCAGCTTGTGCCGCCTGAATTTCTGGCCCAGGCGAAACCTGACCGATTGAGAGACATATGCCAAAGTCAGGAGCGTATTGGTATCCCGGAAGCTGGCATCCGGCAGCCCTTGGGGACTTTGGGTATAAGTGGTCACCGCTCTCTGGATACGGGCTTGCCCGTCTCTTTCTACGGTGTAGGTGGCAATACCATCAGCCAGTAATATTTCCTGTTCTTGCAACGTGAATTGTGAAGACAACGGTGGAGCCAGAACGCCCATCAACGGCAGAGTCTGGAAGGGCCGGGCCGGATCAATCGATCCATGCCATGCCACTTGTCCGCAATAAGCTGAGGCCCAGATCCAGGGGGCGGTCGGGCTATCGTTAAAGCCCATCGTAGTCAAATGCGGGTTATTTCTGCTCGCGGCAAATGTAGACAGTGTGGCAAGGGTTCCTTTCAGTGCGATAAAGGCATGGCTTTCCAGCATCCGGCTGTAACCCCACCGGCTATCGAGTTCCGCTTCCAGCAGATTCAAATTGGCGTTATCGGTAAAGGCGTTCAGTACAAAGTCAAAACGCTCATCCGGCATATTGGCAATGGCGTCAGCCAGATCGGGATCCGTTGCCCCGCCCGCCATTTGGGTAATAGTAAGCGCCACGCCCGCCGGTAACTCTTCGCCAGCGGCTTTGCCGTAATAATTGGTTCGGATATCGATTTGATTACCCAGTGTGCCCGCGTTCCGGGCTGTGAGCGTCACGGTATCGGTCAGCACACTGGCCGTGGTTAGAAGTAAGCTATCGGCATTGACGGCATCTTGAATCGCTGTGGCAATGGTGGCTGGGTTATCACCAGCAGCAACCGGGATGCGTACCAGACGACCGCCGATATAAAGAAACAGCGTCCCGTTTCGGGTGGCTCCGCTGGTTACCTGAATGGTGGCGGTGGCCTTGGTCGCCCCAGCGGCATCCGCAAGGCCAATGGCGTAAATATCCACGCCTCGGGTATTGAGGCGGAGATTTTTCAGCATATCCGCCAGTATCGAGCCCACGCCAAAGTATTGATCGGCTTCGGTGTTGTTATAGATGAGTTTGAGTTCCCCGTCCTGGGCGCTTCCTGTGGCAAGCATGGGGCCAATGGCTAAAACAGATCGCTTAAAGGGCGGGGTGAAGTGAAAGGCCCTGGAATTGTCGATTTCCACATAAATCGAGGGGGCCAACACGGAAGATGGAATGTCATTAAAAGAAACGGCCATTATTCGTCAGCCTCCTCTTTTTTGCGTCTTTTGGGGTTGGCTAGGAGCAAATCCCCGTCTTTGAGCCGCCTGCGGATATAGGGGGAATCCTCAACAAAAAGCCCATCCGCTGGGATGGGTCGCTTGGTAAAGGGGTGTCTGACGATGAGGTCCTTGTGTGCAGGCACGACAAAGACCTTGTTTTGCAAGTTCTCTTTATTCATAGGTGGGTTATCCCCTTAAAAGCTATTGGTCGAGATTGGTCAGCCGGTCTTGCTTTTCAAGTTGGCTATCAGGCGCTGGGCCTAAATCGTGATCAATATGAATGGTTTTGAGATCCATTAACTCCGGTTGATAACCATCCGCATCCACGATGGTTGTCTTGGCGTAAAATTCAAACATCCAGAACAATACCGCCCGGTTCATGGAAAGCAGCCGGGCTCCGTAATAGCGAATGGGTTTATACGTTTGAGCATCCGGCGTCCAGTTTAGAATGGCTCTCCAGATTGTGTCTCGAACCGCATAAACATCGAGCACCGCTTTTAAGCCAGTCCGGTCTTGCACGTTGCTGATGGCCACAATCACCCCAAATCGTTCTTCAAGATCCTGAATCTCAATATTTTGTTCAGCCTGGGGTTGCGCCCGATCCGCTAACGGAATGACAAAAGCGCACGGAACCGGCAGATCGGTTTTATCGAGATCCGAAATCGGGGCAAATTCCGCCGCCCCATGAACACGCCGGTTAAAAGTGGGTAGCGTGTGCTCTCGAAGTTGAATGATGATGGCATCCAGGTTCATAAGAATCTCTTCAGGGTTTCAGTTACCTCATCCACGATGTCATCGGCATGTTTTTCATAGGCTGGTTGCAGCCAGGGGCGAGGATCCATTTTGCTGGTCCCTTCTTCCAGAAAGGGCGCGTAAAAAATATGAGATCCCACTTCAGCCGATAGACCCCGGTTAAAGCTGCGCCAGCTAATGGACTTCACAAAGCCCCCGGTATCGGTTGCAGGCGCTTGTCCGGGAGCGGATGCCTGATGCTTGCCATACATCCGTCCTGATTTTGCTCCACGATCAATTGAGATTTTGATTTCCCGGTCAATTCGAATAGCAAATGCTTCAATGACACGGGCAATCGCTTCAATGGCTTGTTCACCGGCTTTTTGAAGATTTTTTGCATCATTTTCCGATAAGGTGATGCGTAGATCGATCATGGATTCAATTCCGCTTCTTGCACCGTGAATTCCAGCCAATCGGTCTTTTCATCGAGATAGCGAAAGGTCTTGATCTCAAAGCGCCGGTTGTTCCATTCCAGCCAATGCCTGTCCGTCACATCCCCTCGGTAACGCATCAGCACTTTATGGGTCACATCCGCTCCATACGATTGGGCTTCAATGCGTTTCAAGCCTGAAACTGGTATAAACTGCGCCCAAACGGTGCCTAGTTCGGTAAAGGTTTCCGAGGTTCCGAAACCTCCGTCAGGGATTTCAGAACGAACCAGAATCTTGGTTCGATGGCGAAGGCGGCCAATCATACTTTCACCCTTACAAACGGCTGCCAGAGCCCTAGCACGTCCTTGGGGATTCGGTTGCCTTCATCCCCCCGGTGTTCATAGAGATGCGCAATCAGTTTAAGCAATCCGGCTTTAATCACTCCGGGAACCGTGCCATACCCTGTCGTGTAGGTGATTTCAATGGGATTGATGACCCGTTCACCCTTGGGAGTCGGGGCACTGGACTTCAGAACCAGCAGGTCTCTGGCCTTATCCAGCAGATAATACTCCACCGGATAGGGAGAACCGTTGCCATCACCGTCAAAAAGGGTAAAGTCATCGATTTGTCGAACGGGGCCATGTCGCAAGGGAATCCCTTGAGCGATCTGCCAGGCAAAAGCCCCTTCCCGAACACCGTCCCACCAGTCCTCTTGAGGCTGCATGGGCCAATACGGTAAATAAGCCACCCATTGCTGGATCATCAATGATAAGCCAGTAATCGCTTCACAGCGTTCCCGAGCTGTCGTGATTAGGAGTTGGATCAAAGTATCTTCAACGTTATGATCCACTTTCAGCCAGGCTTTGGTCTCTTCCAAGGTGAGAGGTTCTGATGCCGGAGGCGTGAGCTGGTGGTATTCAATCTGCATGAGGCTTTTTTGCCTTGTCCGAATCGCTCAAGGGCTTGCAAAAGCCCGCATCCAGAAAGATCTTGGCAGTCTTGTAATCAACATCCAGCACTGTTCCTTCTGCGATGTCAATCACCTCAAATCCGTTCAAGCTGCCTTGAAAGTCTTGTATCGCTTTGATCTTCATCGTATTGGTTCCATGTTTGTTACACAAAGCCTTACCCGGCTTCACGTTTCTGGATTTTGAAGCCGAAAAATCATATAATCGAAGTGGGAAAGTATGGAGGGCCTCTAATGCTTCAAGAGCAATTAACAATGGATGAGAAAAACTCGCTAAAGGAATTAACGAAACACCTTTTACAGGAGCGTATTCCAGACGTCCATACTAAGAAGTTTCTATCCCTTGGGTTAGCCGAGCAGAAGTTGGGCGGATTGAAAATCACTCACAAAGGTCTTCTTGCCTTAAAGAGGCGATAATCAATCCAATAACAAGAAAAGACTATTGAAGACGGTGAAGCATACATTTTCAGGGAAATTTAGGATATCGGAACCAGGCAGGCCAAGAGTTTCTGCTGGTATGTTTAGTGTCTTGATCAATCAGAACGAACAAGTCTTTTCAGAGTATTTCAAGACCAAACTTTTTCCTGGTTCTTTGAATATTTCCATTGATCCCCCAGCTTCTCAATCCCTAAGGAACGATCTAGACAATGGCCGATATAAACCGGATTTTATTATCCCGAGAGAACACCTAGTCGGAATGCCTCCTTACATAGGTGACGGGCAAGCATGGAGATGCAATCTGATTTCAGAGAAAATCCCTTCTGATATAAATACTTGGGTTTTCAGGAGAATTGGTTCAAAGGTGCCTCATGAAGTCTTGGAGATCGTATCGTCATCAAGGCTGGTAGAACCTTATGGCTTAAGGCATGAAGATCCAGTGATCGTAGAGCTAATTGAAAACACGGAATTTATCAGAGGGGTGCACTTTGCCTGAGTATTCAGCTCCATCTTGGCAAAATCTGCTCCGTGGTGGTTTTGCATATGAAACTGCCTACTTTGCTATCCACCCATGTGATCGAGAGCGAGCACTCAAAATGTATTATATGGCGCTCGTAGAAAACATTTCGCTGGATGAGATAAAAGCTTATGCAGCCACATATCTTCAATCAAGAGGCGTTATACCTGAAGGAATTGAGGAACATCTGAGTGATGTTGAGAGATTTTATAACTCAATCAAACTACCTAAAATCAAGAGAAAGGTTTGGCTCATTACTTGGGAATATGATTCTGAGGATAGGCCACTTGCAGATAGAATCATTGCAGTTAAAAGTCTTCAAGTAAATCCTGCAAGGGTTGCAGAGTTTATTGAGCAGCATTACATGGCTACTCAGTATTCCACTTACCAGAAGTCGTTTTTTTCAACACGTCCAAAGTTAAATCCATATCAAGCAGTATTTCCGAACCCAGATTCTTACTTACAAATTTACTGTGGTAGAAACCCCAAAATTTACGCTCGTATTGTTCAAAACTATACCGTTGAGATCAAGGATGGCAAGGAGCACTTGTTTTGGGAAGAGATCGATCACAATATGGCCGCCCAAAGTTAGAAGGCACCCGGCAAAGTGCCGGGGCCTTCAGGAATCAGAGAGTGGGTCGTTTATGGGCACCGCCTTTGACAGCAATCACTGCCACCGGGATGCCGTTGGTGTGGGTGCCAGTCTTTTTCGGAACCAGTGCGGCATAACGCTTGTTGCCAACGTATCCAACGGAATAGGTTTTTCCGTCTTCCCCGTCCGCATCCACCGTGATAACTACCCCGTTGATATCAGGCGTCGCCCCCAGGACAAGGGCGGCATCCGTAACCGAGGCTAGATCCGAACCATCCGCCAGTTCGCCTTCTTTGAGGATGAACTCCAGCATCAGGGCTCCCGATAAGGTATCTCCCGATTCACCCAGTGCGGCAACAAGTACCAGGCTTTCAAAGCCTTGCCTGTCAATGGCGGTAACCGCCACTTCTCCGGCAGCACCACTCACGATCTGAGTGGCCAAAACGGGTTCAATCAGGATGTTATTGTGCAAATCTGTGGGCATGAAAAAATACTCCTTTCAGGATTACGTGGAAATCTTTTGCAGCTTGATGGCTTCAAAATTCACCACATCCCCGCCCACGCGAGCCGTATGGTAAAACTCGACAAAAGGCTTGGAGGAATAGGGATCCCGCAATACGCGAACTCCCTGCCGGTCCACAATCAGATACGCTTCCCGGAAATCGCCAAAAGCAATCGGTAGCGCTCCCGCAGCTACCGCAGGCATATCTTCTCCGGTACGAATCGGATAACCCACCAAGGTTTGGGCTAGGCCCAACTGATAATTGGTCTGCCACAAGTAATTGCCTTGACCGTCTTTCAGGGTACGGAGCTGGGTGAGGGTGGAGCGTTTCATCAGGAAGTTGGCATTGGCCAGATAGGCTTCTTTCAAAGAGCCCACCAGCGTAATGATGCCGTCACCGGTGATGGCGCTAGCATGACCGCTTGCCACTTGCTCAATCTGCTTATGCGCGGTGCCAGCGGGATAGGTCAGAATCTCACGCGGTTTTTTAATGCCGTCTCCAATGATAAAGGCAGTATTTTGCTTGCGCGAGAACTTCGCCCCGACTTTACGAGCGAGCCAGCTTTCCACATCAAAGACGCCATCATCTAGAAGTGTTTGAGTCACTTTGGGCTTGGCGTAGATTTCATGGACCGGGATTTCAAATTGCCCCAACTGCGGGGTCTTGGTATCGGTTCGGGTTTCGGTTTCCCCTACCCAGCCCGCATCAGCCTCATCATTGTCATACATCCCCGGATAAGCCCGTGTGCTGATACTGACCTGACCCGCCAGCTCCCGCATGGGGGTGGTCTCATACACGTACTGAATGATGCGATCCGACATGGGCACCGCCACCATATAGCCACCATCGGGATCGGAAAGGGTGGACATGGCTTTGGCTTCCAACTCCCGAAGGCCCACGTCATGGCCCTTGCGAAGGAACTGGTTGAAAGCTTCCTTGTGCTCCATTTCATCGGCGGTATATGATTTTTTGCCATCCCTGAAGATGACTTCTTTAGCTTTACGCTGCATGGCGGTTTCTAAACTGGTGATTTGCTCTTCCACGGAATCGAGCTTGGCATTGATTTCAGCCATTTTCTGTTCCGTGGCACCGGTCGTGCTCCCAAGGCGTTTGATTTCTTCGGCACGCTCGGAATCCGCTTCTTTCAAAGCAACCACGGCGGTCTTGTGCTCTTCAAGAAGGTTCTTTAACTGTTCAAAAGACATGCGGGGTGTCTCCTTATCGGATTTTGGGCAACACAACTTGCGCCAGCTCCCGCGTGGCGCAATTGGGGATGGTTGAACCGGGTTTTACATGTCCTTCAGAATGGCGATCAGCGCATCCCGCTGCTCATCGCTCAGTCCCTTGGACTCGAAATCTTCATCAGGCTCTTCATCATCTGTTCGTTGATTGGTTGCAAATGAGGCATACGCTTCATAACCGGATTTCAATAAGACTTCGGATTCCTTGCGGCTCATGCCGCATTCTCTGCTTAAGAACTTTTCCAATTCTCGAAAAGACGGCACTTCCCCAGCCGTAATCTTGTTTTTGACCACCATGACCCGAGCCATGGAATTAGCTGGAAAGGTCACAAGCGACACTTCCCAGAGATCCACTTCTTTCAGCTTTCGGGCCTTTTGCGCTCGATCAAACTCCCATTCCTTGGGCACATAGCCAATCGATAGCCCGTTGATCGCTCCTCCTTTGAGCAGGGCGTAAGCGTCCCGGCCCTGGGAGCTTTCCAGAATCAGTTGTCCTTTGACATACAGCCCACGGGAATCTTCGCGGACTTCCAGATAGCGACCCACCGGATTATAGGGGTCATGCATCCAGAGCAAAGCAGGCTGGGTGTTGCTAGTTTTATGATTCATCAGGGATTTGCCAAAAGCACCTGGCTCAATCACATCCCCGTCCGCATCGATATTGCCGAAGATAGAGCCATACCCTTCAAAAGTCCCGTCCTCATCGTTGATGGCCTTGATTTCAAAGGGCACTTCTAAAAACAGTTTGTCCATGAGCAAACCTCAAATCAGATAAGCATTCACGCAGCGACAGTTGATAATGTTCCGGGCCGAGCCCATCGGGTCTCCCGGATAACGCAAGCCCTCCCCATCGACTAGGAACTGTTCATTCCCATCCACAACCTGACCATTGGCTACCAGATGCCAGGGCCGGGTCCGTCCCGGCTGGACGGCGGCAATCCATTCCTTTCGGTAAGGACGCTGCAAAGATTCAATAGCGGTTTGGGAACCGGCGCTGGCAGCGGCATGCACTTCCGTTTGCGCTATAGTGCGGGCTCGGGATCGAGCAATCTGCCCGCCGGTTTTCTCAACAATCCGCCATTGAATATCAGGGACACTCAACCCTTCCGCTAAGGCATGCTCAACGACATGCTGGATCTGATGCCGGGTGGTATCACTGATGTTTTTGACTTTGGCCGCACCATAGGTGCGGGCATACCGCTGAGCGGCAATGGTAAAGTTGGCCGACCGACCCAAGGCGGGATCCAGAGTCCCGATGGTTTCATCGGCAAAACGGATATAGGTCTGGGTAAGATGATCCACCAGATGCACCTGAATGGGCTCTTCAAAACGGGAAACCAAATCTAGAGCGGCGATTAAGCCTCCGCGCTCATACACTTCTGCTGCCTGGCGGGAGAGCTTATCGAGATCCACGCCCAGACGGTAGGCAAGAGCCTTATCAAACGCAAATTCAATTCTTAAAAAAGCTTCCTGAAAGCGCTGCTTTGCTTTATCATTGGGCAGATTAAACATCAGGGGTACTCTCATCAGTGTGGTTCTCAATTGAGAACACCAGAGGCAGTCTGCTGGCCTGTACCAGAATCACATCGCCTCCTTCCACGGGTTCATAACCGAGATCCGCCCGAGCTTCGTTAATGGTCAGCAAACCGGCTTCCACAGCTTTTACGTTGCGTTCAAACCGTTCAGCCCGTCTGGGAATAAGTGCTGAGACATCATCGAGGTTAAAATCCAGAAACAGGTCATCTCCAAAAGTCGGAACCAGCCATTGGTTCAGGGCATCCCGTATCTTGACCAGGATGGGAATGACCGCATCTTCCCAAAAACCAAGTTTCGCTTGCTCCATGTTGGCGTAGGTCTGAGAGCCTTCGATATCCAGCATTTGAGACGGGACTCTGAAGACGCGACCGATTTCTCGGGCAGTAACGTTTTTGCCCTGTAGCCAGTCGAGTTCTCTGGGTGAGAATCCGAGCGACTGCCAGGTGATGTTTTCAAGTAAAAGCGGCCTGCCAGCGTTCCGAGCACCTGTATATTCCTCCTCGATTTCTTGCTTCAGTCGGTAAAACTGCGTATCCGTCAAAGGGCTGCCGTCTTCGGCTTTGTAGGTAATCACCGCCGATGGAGCGGCCCCGTTATCCAGTAATGCTTTGTTGTGGGCGTTTGAAGTGTTATGGAGATCAATGCCGTAAGCGGCAGCTTCGATAAAACTCATCCCGTACCAGTCATCCAGGGGATTAAAGGTTTTCATATGCAGGATCGGTGCTGTGCCCTTGATAGGATCGACATCCCAGCGGTATGCTTCACCTCCGGCCTGGTACTCATACCCCTGTGGTAGTCCGCTGGAGCCAGGAATAACTTTCATCCGATCGGGCCGGTGGAGCCATAATTCCTTGGCGCCTTTATTGGTGAGGATAGCTTCGATATAGGCATTTCCGGCAATCAGATAAAATCCGGCCAGGGATTCCATAAAATCACTGCCCGATTGCGTGGGGTTCGGTTTTGCCAAGAGCTTTAAAAGCGGGTGCTCAGATAGTTCCTTGCGATTATCCCCTTGACCCTGATATAGCACCCACGGAACAGTTTTGATTGAATCGCAGATCATGGAAATACAAGAATAAGCAATGGCATTACGCCGAAAGCCTTGATCGGCAAATTTCCCGTAATCGCGTCCGCTCCAGACCGCCCGGCCCACCTTGGCATGGGAAATCAGTCGCATGGCTTGGGATTGCTTGCCGAATGCGGCAGACATTAGATTGCGCCAGTATCCCATAACAGTGGTTTCCTAACGGTTGTATGCCAGACGCCGTAAGGCATAAGGATGATCGGCACCCGCAGCAATCATCAGCGTATATTCGCTTGCCGTCGTGCCAATATGAGCAAGGCCAGGTTTATTTAGACTGGCTTTTTGAAAGATCTCTTCTGGTACGATAAATTTTTCTGAGTGCATATCTTGTGTGTCATATAAGCACCGCTCTTGTACAAAGAACATTGACTCACAACGACGGCAATGGAGATGGTAATACCGGAACTCTCCAATAGCTATGCCCTTGTCATCAAAGACCTGAGCATAACGAACGACCGTACGTCTTTTACGATGAACATCTTCTTTTGAATTGCATTCTGGACAATGCATACCCAAAAAAGCCATGATAAATATCCCCTTCAAATCAAGCCCCTGGATCCTCTCAGGGAGTGCGGTCTCAAACACGCACTTGTTCTATGGCTAGGAGAATCACTTATATTCTTAATCTATCAGTTCTTAAATGGTTATTTAATATCCTTCAGGGAGAATACTCCGGGTTTTCAGGCTTTAATATTTCCCCGATCTGACATTGCAAGTAACAGCAGATCAGATCTAGATATTCCGGCTTGGGGACTTTATTCATATTTTGCCAGCCATAGACCGTCTGAAAAGGAATTTCCAGATCGGCAGATAACCGATACAGCGTTTTGCCACGCCGCTCTACGGCTTGTTGAATCGTAACTCTCATAGCAGTCGATCAGTTCCAAAGGGTACGGGACATTGGACATTGATTCATCCACTGATACAACGAAACGGAGTGCTTCCAAGAAACGGGCCTTCGGTCTTGCCAGGCCAAATGGCTTTTATCAATGCCCCTTTCACCGATTTGCACCGGAATAGGGATGAGAATATACAGCTTGATAACAGGTGATGACATGAGGGCCACCTCCTTTCAATGCAGCGGCTAATCCCCATAGAGGGGAGCCTCGTTTCACTTCACCTCATTAACCGTATTGCTGTCGGATCTCATGGACGGCTTGTTGCAAGCGGTAATGCTCGTCTTCACATGCTTGAGCAAGCCGTAGGAAGATTTCGGCCTGTTCCAACTCAAAGATGTGCTCCACCCGGCTTACCGATTTCCAGTCAATGCCTTCTTTGAGCAATCGGTGGGCATCCCGGAAATGCCGATAAGCGTAATCACCAGAACTTTCAGCAGGTTGTTTTGGCTCATGCCGCGTGAATGACTTCAACGTTTCTGGAGGGTTGTTGGAGCTTTGGAGGGCTTCTCTTACCACCGCTCGCTCTTCCGGCTTTCTCTGGGAGATGGCATAGGCTTCCATTTTGGTTGCGCCGGTCTCCTTGAGTTCCGGTATCTCTTGCACCAGTTTGCCGATTTGGATATCCCGACGAATGGTTCTTGGAGCCATTCCGGCGGCTTTTGCCTTTACTTCGGTAAAGGGCTTATTCTCCGTACGGCCAAACTGGCCGTACGGTGCCACCTTGTTTTGCCCCCGACGGACTTGAGGATAAAAGGTCTCGTAGATCTCTTGTTCGCGCGCTAGGGCTTCACACGCTTCCAGATCGCTCAGGTTCTTGCGCTTGGTATTGGCGTGGAGCTTCATCAGGAACTCTTCGGCATCATTGATGGGTTCAATGACATGGCAAGGGGCCTCTTTCCAGCCACCCGCTTTTATCGCCATATACCGATGGTTCCCGCTAATGATCTGGTATTTGCCCCCTTCGATGGGTTTAACGATAATGGGGTCCAGTGGCCCCATGGGAAGGAGAGTCATACTTTCCATCAAATCCGCGATATGGGCCTCATCCAGTTCCTTACGGATGGGATCGGGATCGATCACAATCAGATTCACATCGATCAGATCCGTAAAACCGAGTCTCTGCGTTTTCATAGCGCATCCCTCTTGTGTTGGGGGGGTATCACACACCCCTGGGTTCGTCTAAATTAACCTATAGCTGTTTATATAAATAGTATATTCTTATAAACCCCCATCCCACAAGCCTTTTGGCGAACTTTTGCGATTTTTAAGGTAAAAAGCCGTTTTTACTTCATTTTTTTAAGTGAAAACGGCCTTTTACCTCATTTTTTGAAGTGGCTACTGGTACAAGCCTGGAAAACGGTTCCTGCTATTAACCTGAACCTGACTGGATGTAATGATGGATGTAGCGACCGTTCCAAATTCCCAAAGCTCCTGGATAAACGCTTCTAGTGCCGGAATGGAGGGAAAAACGCCCCGCAGCATCACGGCATCCCCGCCTAAAATCTGGTGAACCACTACGACTTCTGGTTTGGCCTGGATGAAGGCGCGTCCCTTTTCCTGTTGTTCACGGGATGAAAAACTGAGCTTGATAAAGGCAACCACATTCAGTCCCAATCGGGTGAAATCCACTTCGGCCCGATACCCTTTGATAATGCCCATCTCTTCCATCTTTCGGACTCGCTCGGCCACGGCTCCCCCGGTCAGTCCAATCCGCTCTCCGAGATCCTTGAAGGACACGCGGGCGTCCTTTTGAAGGGCTTCCAGGATCTGCCAGGAGAGGTCATCCAGCCAGTTTTCAGAGAGCGGGGTCATATCAAACCCTCTCTATCCACACCTATTACTACCATTATAGCTTATTGTTGAGCTGTTTACACCTGTGTATGCTCGGTAATAGGTATTTTCAATGTTAAATAGCAAGCAAACTGTTGTTTACCTGCCACCTTAAAAGGGTTATATAGTCAGTAAGGCGCAAAGATAGAGGGATTGCAAAGCCTATTACGTTAAACAACCAAGAGGGATTTGACCAGCCCCATCTTATCTGGTTTTGATGAGCAAATAAGTATTTTCGCTACCAAAGTAATAAGAAAAACAGCTAATTCAGTTAAATTTCAGGGTCAAAAACTCGTCATCAAGTCCATAGCGAACCACGTCGATTCGCTCGCTGCACTGGGATACAAGGTCACCAGTCATTACAGGTAGCTGAAATGGAAAGAATGCTGGGTTGTTCAGTAGTAGTCCCAATGAACATTTAGATTCGGGGGTTGCCATAATTGCAGACTCTAGCATCAGAATAGCCATTTTCACGTCGGTTATGCATACCAGATTGGCTTTCTCATAACAACCTTTGGCTTTAGAATCCTTCAGGAATCCCCAAGCAACAAAGGAGCGGATAACAAATCGAGCATAGCGGCTGACCGTCTGACGGTCGCCATACTGTTCTTTCAGTCGGTTGATGATCTGAGTTTGGGTCACCTGATCCTGCAATGCCAGCAAGCGGCCGGTTTGCCGTGCCACATTAAACCAAAATGGATAGACCGCTGAGATCATCCCCCAATGAACTGCTAGGGCCATCGACGGGTGCTCTTGTAAAAAAGCCAGTGAGGCGTCCCGAAATGGGAGTAGCTCTTGTTCTGGAGCCGCCCAGATCTTCATAAGACTGTTGACGACAAAAGTTCGGGTCTGATCGCTTCGCTCGCCCTCGGAGCCATTACCTTTTCTTTCAGCAAGGAACTCATGTAGTTCTTGGCGGATGGCTTTTGTATCAAGTCCTGCCAGTATCAGATTGGCTGCTTTCTGCATCCACTCCAATCGGATAGCCTGCTTAATGCCAATAGAATCGTGTCTTTTGCCCATTAACGTCCCCTTCTTTCAAACTTAACAAGGGGCACAATGACTTCTTCGATGGCTATACCGCCGTGACCTACGATAGCCTCACCCGGATTTATGAATGCGTCGCGGCTACCGGCTACTAGGGGGAAATAATCTGGTGGCAAACCGACCGGCTGCCATTCGTGGGCAAACGGAAAGGGCCTAGCAACCTGAGAACGGAGTTCTGGAGTGGGGTATACGCGAACCCGCTCGCCGCGAGTCTCGGCGATCACACCTTCAGATGGTCGGCCTTTGCCTTCGCATTGAATATTGCCATGATCGGCGGTTAGCCAAACATCATAGCCGTAATCCAGAAGTTTGCTGACCAGAGAAGAAAGAAATCCGGCTTGGCACCATTGCTTGATCTGGTTATGCATCCCGGCCGAGCCGAGTTGCATGCCGTGCATGATCTTGTCGACTTTGTCCACGACTAGCCCAACCACCTTAGTCTTGCCGGGATTGATCGCGGAGTCAATTACGCTGGATGCATCGCCGTCGCCCAAACCACGCTGGTAGGTAACATCCAATCGAGACAAACCATGGCTTTCCCAAAACTGCTTCCAAAGCTTCTCTTCGTTATTGGTCGAGTTGATGGATGACGGGAAATAGAGCGGTGGCTTGCCTGAGAAGATTGACTGTCTAGATACCGAGGTCAGCGTTGGAATCCAGGCAAAAGTTGCGGTTTCGCGCATGACTAGATTACCATCCTGCTGTAGCAGAAGCTGGCGTATGGTCACCCACTGGTCGAGGGCAAGGCCATCAACCACAATCAGAGCGGCACTGCCACTCCCAGAATCCTCAAAATCCCGAGCTAGGCGACGCGGCACATGATGCAGCATGGCTGGATTTGTCGGAGGCAGATTGATCAGACTGGAATAATGGTCGGCCAGCCAACTAGCAAAGGTTGTGTTCAGAGCATCGCCAATTCCTCTGAGTCGGGTCTGATGCTTGATGCTGCTGCCGCAATGAACCAGCGAAGAAAGTTCAGCCCATTTCAGCGCAAAAGCAATCCAGTCAGTGTAACGCGCTTCCGCTGTGGGCAGATCCTTTTCGACAAGTTCAAACAATCGGGAAACACGAAGCTCTTCGTCATCTAAACTAGTCATAGCAATACCGCTTCGAAGCCAGGAACCGGCATCCACTTCAATATCTTTGGCCTCAACAGGCGTGAGTTTACCTTCAAGGAACAAATTGTCAATGTAAACCTTGATGTCCTGATGGTCGAAAGGCAGATAATCTGGGCCGGGATACTTAAGGCAAAATTCCGGCGAACCTGCTAGTATCTGATTGGCACTGCCAAGCTTGGAAAGAAACACCGGCCAACGTTCCTGCAAAAAAGCGAAAAAGGACTCGTCGTCTGGAAGAATTTCAGAAATTGGCCAAGTCTTGAATACGTCATGATGTTCGAGAACTTGTATGAACCGCTCGGATAACATCAGTGGGAGATGAAGCTTTCCATAATGTAGGCGAAGAAGAGCGCGAAGCAGCTCGACCTCATTGGCAATCAACTCAGTGGCCATGCCGAACACATGGCGGAGAATAAAATCCTTGGTGGCATTGTCTCCCATACGATCTGGAGACAACTTACGTTGGGCGTCAAAGAGTACATCAAGCAGGCTTCGATCGAGCAACTCAATGACCGGATAGCTCAGGTTGGGAAAGAGATCCCCAAGATTGAACGAAAGCTTCCTACCAGCCTGGAGCAGATCGTAAGGTATGGATTCCAGCTCGGTATCGTGCAAGCGGAGTATCACCACCAGGTCTGTTTGTTTATCTAAATCCCATATTGACCGGTACTTGGATTCATATGCATACCTGAATTCGACCGGGTCATTAAACTCTATAAGATCAAAACCGCGCTCCCGAAGCTCCAACGCTAGTTTTTCTTCGGTCAATAGACAGTTCGGGTCTGCAACCAATGTTAATTTGCTTACGTTGGGTACAAAGTCGTTCAGGATGGCGTCTCTCCAACTACTCATTGAGCGCCTCCATTAATAATGCGTAGCATCAGCAACGGTCGGATTTCCGGTAAGATTTGTCGCGCCAATTGCAGTTCATGTCGCCATTCGGATTCGTCCGCATCACAACGGGACAGCCTGAATTGTCTTACCGCTGGCAGGCCGAGCCGCTCAATAGCCTTACGGCGCGATGCAAAGGAAATAATACCGCGTTCCTCCTCCCTCGCCACAGATGAGATGTGTGCCTGCTGCAGGGCATCAAACAGTTCCTGTCCTGCCTGTTCTGCCGCTTCATGTAAATGCGTATGGGCGGCAATAGATTCATCCTGCCCGAGGGTAGTTTGCACTTGGATTTCTGTTGTCTGTATAGTATCCCAGATATGCCGTGCCGTGGGTAGAAACAGTTTTCCTTCCTCGCTTAAGAAGACGCTGACATAGCCACGCCGCACCATGGGGATTCGCAGAAGCTGGGTCTTTTGATTTATCCCAGCCTGAAGACGAATCTCAAACAGACCCCAAAAACCGGAGATGTTGGCAGGCAATCCGCTCACTGTGACACACGGCAAGGGCTGAGCTGCTGCTACCTGTGGCAAGTTAAGGGCTAAACCGCGAACACGGTTATTTTCAAGATTTAGCAGAGTGACGTCGGTCAGACGTTCCGCTTCCCGTGCGTTAAACACACACTTGTAGTGTTCCTGCCCATCAGGCCAGTTCAAATCCCACCAGGAGCGCTTACGGTTGGCCACACCGCCATGGGAATTAAGGTAGCTCACTGTCATTCGCTCCACCCAATGGGGCAGAGGATGGGAACGCATACGTTCAGCAGTTTGCAAATCCGGATCTTCAGAGATGCCATAGATGGCCGAAGACTGGCGTACTTTCTGAATCTCATCCCTTATCTGTTCCACTGTGTTTCCAATGGAAGTTTCAATTCCATCTGGATTTAGAATCGCCGAGGTGAATACCTCTTCGAACAACTCACCGGCCTGGACTGAGTCGAGTACGTCACCTGTTTTGTCGATGCCGAACTCGTCAAAGATCACCGAAAGCTTCTGCTCCAGCACTTCGCGAACGCGAAACTCGACCGAGTCCTCAAAAACGAAGTTTATGGCCCGTACCGTTTTAGGTTGGCCGATACGATCCACGCGTCCGATCCGTTGTTCCAGCCGCATCGGGTTCCAAGGAATATCATAATTGATGATCACATGGGCAAACTGCAGATTAAGACCTTCACCGCCCGCATCAGTGGAGATCAGCACACGATGTGTATTTCGAAATGCATTCTGGGCCTGCTTACGTTCCTCCATATTCAGGGAACCATTCAGGGTAACAACCGAGATGCCCCGTGCTTCGAGAAACTCTTTTAACATCTCCTGGGTAGGCACGAACTCAGTGAAGATCAACACCTTCAGATCCGGCTCGTTCTCCTCTGCCTGAAGTTGATAAATCCACTCGATCAGTGCCTCAGCCTTGGCGTCCGGTCCTGCCTCTTCACAGCGGACCGCCGCATCCAACAGCATCTCTACATGGCTGCCTTCATTTCGCAGGGCTGCTACATGGGATTTCAGCAGCTCATCAAGCAGTTCTTGGCCGTTCATGTCATACAAATCGTCGAGATTCTCTGATTTATCTTCGCCGTTCTCAATCTTCGCCAGGCGAAGGCTAGCTTGTTGTTCACCATCCCTAAGAGCAGCAAGCCGCCGTTCCATGGTGGTTCGGATTGCCCGGGTACTCGATACCACTAGGCGCTGCATTAAGATCATCAGAAAACCAATATGGCGTTTTTTCTCGCGAAGAGCCTGATTGTAACCCTCGCGCACATAATCGGTCACCGCATCGTAAAGAAGCTTTTGCAGGTGATGGCGCATCTCCCAGGCCACCGGAACCATCTGCGTACGCCGGGGCCTGAAGAGCGGCTGGCCTTCAGAATCAATGGCTTTACGTTTTTCTGTTCGAATGACAAATGAGGCCACCCTTTCTCGGGAGACACTATCTATATCTGGGAAGGCATCATCATCCAGCAGGTTCATCAAGCGATAGAAAGCATCGGTTTTGCCCTGATGGGGTGTTGCAGAAAGCAATAGCAAATAGGGCGCAGCCTCCGAAAGACCCTTCCCGAGCTTGTAGCGGGCGACCTGGTCATTACTGCCGCCTAGGCGATGCGCTTCGTCCACCACCACCAAATCCCAACCGGCGGTAATTAGTTCCTCGAATCGGTTTCGGTTGTATTCGGCAACTTGTTCGGCGGTCCAGCCACGTCGCTTATCCATGGGTTTGACCGAATCCAGAGAGACGATGACCTGATTAAACATCGACCAGGCAGAACTCCGATGGCTCGCCCCTGGAGCCAGACGCTGCAAGGTGCTGATGTCATCACCCAGCACTAGTTGGAACTGCTCGTTGAAGTGGGTTTGCATTTCGGCCACCCACTGGGTGGCCAGACCCTTAGGTGCGACGACCAGAGTGCGCCGGACTAGGCCGCGAAGCTTTAATTCGCGCATAATCAGCCCAGCCTCGATGGTCTTGCCGAGACCTACCTCGTCTGCTAGAAGGTAACGCACACGGTCACCGGAAATGGCCCGGGATAAAGCGTGGATCTGGTGTGGAAGCGGGATAACATTGGATTCCATGGGGGCCAGTAATACGTGCCCCTCGGTGGCGTTGATGGAGCCTTCTAGCACCTCGGCCACTTTTGCTGCAGCAGAAATATAGGCAATGCGTCCGGCCTCGATCTCCGGCTGGATACCAATAGTCAGCGGTCGTAAGTCAGAGCTGAGAATGCGAACCACCGCATCTTGGTTCGGGAGCCAGATACGGCAAACCGTCTGCCCCCACAAAGTCTGTTCGTCAATCACCTTGCAGGCACTTTTATGAATGATGCTGTAGTGCCACGAACTCATAAGATTTCCAACTCATCCTTACCACCGATATTGGCAAATTCAATCGCTCCATCGGAACGCTTCCAAAACATTAACCTGAGGCCCACCCCTTTCTTTGTCATGTGCGTCCTGAAAGCTAATGCACCACCGTCTCTAGTTCGTTGCCTTGCTGTTCCTTCAGCACTCTCTTTAAACTCTTTAACAGGATTTTTGGGGATTCCAAGAACAATGCGTGCGCAGGACTCAACTGTAACCATTGCATAATCACGTCGTGAATCTGCACCCCATGTATGAAGAGATGCGACAAAATCATTTCCAATTATGAAATCACTTATTGCATTATCGACTGCTCCCGCCGAAATAAGATTTTTGACACATTTATCTATACACAAGCGAACCGCCTCCTCGCTTGAAGCTCTATCCCAAATGGTCCATAGATCTAGTGACTCAGTCAGTTGCTCGTGACTAAAAACTACTGCTATGCTTTGTGAAATGGAAGTCGGCATCACCCTCTGTGTGTCGGAATCGGTTGAGACAAGACCGATGTCGTGAAAGTCGGCTTTGATAGAAATGGATGACGGAGGCGGATTTTCAGTCACGCCTCCAGATGCGACAATTAGACGAGATTCAAGACAATCAGTGGCACACTCGTTTTCCTTTATTCCAGCAATCAATAGATCATCTTTGAATGCCACTCTACAGTTCGTACTCAACCGATCAAGGATCGCCGTCGGAGCGAACTCAAACGATTCTTCCGCAATGAGAACTGCATTTATCCCGTAATAATCTTCAAGGGAGGGTGTCCTTTCCAAAATAGAATTAGCCACCCTAGAAACCGTATTTGCATCGGCTAATGTACATTCAAATATTTCTAATAGTTCTGCCAACCTATGCCGATGCGGAAATTCACCATCAGTGTTCAGTGCGATCCTTGCTGAATCAGATAACAGAACGCAAGTATCAGCTCTATCGAGAAACCCACGCCATCCAACAATCGCACTAATGAATTCTTCAAGCTGATCGAGAGAATTGCATGGATTAGGCAGACACAGCAAGAATGGATCGACGATCACCTCTTGAGCCGACATAAAGTTAATCCTTATTTTTCTTTGCGCGCTTTTTGACTAGCGCAGCATTAAGGATAGCTTCAGCCTGCTGTTGAGATTGATCAAAGAATCCTTCCGGCCAGTCTAAAATGGCTCCATACTCATTAATCACTACTTCTCGGAAAAATGAACCCTGCGATGGCTTTTCTACGAAATAAATCTTAGTCAGATTGTTTAATTCCTTCCCGGCTGATGCTGCAGCAATCCGGAAACGGAGACGATCGATAAAGTATTCGCTATGGGTCTCAACAATACACTGCTTGTTACATAAGGCCATAGAGAGGAAAAAGTCGCCCAACAGGGTCTGAACCTTAGGGTGTAAATGTAGCTCGGGCTGTTCAAAAACCAGTGTGGAGTCTGTTTCTGCCAGTAGACACATAACCAGAATCGGCAACACTTGACTAACGCCTACACCCACATGTGTAAGGTCGTGTGGATTATCCGAATTGGAAAGTGCCACCTTCAGTTCATGTCCCAGTTTTCCTTTATCCTGGCTTGTTACTGAGCTAGCCACGCCAAGATATTGCATCCAATCGATAACTGCTGCTTCAAGTGTCCTTGTTACCGTTTTGCGATCAATGACAGGGTTTTCGAAATTTGTAGATGGGATATACCGGATCTGCCTGTTCTTATGTAATTCAAGAATAGAAGCTGTGTGTTCTCCACGTAAACCCACGTCATATGGATCGTTAGTGGCTGCAAGTGGATACAACGGCTTGGGAGCATCTCTTAATGGGCCAAGGTATTTTAAAGCGGAGGCGAAGAAGTTGTCCAGATACCGTGTGGCTTCTGTTATTAAACGGGGAGGTCTGGCTTGGATAACAGCATGGGACTCAGGCTTCGCTTCTGTTGATGCTTTTAAGGCTGTGTGGATCAGATCGAAAAGGTCTTCACGTTCACGCAGCGTCTGCTGAACTTTTAATCGGTCCACGCGCGGCAGGCTACGCAGTCGTTCATGCCACTCACTAAAGGTGAGCGTTTCGGCCCCAGTATCAAACAGTGTCCCCTGCCGATACTTATCCTTGAATGTTTGATCAAATTCAATTGTGTCTTTAAGGACTTCACGTAAGACAGCAAGTATCTCTTCAGAAAGAAGTATCTCCCTTCCCATACTGCGTCCTAATCCCATGGCACCACGGCCTAGGTCTTGGAGTACCAAAGTGATGAAGTTTGCATCCTCTTCAATGGTATTGATGGAGTATATAATCCTCTCGGGAAGGAAGTGTCTCAGCATGCAGCCAATAAGTTTGGCAGAGCGGACATCGGCCCTCACCTCGCTCATTGAGCCCTCGTCCAGTTCAACGGCGTAGGTCAAGCTGGTACGTAGTTGGTCGTCGATTTCATTTACACCATCAACACCTTCGATTTCGGAAATAGCTTTGATGGTGTGACGAACTGAAATGTCTGCTTTCTGATCGACATTGTCCTCATCTCTGGATAAGCAAGACACCTGTGTAGCAAAAAGTCGAGGCTGAATTTGAAACAGATCACGTTGAGAGCTTGATGGATCGGCATCGAAAGAAATCTCGCAAGCGATTTCCTGAAGCTGATTGGAGCGTGGCCCAAAGTAAACAGTGCCTCGGGCAGTGTATTGAGACTGTTTCGGTATTGCAGCCTCATGATAAACTAGAGGTCGACAGGTGCATTTGATGGTGATTTGGTCCGACTCACTATCGTTAGATTTAAGGTCATCAAACTGACCCAGACTCGTTAGAGCACCATTCAAGACGACAGAGCGCGATCCGACTTTGTGGGCCAAAGTCTGTGCAACAAGCAGAACCGATTGAATAAATGTACTCTTTCCACTGCTGTTCGCGCCAGCGAAAATCGTTAGCGGACCGAGATCCAGTTCGGTTTCCTCGCGAATCGATTTAAAGTTGAAGACTTTCCATTTGGTAATCATGCTCTATTCCCCTCCCATGCGGGTTACCGCTTGGTCGTACCACATGAGTAGCTTGGGATCTTCTTCTAGGACGTTATTGGGGATCAATTCTGCCACTTTTACAATGATTGCGTAGTCACGCTCTTGCCAGGCTTTCTTGAATCCGGCACGAACCGCTTCCAGACGGAAGACCTTCAGCTTCTTCTTGGCATCTTTGTATTCCTCGAACTCTTTTAGCAGTTCCTTCTCACGCAGCCGCTCTAAGTCACCCGCTTTATTGGGATCGGGTACAAACCAACGATCCCGAGCTTTGTCCATCAATGCAGGTGAATCTTTTGGTAGATTGCGCAAATCTTTCCAGTTACTAGAGAGGTAAGTATGGATTTGCTCTGGTACAGGTTCTTTTCCATCGTACCTTATGAAGTTTTGTTCCAATAAGGTTGATAATTCTAATTTTTTTTCGTTTTTGTTCCAACCACCAATTTCTTTTAAAAATTGAGGATGAATATCTTGGAACGATTGTGGCTTAACCTTGAGTATCTGACGGAGCCATTGGATTGCAGAAGTCTCGTCTGAAACGAACAAAGCAAGCTGCTCTAACGAATCTATTGAAATACGTTTTTTATCGTATTCAATAATCTGTTCAGGTAGAAAATACATCCCATCGCGTTCAGCAAAGCGATTTGCCAAGCCAACATAAAAATCAGAAGTGGATAACGGCACGGTTACCCCACGCTGAACATGAAATGCCAGCATTCTATCGAAAAGAAGGAAGTTTTGTCTTTCGCTGATCATAACAGCCTTTCCATTCTGCTCAACGAATACTGGAAGAATCATGAGATGTGTTCTAACAAAATCCCAAACACCTTTCTCTGTACCAGATTCAAGTGCGAAACGCTCTTCAAGCCCTCCATTTGGGCGGTAAGCACTTATTACAAGGTCCTGTTTCGCAATATTTGCATGTGTACCCTGAAGCATAGTTATTTTTTTCTTGTCAAGAATACGAACATCAGCAATTACAAAGCCTGCTTCCCAAATAGACGCCTGCAATGCCTGCCAAACCGAGTTGCTGGAATTGTGAAACTCAATCGTCATCCACCTGCCAGGCTTCAAAACACGATACATTTCTCTAAAGCAGGAACTCATCAATTTGTGATATTCGGACAAATCTTTACTTTGGTGTTGATTCTGAATAGCCTCATGTTTATCGTTTGTAAATACGCCGAGCCAACTTTCATATAAGAAATTCAACTCTGAATACATTAAATTTGCGCCAAAGGGTGGGTCTACGAAAATGTAATCTATCGATTTATCACTAATATTAGAAAGTTCTGTAGAAGATTGATTTGAAGTTATAGCTCCCCGATAACCAAGATAAGAACATGACCTATGTGTTTTTACTTTATCTCGAAGGTATAGGATAGGATTCCGTTCCACCTGAAGGGGTGGCATGTACAAAGTTCCAGAAAACGGCCCAACAACCCCTGAACCGTTTTTCTTGGGTATAAACCTATTCATCTTTGTAAGGCGGGTTAACAGAGAAGTAAAGACGAACAGACCATAATTTCCGTATTCACTTATCAAATGCTTTCTTAAATCTAATGCAATTGCAAAAACTCTCCTGTCAAAAAAATGATGGGTATAGTCCATACCGAAATGGTATCCGGAACGGTGCATATCTCCCTTTATAAATTCTAATGGTTTGTAATCTATACCTGATGGAATACTTGGTGGCCTGCTTATTATTTTCAAGTCTTCCGAATCAGGTTTCTTCTCAAAACCTTTGCTTCCAATTATATAATTAATCAATACTGGAATACGCTTGATTCGAAGGGCAGGCTTTCCAGCTATATCGTCAAAATATGTTTCATGCGCCCTTTCGCATGTTAATGAGTTTATCGTGTTATGACAATGTGGACATGGGTATTCTTTGTGCATTTTTCCTGTTTGTGGATCTACACCATTTTCCCAAAACGGAAATTCATTGCTGCAATTTGGGCAAATAAATACATCACTCCAAACAACAAAATTGATCTTTCGTTTTTTTCCCTGCTCATCTAGAGTTGAGAGAAATTTCTCATACTTGGCATCTAACTCATCAATAAGCTCTGATATCCTTGGCAAAGAACGCATGGGTGACTTGCTCACATATTTACTAGAAACAAATGCAGCACAAGGTGATAAGTCACATGAAATTGATTTTCTTCTTGTTAGGGAAGACGCAACACTCGTCATTCCGCTGCCGGCAAAGGCATCAAGAACAATATCCCCTTCCTCAGTAAAATGTTCAATGAAGTGAGTTATCGATTTGTATGGAACTTTTGTGTGGTAACTATGAAGCTTATAAATTGTATCGTTCTTTCCTTCGCTCACGTCGGCAGCAAAAGGTTCGCGGTGGTAATGGTAGCCCTCTGGCTTCTCAGGCTTCTGCGACTCCCACTCTGCAATGAAATCTGTAATCCAAGGGTTTGGGCAGGCAGTATAGTATGGAGGATCACTCAGATTCAAAATGTCCTCATCGCTTCCGATGGGAAAACCTTCAATCTTCCGGAACTCTGGATCCTTCAGCTTCTTGCGCAGTTCCTCGGTGAAGTGGGAGCGGCGGGCTTCTTCATTTTCAAAGGTCATGCCAAGGCATGTTACTGGTTCTGAATCGATCACCACTTGCTCAGTAAACAAGGTTCCCTCTCCCTCCGCAGCAGGAACAAATTCTGTTTTGAACAATTTCTTTTGTTCGGTCATTACTTACTCCTGCTCCAAAACAAGTCTAACTTTGTTGGGATCTTTGCCTTTTACTAGCGTATCAATATAATCATCAAAACGCTGTTTCAGCTCTTGCGGGGTGGAAGGACCGCTACTTTCCTGAAGCGCTTTATGAAGTTCCTTTTCTTTAACGGGAACCTTAACAAGCCCAGAGAGAACTTCCTTTAACGAGTGAACAAGGTTATTATCCACGGGAACAGGAAGTTCTTTAGTTTTAATAAGTGTGTTAATGAGGTCTTGGTCTTCAGTTTTCAAAAGTTTTATGGCTTCTTGGGTAGTTGGGTCATCCAGATTCTTCAGAATAATCGATGTCCAAGTGTCCACTAGTGCATCAAGCTGATCTTCCAACTGCTCAATTGTCTGAGTTCCTGCTACTACTGAAGTTTCCACGGCAGGCTTGAAATTACAGTGAGGACAAATAGGTGATCTATCAAGATGTTGTTCGGTCAGGGCAAAGCAACTTTTTAAGCCGGCAAGGCGATTCTGATACTCAGTAAGCTGTTGCCTAGGCATCAGGTCGATACCAGCTAGCTTTTGTACCGTTTGCAATCGTTTATCATTGAGTAAGCTCACTTTACGTTTGTCTTCATTGGCACCAAGCCTGGCCTTAGTATGAAGACCGCTGTACGTAATAATATAATCCTTCTTGAGTTCTTGTAACTTGGTACTAATACTTTGAGATAGAACGACCAGATTACTTATGTCAACCTGCTTGAGGTCATCCAGAACATCTTGCCGGATTGCTCTCATGCGATCCACCCAGTTATGCTCTGCGGGAAGCACTGCCTCGGCTTTGGATAGCCAGGATATAGTTGGATCATGAACTACAATAAATTTCCGTAGGGCGTCCAGTTTGTCGAGTATCTTGATGGTTTTTTCGTGAACCAGAACTTCGGGGGCGCTGTACCGGAAATTCTTTAGCTTGCCCGGTGAGGTATAGGCTTGAAGTGATTCAAAAAAGCTCTTAGCCTCATCCAGCCCTCCGGTTTGGCTGGCAAGTTCGGTACCGAAAAGCAGGTCGAGTTCCCAGAAATGAAGCCCGTTGCGTAGGGTCTGCTGGGTTTCAACGATACGCTCAACTGTCTGGGTTACAGCCTGCTGCAGGTTCTGCACCGGCTCGTCCTTGCCTTGGGTAACAAGCTGGGCCATACCTGGCGTCATGCCGAGCATTTCGAACAACGCTTTGAGTGCCGGTAGGTTCCATTCTTTGGGTTGTTCAATATGTTTAAAACGTACTAGGTCATCTATGCTGGTTGCAGCAAGTTTTTGCAGCCCGGTAGCGTCAAATTTCTCACCAGGGATGGCGAGCACAATATCTCCAGAATATACCAATGACGCTATCAGGACAGTAACCCATTCTGGCTCCAGACGGAAGATGCCTGGGTTCATGTACTCAAGCCCATGGTCGTCTATGATAATCTCGCTGCGGTTTACCACTTGGCCGTGGCCCTTAGCCTTCACGGTATCAAGGATAAACTTGGTATATTTCGAATTGTAGGGAGCAATCTTCTCGCCGTCGAGCAGATCCAAGGCATCCAACACGGCGGTGGCCTGCTTGGTTCTGTTCTGACCAGAGATGCCCCGCAAGGCATCCTGAGCAGCCTGTGCACGGTTATTACCGGTAATTAGAACTGAGAAGCACGGATAGGCTGGGGCTTGGTCCTCGAAGTTCGGAGCAAGACAGACCCCGGCAACGGTGTTGACCAGGTCACGGAAATTGATGGTTTCGTGGGGTGACAGACCGGACAGTTCTCGGATTGATTTGCCTTTAGCCCATTCGGTTATGGACTTGGTACGTCCCTGGTAGGTGACATCAAAGGCATCGCTCATGTGTTTCTGTAGCCACTGGACAAGCTTTTTTAGGAAACCGTTGGCCTTAGATTCATAAGTTGCTTTAGCGTGACCTGATGAGGTGGCAGCGAGATCAAGTGCAGCCGCATAGCCCTTGAGCGCAGTCTGGAATTCTTCGTCGGTATCTTTCAGGCGAAAGAAGACCTCGTCATTAACCTTGTCGTCTTTAAAGCGAGGCGGATCGTTGGGCTGGATGAAGTACAGGTAGAAGTCCCGCTGCGGAACGGCGGTGGAACGCTCGTTGGGAGCGCCGAAAAAGAGGTAACCTGTACGAGCGGCCTTGTGCTCTTGCCAAACCAACTCGTGTTGCCAGATTTTGTAGCCTGTAACGTAGGTAGCGTCCTGGCATTCCATGACCCGCTTGAGCGCCTCGTAATAGAATCGGTCGAGCTGAGCCAGTCCCAAGCTTTCAGCCCGCTTGTCGATCAGGGCATCGAAGTCATCGGTTTTCTTCAGGTCGAGATAGAACTGGCGGCTGTCAGCATTGAAAGTAATGAACTGCCCGTTCACCGTTTTGTGTATCTCACGCAGGACTGTCTCCACGTGAGTCTGCAGATCCTTGTCGGGTTCGTCGCTACCCAGTTCGGCAATCAACGGATCGTAGAGACAGAGGCGATCGCGCAATTCTTGGGCGGATGCGCCTATAGGTGCATAAATATCACCAGTAGTTAGGCGGTGAACTGACAACGCATGTATAAGGCGAAGAGCCATCGGCTTGTATTGCTTGCGAGTAATAGCATTCTCAACGCGGGATTCCAACACCTGACTGCAATCTATGACTGCCCGAATCTCGGGAATGGCGCGGAAGGAAGCGTTCTGCTTGAGTGTGTTCCAATAGCTGTCGAAAGCGAGCAGTCCAGGTTCGTCCTGCGGTACATTCTTATCGAGAATACCCTTCATTCCTATAGACAGCGTTTTGAGCACCTCGCGCTTTTCCACTACAGTGACTCGTTCGAAGGTGTCGATATAGTCTGGATGCACTGGGAAGAGTCGAACAAATTCGTCTATGCGTTCGTTCAGTCCGCTGTAGTATTTGGCAAAGGGCATTAGGTAGTCGCGAATCTTGGCTTGCTGTTCGGTCGTCTTCTTAAGTAGACGCTCGGCAACCACGAATTTCACATCATTGCGTACAATGAGTATCTGCTCGAAACGGTCCTTCACTCGGCGGATGCTATCGGCGACAAAGGCAAAACGCGGGCTATCAAAAATAGCCTCTTGGACACCGGCCATGAAGCGAAAGCGAAGATCTTTACACACTTCACCAACTTCACGGAGGAAATTGAGATCGAGGATCAGCTCTTGGTCCTTGCGGGTGCGGAGATAGTCAAGCAGCTCATCGACCACCAACAGCAGTCCGTGCTCGGGGAATGCCTCGCCAAACTTTGCCATCATGTCTTCGAAGGCCCGTTTGTGGCTGGTGATTGTCCCGGCTTCGGGGAATACATATTCCACGCCGAGTTTTTCGAGATTCTCTTCTAACTCGGCCACCAAGATGTCACGTAGGGACATGGTAGTAGCCCCGATCTCGGTGCGGATAACCTTGAATCGTCCGGCAATCTGGGAAGCAGCATCGCGGACACCGGAGTGGTTCAGTCCTTCCAGCAGGGAGCCATCTGCGGCAAGGCTGGATACCACCGACATTAAGTGCGATTTACCGGTACCGTAGTTACCAACCACCAGCAGCCCCTTGTTGTCAACCGGGTGATCAAATTGCATTTGGGGAATGACAAGCTGCGTGAGCCGTTCGGCCATCTCTTCGGAAATAACATAGGTATTCACTAGGTGATGCGCGGCACCCGATTTATCAGCGTCTCGTAACTGTACAACTGACTCAATGGGGTCAAATTGGATCAGCTCTCCGTATTTCATGCTTGCCCTACTTCCGTATTGTTTTTTGTCGATTCGATTGTGGCCGTACCATCCATGGAAACGATCATCACATCGACGGAATCGTAGATTCGGTACTCTGGATGACCGTTTTCAGCATACGAAAGCCTGCCACCAGTAAAGATTCCATTCCACGAAGCCACTATTACACGATTTCTAGAAATGCCCTGTAACAAACGTAGGGGATCCTGCTTGAGCTCTTTATCAAAAAGAATTTCAAGATTGTCCAGCACAAGAGGTGTTTGAGCTTTATCAATGATTTTATCAAGTGCAGTTGGTAATTGCAGTGATCTCTGCTTTGCCGTCAACTCCAACAGCTCGTTTGAAAGGAGCAGATTGATGTTGATAACAGATGTTCCGAACTCCTGCGCTATATTCCGCAGAACGTAAGACTTACCGGAACCGAATTCACCCACCAGTAACACCAATCTGTGATATAAACCTTCGGCAGCTTCCACAGATTGTTTTATTTGTTGTTGTATTTTATCGCGCATTTGATCAGTCATGGGATCTTCTTACTAGCAGGCTGATTTCCCTGTGCCTTGATCCAAGTATCAATTTCGCACTGCCGAAACCGCCAGGAACCGCCGACTTTAAAGCCCGGCACTGTACCTTCTGCCACCAGCTTGTATAGGGTTTTTTCCGCCATTTTTAGGTAGACAGAAAGTTCCTTGATGGTCATAATGTCACTTTCTACCAAGCCTGTACTTCCTTCCGCTCATCAGGGACTAGATAGAAAATATCGGAAAATCAAGAAATGGGCAAGGCAAAGATAGCAGGGTTTCTAGATGAGGGGCAAAAGATACCCTCACGGGGACAAGACCAGCCACATTAAAGGCAATCAGTCCCGAGAAAATTGTTCTAATGAATAATAGAATGGCTAAGTTGCCCTAGAGAGCGCGAACTAGCTGGACAGCAGTTCCCAATTCGACTATCTTCTTGGTCTGTTGATACTCCGAGCCGATACCCGGCCCAGTCACGCTGGAAAGGTAATTTTGCCTCATTTTCCAGGCTTTTCGGAACCCTTCTGCCCCATATCTTAAGGTGCCAGGGCCATATCGTGCATTCAAGACATCCATGACAGCCATCAGGCTTTCCGTTTCAAGCGGGTCATGGCTATCAAGCAAGCTCCATTGCATCTCGCTTGCCGGAATCAACCCGTCCACCATCACATCCCCCCGCTTGTAGCGATACCCTTCCCGGTATATCTGCTCCAGGCACAGAACGGCAATCTTGATAATCTCGCTGGTGTCGATAGTCGGGCACAGCAGAGGCAGCTTCATCCCGTTGAAATACTGCGGTTCGTCTCTCAAGAACGGGTTGGTCTCGATGCCGACCGCAACTGAAGTGCAGGCAAGCCCCTCCATCCGCATTTTGTGGGCCGAATGCGCTGCATAGGCGCTGATGGCTTGCCTTAACTCATCATAATCCTCAATCAGATGGCCGAAACTGAGCGATGAGCGGATAGATTTCGACATGGGCGGCCCTGAGAGCAGCGGCAAGCAGGAAATGCCTCGCAGCTCCAGCACGGTGCGGGTCAAAACCACATTAAAGCGTTTGAGGATCATTTTCTCATCGGCGTCGCGCAGGTCTTTGGCCGTATGGATCCTGCATCCCCTCAGTTTTTCTGCCCAGCGCCTACCCACGCCCCAGACATCTTCCACATCGGTTCTCTCAAGGGCAATATCAATCCATTTGGGATCGGTGAGTACCAGAACCCCCTGCGCCTTTTTGGAGGCCTTGCCAAGCTTGTTGGCGATTTTAGCGAGCGTTTTGGTCCTTGCAACCCCGACTCCAACCGGAAGCCCGCAGTATTGCAGGAGGACTTGCTTGATTTCGCGGGCGTGGGCATCGAGATTGGGGATGCCATTCAAGTCCAAAAACGCCTCATCGCAGGAATAGACTTCGATTTTCGGGGCATAGTTCTCCAAGACCGCCATAACGCGGCCCGTCATCTCGTTATAGAACGGGTAATTGCTGGAGCGGTAATAGACTCCCAGCTCGTCCCATCGTTTTTTGTTCAAGTGAAACGGATCCAGACCAATACCCAAAGCTTTGGCCAGCTTGTTTCTGGCCACCGCCATCCCGTCGTTATTGGACAAAACAACGCCCGGCCTGCCTTTGAGCTTGGGGTTGAGCAGCTCTTCGCAAGAGCAGAAGAAGCTGTTAACGTCCACCAGGCCAAAAACAGGCATATGGTCTACCAGCTCTGGGCATGGATGTTGAAAGTGACCGTCCCATGATAATAGTCCGCGTTCATCACGACTCTGGGGACGGCATAGCCTTTATCATCCACAAGAAGCAGGCGGTTACGATCCTGAACCAGGCGACGCAAGCAGTATTCCCCGTCGATATCGGCCAGAATGACTTTGCCGGGCTGGGGCTTGAGGGAGCGATCCACAATCAGGGTGTCGCCCGGAAATATGCCCTCGATCCCGTCATCAGGCGCCGGGCACAGGAATGTTGTCGGCTTGTTGCGAATGAAACGGGCATTAAGATCGGTATTGAGGTACCCATCCGCCAATGCCTGCGTGAAATCATCGCCAGGTTGATCTGGCCGCGCCAAAGCATCACCCATTCCTGAGTGTCCTCCTTCTTCTCTCTTACGTTAATATGGCCCCGGTTCGAGATACACTCATGATTACTCGAACTTTTGTTCGATTTCAAGCATGAGTCTGTTGATTAACCCTTCGGACGCTTTCCCAAAAGTGATTAGCGATCAAACAGGCCCAATTGCGTAATCGGGTTAGGCTTTGGGCGCTTTGCCTGGAGTGCCAGAGCCTCTTCAAAGGCGCATTCCATCGGTTCTTGAATCTCGAAATCGGCATTTACGATGACCGGAACCCGGTCTATATCCCTGAATATCTCTTGTGGCGGATGGGTCACGACATAGACGAAGGTTTTGCCACGCTGGATTAGTTTCAGGCCCTTTAAAAAAGTGTCCGGGCGCATGGCTGGATACCAGACCGACCGTTCAAAACCTTCTGGCTTCTCGCAAAACTCAAGCGCCGGGATGAGAACCTTGGCAGGATCAAACCGCTGCCAATATTCCTTATCGAGGCTCTCCAGCCTGGCCCAGCCGTTATGTGGCACATCAAAGTCGTGAAAATCCGGATCGGTTTCCCTTCTACCCCACTGCACAAGGGTTTCTCCGTCCTCGTCAATGATAGGGATGAGTGCTTGCGGTCGAGGAAAATAGACCGTGCGAGCCGTAATCTCGCCGGTTTCCGGGTCTGTATGCCGATACTTCATTCCACCGCACATGAAATCGTCCTCTTTAGTTTATTATAGCGCCTTTGCCAGCTTACTTTGCCAGGCACAAGAGGGGTTGTCGGTATGACTGTTAAGGGCTCATCTGATCGATCCAAAATGAACCGCTGGCAACAAAGGCAAATCAGCTCAATGTTGCCAGCGAATCGACTCCCAAATTCCTCAATACAACCCGTAAAGCTACAGGCGACATCTCGATAGACTTGCTTTACAATAGGAAATGAGGATAGAGCAATGAGCGACAACTCGAAAATCGAATGGACAGATTCTACTTGGAATCCTGTAAGGGGTTGCACTAAAATCAGCCCTGGCTGTCAGCACTGCTATGCTGAGACCTTTGCCGAGAGATGGCGTGGGATTAAAGGACATCCTTATGAGAATGGATTTGACTTACGGCTTGTTCCGAACAAGCTGACAGAGCCCCTTAAATGGCCGAAATCCAAAATGATCTTTGTGAATTCAATGAGCGACCTTTTCCATAAGGACGTACCTACCGAGTACATCCACAAAGTAATAGAGGTAATGCTTTTAGGTAATTGGCATACCTACCAGGTTTTAACGAAGCGGCCTGAGCGAATGCTGGAAGTGCTTTCCAATGCGCCTTTTGATGTTACAAAAGCAAAGCATATATGGTGGGGCGTAAGCGTTGAAAATAAGAAGCACGGTCTACCAAGAATAGAACTGCTGCGTAAATGCCCTGTTGCCATGCGCTTTCTATCGGTCGAACCCTTGTTAGAAGATTTGGGGAAATTCAATTTAGTGGACATTGACTGGGTTATCGTAGGTGGCGAAAGCGGCCCTGGAGCCCGGCCAATGGAAGAAGCCTGGGTCTCTTCGATTCAGAAACAGTGCAAGAAATCCGGAACTGCCTTTTTCTTCAAACAGTGGGGCGGCGTTCAGAAATCCAAGGCTGGCCGCGAATTGAACGGCAGGACTTATGATGAATTTCCCATCCGCGTTCAGGCTACCATTACTGATAAAGCCGTCAGAGAAAAGTATATCCAGCAGTTTGAACGTATCGCTATCTAGTTTCGGAGCCAGAGCACTTTATTGTTCTCTCTGATTTTAGGAACTCTTTGCCCATCTGCAAAGCCGCAATAATCCAAGTCTTCGCCCTTTTTCCATTCCGCCAGAAATGCTTTAAGGGTTTTATGGCTAATCATTGGGAGCTGTAATGCGAAGGCGAATAGATCATCGTAGAGGATACTCCCAGCCTGTACTAGCTTTTCGCGAATCTTTGCTTTCCCGATAGAGTGATAATAGCCTCGCAGTTCGTCGATGTAACCACCATCTCCATTGAACTCCGCTCTTTCAAGAGATGAAAATAAGCAACTCTGGAGAGACCCATCAATTTCCTGGTTCTCTTTCTTATCCTTTACTAATGCACGCCCCACCTTCTGCTGTTCCATCAGCTTATCGGTAATTTCGCCAAATTTTTCAAGCCCGATAGGGTTTCTAGTCCCATAGATCAAGTGGAAGTGATTTCGCTGCTGTTCGGGATTTGCGATGACAGCGCTTGCTACGTAATCGTAACCTGCAAATTCCCGTAGACTGTTGCAATATTCCTCAACTACGAAATCCTCTCTTTCTCTGCCAGAAAGGGTCTTGGCCTGAGATCGGATATGTTCTATCCGATCCTGCCCAAAGAGTTTAGAGAAAGAGTTTTCGGTAAATTCTTCAGCGACGAAGCGAGTAATATCCTTGGTCATGAGGTTGATCAAAACTTCGCCCCGGTTAGAACGTAGAAGGCCCTTGATGTCATCCATTGCGAAGCCGGTCCAGCCGGTAGGGTCAATAAAGAAAAAGGTAAAGTTGTTAGCGGATTTCCGGTCAATAAAGGCCTGGATCTGCGGGATGGTTTTCGTAAACTCGGAATTATGGGATTCAATGTCATAGGCTCCGAAGGGGCTTAGCACCTTTTCCAGGTTAGAGTAGGCGGCTTTATCCTTCTCGATAAAGGTAAACCGCATTTCGACATTTTTTCCCCTCTCCTGTAATGCCTTCCGGGCGTTGAGAAGTTCGGTAATGGCAATCTTCGGGGACGTGTCTGAAAAATTTTCTGTTTCCGATTTCCAGGGCCCGGCAAAGCAATCAATGTAGTTGAGATGCTGAACACCGGACATGCCGGTTTTCATTGCCAAGATGCAAAGATATTGCTTGAGTACGTAATGCTTGAAAAGGCTTTGTTCTCGGCCCTCGTAGTCATCAGACAGCACAAACCCTTCTGATGCGGCGCTCAATACCACGTGTACTTACCTCGCTCGAAACCCAACAGTATCCATCAATGATACGCTTAAAAGTAGTCGTATTGTTGAAGTCTTAAGGATTTTTTTAGGTTTCTGCTGAGGCTCGGCAGAAGTTCAATAAAAATCCGGCAACCAAGGCAATGTTGCCTCGATTGCCGGTTTGATATCTCTATCCCTGAGCCTACCAGTCCTTCATGGCCTTGATCATCTCGTCCTCAGTCGTCTTGCAGTAAGAACGCGTTGTGGTAATGTCCGCATGTCCGCATGCAAGCTGCAGCATGACCAAGGACCGGCCCTTATTGGCGTTAATGGTGACAAAAGCCCGCCGCAGGGCATGGGGGGAGACTTCAATGCCCGTTCTTTTGCCGAGCTTGCTCATCCGGGTCAGGACGCCACAGCGAGTGATGGGTTGCCCGATAATGTCGAAGGTCAAAGGGTCATCGCCCTTCTTGGTGGGATGCTTTCTCAGATGCGCTTTCAGGGCCTTGGTTGCCTCAGCGTTCAAGCCGATCTTCCTGCGCTTGTTGCCTTTGCCTTTCTCCACGATGAGAAAACCCTCATCCAGATAGATGTCTTTGACCTTCAAATCGCAGAACTCGGCGGCTCTTAAGCCCGTATTGGCCAGCATGGTGAGAATGAACATGTCGAGATCCGTCTTGCAGGCACCCTCAAGCTTCTTGATCTGCTCCTCGTTGACCGAAATCTGCCGTGGCGGCAAGTGCCTTCTCGGCTTGAGAACCTTTGCCTTGCCAAGGAAGGATTCGCTCAAGCTGTTTTCCCGGATCAGGAACTTGGCGAAACTGACAATGGCCCGGTGGTACTTGTTCTTGCGGGCGAATTGGTTGACCGGCATCTTTTCCATCGCTTGTCTGAGATGATCGCCGTTCACCTCCGGATACCGGCTCAGGTATTCGTTTACGTAATAGACGTAATGATCGACCGTGATGGGACTAAAGGGCTTTCCCGTCATCGTGCCGCATTCCATCGCCCGCTTCCAGTCCTCCACGGCGTCTGCATGGTTAGGGTAGCGGGCAGGGTGGGTCATCTCCTCGTCTTGGGAGCCCGTCAGGAGTTCTGTAATCAGTTCCTTTAACACGCGGTTGGGTCTGCTGCTCATCATGACCTTCCTTTCAAATAGGCTAAACACACTAAAAGCCGGCAGTAAAGGGGAATCGCCGGCTATTCATGCCATATTATCCAGATGGTGTGTCTTTGGGAGCATGCCATGAGGCATATCCTTGCATTTCCTAGTAATAGAGGAATGGAAACCTGCTAGATGAAATCATTCAGGAACATACTCCAACCTCATGCGTCTACATGCCCTCATAATGAGGAAAAATGGATGATAAAAGGAGGATTTCAGGAAAATCAGCTATCCAGGAGCCGAATGCGTCTGGAATCCATGGCGTGGAAGGCCATTTCGGGGGCCATGCTCAACAAATCTGGGACCATGTTCCCAGGAATCGATGTCAGGCCCCCCGGGAATCCATGACACCTGTTTGTCACCATATTTCATGTCAAAAAGTTGACAAAACCCACTGTTTACTGGTATTTTGGATGTATATACTTCAGCTTATGGACCGGATTTTTTAACAAAAGGGACATAAAACCTGAAAAACGGCTCATAGGGCGGAGGAGCGCCTGATAAGGGTGAGGTCCGGTGTTCAAGTCACCGATGGCCCACCATTTAAACTAATTCTACACTAAGTAAAGTGAAAAGCCCCCCAAAAAAAAAGACTCACTTTTACAAACCAAAAGTCTACAAAAGCTCCTCACCGAGGGGCTTTTATCGTTTTTAGGAATTACTCACTTTTACAAAACAACTGAGTCATAAGGGTGAGACCTGAAAGAGAAAGGCATTGATTCTATTTTCATTGACCCAGGCTCTCCTTGGCAGAACGGAAAGTGCGAAAGTTTTAACGGTAAATTGAGGACTGAATGTCTCAATGCCACTTGGTTCAGG
>NZ_QFWH01000008.1 GCF_003149375.1 Vampirovibrio chlorellavorus
TTTTGGAGATTTTGCCCAATGGCCAGAGCCCGGAATATCAAACCCCAGTTCTTTAAAAATGAATTTCTCGCTCAACTCAGCCCGCATGCTCGCCTTCTGTTTGTGGGCCTTTGGTGCATGGCCGATGTAAAAGGTCGCATGGAATATCGACCAGCTCGCATCCGTGCGGAATTATTCCCCTACGAATCTGTGGATATGGAAGCCCTTTTGGATGAGTTGGCCTCCTCCCCCGAGCGGTTCATCATTCGTTACGAAATCGACGGATCCCATTACCTGGAGATTCCCAATTTTTCAAAACACCAGAATCCCCATAAAAAAGAGAAAGACAGTGGAAGCTCAATTCCCGCCCCTAGAGCGGATTTTCAGAAAAGACCCGGAAATTCCGGGACAAGACCGGGAAATTCCGGGTCTGGTACTGTACCGGACCCGATCCAGCACCGTACTAGCCCAGCTGATTCCCTCTTACTGATTCCTGATTCCCTCACACTGAAACCTGAGGGTTCCGAACCTGACGGTTCGGGTGTGAGTGTGATCGGTTTGGAAAATGAAATAGACCCCAACCAAGCATTGGCTCAAGAGGGCATGCATTACCTGGCATCCCTAAACAGTCCCAATCATCAAAATATCGGGTGGATTCAGGGATTCTTGAAAATCCAGCTTCAAGAGCTGGCGCAAACCAAACCTGATATTCCGAAACCGGAAATCCTTCGGTTATGGCGAGACACTTGCGATCTTGCGGTGTCGAGAAACGCAACAGCCCCTCAGTGGCTCAAAACGACGTTTAAAAATAAATTAGATGCCTGGGTGGTCGAAGCTCCAAAAACGCATGCTCTCGATGATCTCAGCAGCCAATCAGCGGCCTTGTTAAAGTTCCCTTTCATCAAACATAAGTACACCCCCGAATGGTTCCGTTCAGAGGAACTGGAAATTCGCCCGGAATCCCCCAGCGGCTTGAGCCATAAAAAGACCTTTGATTATTATCCGCTTGCCCATCTGGAAGGTTGCCTGGAGGAACCCTCGAATGCATGATGTTGAGACAGAGCTTCAGCCGATTGAACGTCTTCCGCATTCAGTAGCGGTAGAGCAGGGCATTCTCTGTGGGCTATTGCAATATCCCGCTTTGTTTCCCCAAGTGGTTGGCCTGCTTCAGCCAGAACATTTTTACTCAAACGTTCATCAGGCAATCTTTCAGGCTATGCTGGATTGCTTTGAGCAGCAAGTTCCCCTTGAGCCCATCGCTTTAACGCAGGCTCTGGAGGTTTCCGGCGGCTTGGCCATGGCCGGAGGGTCAGCCTATCTCTATGATTTGTTGCTTGGCAGCAATCCCGATGTTCAGGTTCTGAACGACGCCAGCCTGAAGCACTGGACAAAGCTCTTGATTGATCTGGCCCGGCGGAGGGAAGTGATTCTGGCCTGTCAGGATATCGCAGACTCAGCCGCCCAACGGGATCAGTCCACCTATCTGGAAGAGGCGGAAAATTTGCTTTACCTAATATCGGAAACCTTCCCCACCGACACGATGGAGGCATTCGATCCCATTGAGGAGGCCATTCAGCAGCTTGAAGCGGAGACCAATAGCCCCAATGGGGTTACCGGCTTATCCACGGGGTTCCCCACACTGGATAATTCCACCCACGGATTTCAACCGTGGCAGTTGATCACCGTGTCCGCCCGGCCCGGTGGGGGTAAGTCCGCCTTTGCTTTGAACGTGGCTTGCCATGTGGTGCTTCAGGAGCGCAAGCCGGTGCTTTATATCAGCCTGGAAATGACCGCCAGCGAGTTAATGAAGCGGGCCATCAAGGCCAAGGCAGGCAATCCTAAAGACATGGACGCCTTGAAGATAGCGGCCATGGCCTGGAAGCCCTTCCAAAAGGATCTGATTATTGAGGATGCCGCCGGTCAAACCCTGGCGGCCATCCAGTCTAAAATCCTGAAAGCCAAAAAGCGGCGGCCTGATTTGGCCTTGGTAGTGGTGGATCATATTGGCTTAATTGCCTCAGAGCCGAATGGCAAGCAACAGAACCGGGCCTATGAGATTCAGGCCATCACCAGCCGTCTAAAGACCCTGGCCAAAACTATTCAGGTTCCCATTATCCAACTGGCCCAGATGAACCGGGCGGTGGATGCCCGGCAGGACAAAAAGCCGATGCTCTCAGATCTTCGGGACTCGGGTGGCATTGAAATGGACAGCGATATTGTGCTTTTCACCAATATTGAGCGCATGGAAGACCGGAAGCCCACTGGTGTGGCTTCTTTGACTATCGCCAAGCAGCGGGATGGCGTCCAGATGGAGATTCCCCTTCTGTTCGTGCCTCATTTGACAAGGTTTAGGGAAAAACTTATGCCATAAATAAGAAACAGATAGGTTAATTTAAGTTAATTAGGTTTGGGCGCAATCCATGTTGTAGGCCGGTTTTCATGGGGTTAAATAGCTCCAATAAAAGGAATTAACCCTTTGCCAAACTCATTTGTGTTCATAGTAGATATCGAAACATATAAGACTCACATCAAATATGGGTTTTGCGCCACCGGCAAATCAAAAAAACCAATTGAAAACTATAAAACCTTCATGGATGAAAAAATTCAATCGGAATATCACGATATTCTTGCAGACCTCTTAAACGTCGAAATTGGCGATCAAATATTTTTCTATATAACAAAAGAGGGTTTTAAGGATGTCTACGAAGTGACTGAAAAGCTCTTTTTTGACGCCACTGAAGTGGAAAATCTTCCGGCCAGTAGACCTTTTCGAATTCTGATCCGTCCAAAGTACCAATTTGAAAAAGCTGTACCTGAAGATAGTTTATTCCTCAGTGAAAAAAGACGCTCCAAGTTTTGGCTACTTTATTTCAATAAAGCTCGTGGTAAAGCCAGGGGATGCACCCCTCTTGATCCTGATGCAAGCCAAGAGCTATTGGAGTTGCTCATAAAGTACAATGCTTGCGAGTACAGTAGCGCTACCCAAGTTCCTGAACGCTATCCAGGCATCAAGAGAGAAATTAAGGAACTTAAGATTAAAACAAGGTTTGAGCAACCATTTTCTAGGGAAGATTCCTTGTTGGCAATGATATTGCGAGCTTATCAGACTAAAAGTGCCACATTTTCCAGCATTTTCGGAGGCTTTGACCGCTTGGAGTGGATGGGAAGTAAAATTCCTTATGACATTACAGGAAAAAATATCGATCTTTTGCTATATCACCGAGCAAAGACACCGGACGAACAGTTTAGTCCACGTTATAAATATTCAGTTGTTGAGCTTAAAAGAGAAACTGCCGACCTTGCCGCACTTTATCAAGTACTGAATTATAGTCAAGCAGTGGGAAACAACTTGGCGGAAGGAGATTTCCATTTAGTTCAGCCAGTTCTTATTGCCCATGATTTCACTGATGATGTTCTTAAAGCGGTGGAGCTTGGCTTCTCAAACCATAAAAAACCAATTCTTGTTTCATATCGATATGTCCAAGATGAAGGACTAACACTAGAAATTATTAATAAACATGATAATGACAGCCCAAGCCCAACAAAACCCATTAAGCGCAATAAGCGGGCTTCTCAATCCGAAACGCCTTATATTGAACCTCTGGTTGCAAAAGGAAAAATCGGCTAATCCCACCCCTTCATCGCCTCAATGACCTCCTGCTCTTTAGTCTGGCAATAGCTCATAGTCGTCTTGATGTCAGAATGCCCGCAAGCCCTCTGAAGCATTTGCAGCGGCCTGCCCTTGTTGGCATTGATGGTCACGAACGCCCGGCGAAGGGCGTGAGGGGAAACGGTGACACCTGCTAGCAATCCCAGTCTTTGTAATCTCTGGTACAGCCCGCTTCTGTCCATTGGCTTACCCTTGCGGTTCAAGAAGAGGGGCTGATGTTCCCCGCTTGGCACTTTGGCCTTATATTCTTTCAGGACTTCCAACAAGCGGGAGGAGATGCCCACCCTCCGGGTTTTATTTCCTTTTCCCAGCCTGACAATCAGCCAGCCGCCTTCCAAGTCAATATCACCCCAACGAAGGGAGCAGGATTCAGAAGCTCTCAAGCCAGTGTTTAACAATAAAAGCACTATGAGTCGCTCTTGTGTGGTTTCACAAACCTTCAAGAGGGCTGGAATGTCAGCATTATTGACAGCCGTTCGCTTGGGGGGAAGGTGCCTCTGTGGCTTCTGATGTTTCACTTCTTCTATAAAGCTGGGGGCTAGGGCATTTTCTCGAATCAGGAATTTAGCAAAAGAAATCAAAGCCTCATAAAGCCTTGCCTTCTTTGCGTACTGCTTGGGAGGAATCGCCATTAAGGCCATTTGCAGCGTTTTAGGAGAAACTTCACCGTACTTTTCAAGGAACTCATCTACTATGCGTTTGTAATTTTTTGAGGTGTTTGGGCTAAAGGGCTTACCAGTCATCAAGCCTGTTTCCATGGCCTTCACCCAGGCAAAGATAAAGAGGGCATGAGGCTTTCTATCCTGCCGAAGCGCTTCCTTTTCCTGCACCTTTCGAAGTTCTTTGTCTGCTTTCAGTTGATAAGAAAGCATTTCCAGAATTTTGGAGCTGATAAGCCAAGTGGTCTTCTTCCCGTAGGGTTTCGGGGTGGCTGGCAGCTTGCCCGTTTCACACCATCGGGCGATTGTCATTGGATTCTTACCAAGTTTTGAGGCCGCTTCCTTGACTGACAGAAAAAGTCCCACATTTTGCACTTTTGCATGTTGGACTTTTGTGGAAGTTGGGGGCGTTTTGCCTATCGTTTTATGAGATGCCTCATATTTTCCATTACCAGCCTCACAAACAAAAACAGCCCCAGAATCAAGTTCTGAAGCCGGTTTCAAGTTTTTAAAAGTGGCGCGCTCGGAGAGATTCGAACTCCCGACCTCATGGTTCGTAAACATGAATCTTCTTGATTTTCTCAATATACGAGGAATATACAGTCTGAATCTTCGAGAACATGAAGAATCATAGCTTGAAAAACCTCTAGGTAAAAGCCTCTTCTGTACGGGTTTTACAGCGGTTTTACAACGGTTTTACAACGGAGCTCAGCCACCAGAGCAACTTGTCAAAACGGAATTGCCCTGTTTCAAACCAGTTCATAAAATCCTGATAAGTCTTGGTATTATCACAATCAATATATTGACCGTTCATCCGCAAGAAGGTATCAGTCATAAAGAGAGCCACTCGCTTATTACCGTCAATGAAAGGGTGGTTGTTGGCCAAACTTTCCATTAAAGCGGCAGCCTCTTCAATTAATCCCTCATAGTAACCAAGCTGGGGTCTGAACAAAGCGGCTTCCAAGGCACCCATGTCCCGAACGCCCGGATGTCCACCAAACTCGGCAATCAGAAGCCGATGAATCGCAAGCGCCTCTTGCAGTGTTGGGAAGTTATGACTCATTGGGCAAGTAGCCGACCCAGTTCACTGTTTTTCCTCAAGCTGCTCTGAAAATGAGCCATCACCTGATTGCGGGGCTTATCCGATTTCTTGGTTTCTAGATAAAGCCGCATGGCATCTTCCATTACAGCTTGAAATTGTCGACCTTCCTGTTCAGCCAAAGCCTTTAGCTCAGCCAATAAAACAGGATCTGCCTGGGTGGAAAATTTTTGTCTTTGTGTAGCCATAACTTCAGTCTAGCTGATTTAAAATCGCATTTCAAGATTCATCTTGATGTTTCAAGCCAATTACATCCACTGCGCTTTTTCAGGGGTTCAAAACGCGCTGATAGCTGGATTTTTTTGGGAGAGTTCATGGCATAGGCCCATGCACTCAAAAAACAGGCGTTTTTCATATCAACCGCTATTCGCTGAAATTCTTATGGGATGAGTCTTTAATGGCGCGTCATCTTGAAAAGCATATCTACAACGGGTCAAAATACAAAAAACACCCGAAAAGGGGTGTTTTGAGAGGCTTTAAAAGTGGCGCGCTCGGAGAGATTCGAACTCCCGACCTCATGGTTCGTAGCCATGCACTCTATCCAACTGAGCTACGAGCGCACACGATAAAAGGTAGATTTATATATTGAAAGAAACACACCGGAAACGCAAGCCCCTCCCCTCACAATCTTTCACTTCCTGCCCGAAATCCCTGAAATCCGCCTGCACCCCCGCATGGCTTCCCCTCCCTCTGGATGAAACAATTCTTCAAAAAACGCTACAATAACAACAGGGCCCCCGTCCAAGCCCCGGAGCCACCCCACCCATGAGCGAATCCCTGATCCCCGACGATACCCTACAGGACACCCGCACCCGCATTCGGGAAATCTTGTACAGCACGGATCTCTACAAGTACAAGGGCCGGGTCTCCCGGCTGCAAGGCCTGACGGTGGAAGCCCAGCTTCCCAAACTGAAAATTGGCGACCTGTGCTTTATTGAAGGGGTGGATGGTGATGCCAAAGCCGCCGAAGTGGTAGCCTTCAAGGGGGATACCGCCCAAATGCTGCTGCTCTACGATGGGACGGGCATTTCTCAAGGGAGCTGGGTGACCACCACCAATGCCCCTATCACCGTACCGGTGGGTGATTTTCTGATGGGACGCCTGATTTCTCCCTTGGGGGAACCCATGGACGGCATGCCTATGGATACCAGCAAGGCCCAGTTCGTCAGCATTGAAGCCGCCCCTCCCGACCCCTTGCACCGTCCCATCATCAAAAACACCTTTTTTACCGGTGTGCGAGCCGTGGACAGCCTGTTGACCATGGGCGCCGGACAGCGCATGGGCCTCTTTGCCGGTTCCGGGGTGGGGAAATCCACCATGCTGGGCATGATTGCCCGGAACTCGGAAGCGGATGTCAACGTAGTCGCCCTCATCGGCGAGCGGGGCCGGGAGGTCAAGGAATTTATGGAAAATAGCCTGGGCGAAGAGGGTATGGCCCGTTCCGTGCTGGTCTGCGCCACCGGGGATCAACCGCCCCTGTTGCGGATGAAATGCCTGCAAACCGCCACCGCCGTGGCCGAATACTTCCGGGATCAGGGTAAAAAAGTCTTCCTGATGACCGATACGGTTACCCGTTGCGCCATGTCCGGTCGGGAAGTGGGTCTAGCCATCGGCGAGCCGCCCACCATGAAGGGCTATCCGCCCTCTATCTTCTCCTGGTTACAAAAAGTGCTGGAGCGCACCGGCATTACGGAAAAAGGTTCCATTACCGCCCTGTATACGGTTCTGATGGAAGGCGATGACATCAACGACCCGGTGGTGGACACCGTTCGGGGGATTATCGATGGGCACATCTTCCTCTCCCGGAAGATCGCCGCCCAGAACCGCTATCCGGCCATTGATATTCTGGGCAGCGTCAGCCGTCTGTTCACGGAAATCTGCGATGAGGAGCATATGCGGGCCGCCGGTAAAATGCGGGAACTGATGGCCGTCTATCAGGACGCCCGTGACCTGATTGACGTGGGCGCCTACGAGCATGGTTCCAACCCCAAGATCGACGTGGCCATCCGCATGATGCCGGAAATTGATAACTTCCTGCGTCAGCGCATCAACGATGACGTCAGCATGGAGTCCACCCTCAACCAGTTAAAGGGCATGATGGCCGACGTGCAAATTTAACCCCGACCTGCGTTGCTCTCCCTTAGCTGAGCGAGAGGGTCAGCCGGTTATAGTCATACAACAAGGCCAGCCCCTTCAGGGTCAAAGCCGGGTCCGTCTGCTGAAAACGATGCTCCAGTCCGCAAACCCGCAGCACCACTTCTGCCAGACCGCCGGTGGCCAGGGCTAAAAACTCCGTGGTATCCAGCGTTTCAATGGATTCCTTCAGCAACTCTTTGACCATGCCCCGGTAGCCGATGCCCAACCCTGCTTCCAGGCAGGCAATGGTGTTTTGGCCCATGCCAATCTCTTCAGCCCGCTTGCCCGTGATGTCCACCCATGGCAGCTTGGCCGTTTTCTCCGGCAGGCAGGCCGCAAAAGTATTCAAGCCCGGCGCAATGGCCCCGCCCCAGTACACGCCCTTCGCACTGACCAGATCAAACGTGGTGGCCGTCCCAAAATCCACAATGATTAAATCCGTGTCGGGATACAATAACCGGGCGCTGCAGGCATTCACCAGACGATCCATGCCCAATTGCCCCAACGGGTAGTGGCTAAAGTCCAGCGGCAGTTGAATGCGGGCCGGCGTCACGGCAAAAATACGGTGATCCGGCAGGTTATAGCAATACTGAATGGTCTTGCGGAAAACGGTCTCAATATCCGGCACCACGCTGGTGTAGGCCAGAGCGCCAAAATGCAGGCCGGTACGGGCCAGACTGTCACGCAGCATGGCGCTGAACTTTTCCGGATGCGTCCGGGTGCCGGTGGCCCGCCACTGTTCCGTTAGCTGTCCATCCCGAAAAATTCCAAACTTGATATCCGTATTGCCAATATCAACGGCCAGCAAATTCATAGTAGCGGCATGATAGTCCGAATTACTACCGTTGTCCAATCTCTCCCTTGCGGAAGGCCAGCTCGGCATGACGCTCCAGCGCGTTCAGTGATTTGAGTGTGTTGTTGCGGATTAACCCGGTGGAACCCGGCAGCGAAACGCCCGGATCAATGCTTAACTGATAGCTGAGCAAGGTGGCTTTACCGTTGTTCTGTGGCGTTAGTTTATAATTCGCCTGCAAAGACTTGAAGTCACCGGCAATGCGGGTCATGCTCAACTGTCGCTGGGCCTCGTTCTCCTGCGCCCGCACCCGGTATTTGTAAAGGGGCAGGAGGTTAGAAACCCGCATCCCCACATCCATTAAAGTGGTGGAACCACTGCGGCTCAGTACCCTGGTGCGTTCATAACCGGGCAAAATCTCGGAGACCCCCGGATAGTCGGTCAGCATATCCCAGACCAGCGCAGGAGGAGCCTGAATGAGTACCTGAGCCTTCACGGTTTTCAGGTTGCTGAACTTGGCCACGGGCGCCACGGATATCATGAGCATGTTTTCCGGCTCGGCCTGGGCCGGAATCAGGCTGGCCCCCAGGGCGATGCCAACTGTCAGACCCAGCAAAGCCAGCGGCTTGGTCTTGCTACAACCCTGTTGACCGAGTTTGCCGAATGGTCTCTTGTCCGGTACACGCACCCTAAAGCGCCTCTTTCTACTGCTGACACGTTCCTATTGTAGCAACCAAACGGCAGGAAGCCATCATTCTATTGGTTAATTGGGCTGTTGGCGAAAGGGGCCAGATTCATGAGGCCTGCTTAAACCGTTTGTAAGCTCAGGGTTTGCCAGCTTGGCAAGGTTAGCTTTTGCTCCACGGTGGTCAAAAAGTGAGTGGTCAGCCCGGTATCATCGCCCGGCAGTGCGAAAACCACTTCCAGCAGGGCGAAGGTATCAGGGCGTTCGGCTTTTAGCAGCACGAGTTTCCGGATATTGACCGCCTGACTTTTAAACAAGGCCAGTAACTCCTTGACCCAGAGTGGATCCAGTTCGCCGTAGCCTCTCAGACAATAGGTGGTGGCCTTTGTCACGATTTTGCGCCTACCCCGTTACTGGGCCAACTGCAACTTTTCGGTAAACCCGATTTCCTGAAGCATTTCGTAGCTACGCAAGCCCACCCGGCTTTTAGGCTGGGATTTTACCACTTCGGCCAGCTCTTTCACCGCCTTACCGTAGTCTTTATCGGCGATATAGACCCGGGCCATCTCCATCATGGTGCGATCCCGGAGTTGGGCGAACTGGAGGGCCAGTTCTTTTTCCAGTTCAGCCTGTCCTTTGGCGGAGGGAATCTGGTTCAGGGTTTTATACAGGCCGATATGGGCCTCGGTCAAATCGATCAACCACTGCCGGAGGGGAAGCAAACCGGTTTTGGCTTCGGCAAAGCGCTTGGCGTCGTTCAGTTGAATCAGGCGCTTCAGCTTGTTCTCGGCATCGGCAAAGCCCAGGGGGTTGGTGGGATCATCCAGTTTGGGATGGCTCAACACCGGTGGATTTTCACTGTCCACCTGCGGGGTTTCAATCTTGGCGTTGGTGAGAGGAGGCTGGGTCAACAACGGTTCGTGCATGGGCCCGGTCTGCATCATGGAGGGCCCGGAAAGGGTCGGCTGGGCGCCCGGAGGCTTTTGACCCTTGGGCTGGGGGCCCTGCACTTCTTCTTCCTCGTCCTCAGACGCTGATTGCTTGTTCTTCATCAGCTTGGTCAGCATTTTGGTCACCCCGTTCTCCTGAACGGGTTTGGGAGGCGGGAGCTGAGGCCCTACCTGCGCGGATGCCGAAACAACAGCTAACAAGCCCACCACACTGGCCAGAATAGCGACGGAACCGGCAACGGACAAGGAACGAGAACGATTGGGGAACAACATATGGGGCACTCTCCGGAATATCAGAACTGATGCTACTGACGGCTGTCCGCTCCGAGGATCAGGGTGTAATCTTCTCCCACGCTACAGGCGTTACTCTCAAATGTAGTGCCCACAGGCGCAAAGATCAAGCGAGCCTTCTCCAGGCGCGGGTCGGACTTGCGCACGGCATCGGTCAGGTTGTCCGTCACCCGGCTGGTATGCTCGATAATCTGGGTGCTGGTTCGACGCTGGCTATCTTTACAAACCACTTCAAACTGCTGACCCTCCAGCTTCTGAATCAACTGGGGCAGGCTGCTGGCCAGCGCCGGATCGTAGAAAATCCCCACCTTCAGGGGCTTACCGGTATCGGCGGAACCTCCAAACAGGGGCTGGGGATTGTCCAGAATCAGGCGATCCAGGATGAGTTGGGCCGGTTCCGGATCGATGACCCAGTAGCTCACGCGGGTGCCGCCGGGATGTCCGGGCAGGGTGGCCGTGCGCAGGCTGTTCATATTCAAGTCCTTGCCAAAAAAGGCCAGGGTCAGCAAGTCGTTGGGATTTAAATCCGTTTCCACATACTGACTGGCCAATTGCACCATGTTGGGGATTTTAAACACAATGCCCGGCTCCCGCAGCTTTTTGGACACCGCGGCGATAAATTGCTGTTGCCGTCGAATGCGTCCGATATCACCCAGCTGATCGTGCCGGAAGCGCAGGAACGCCTCGGCCTGCTTACCATCCAGATGGTGATTTCCCGGTTCAAAGTTGATAAACAGTTTGGCGGTGTTATCGGTGTAGTGCATAGGCTTTTCCACATACACGTCAATGCCGCCCAGGGCATCCACCAGGTCCCGAACGCCCCGCAGGTTGATGACAATAAAATTGTCTACCGGTATGCCGAAAGAATCCTGAACCGTTCGCACCGCTAAATCGGGCCCTCCCAGGGCGTGGGCGGCGTTAATTTTGTCAATGCCACGGTTGCCTGCCAGATAGACCTTGCTGTCCCGGGGAATGGAAACCAGAGACACCTGCTTTTTATCGGCGTTGATGCGGGCCAGCATCATGGTGTCGGTGCGGGTGCCTTCAAAGGCGCTTTCCCCATTCTCTCGCTGACCGCGGTTGGGTTCATCCACGCCCATCACCAAAATCACCTTTTGTCCGGGTGATCCGTGCCAGGAGAACACCGGCTCCTGAGATACCGGATTCCGCAACACCCAGGGAATACTAAACAGCTTGATGCCGGTAAAGATCAACGCGGCGCATATCACGCCCGAGGCAATGACCAGCCAAAGGAGGGGGATTTTAGAGCGCTTGCGCACCGGGGGTTTGCGAACCATCTTGGGCGGTGGCGTTTGAACAGAGGTCACGTTGTTTACCTTTACTGCGTTGCTGGGCGTTGTGTCTTGCTCGTTCATCTTGGCTGGGCATACCAAATGCGGATGGGGTTCTCAATGACAGTGGTGTCTGGGGGGCTTATCGGGAGCGGTTTGACCGGGGCCGTGCGAGAACTGTAATTTGTTCCAGTCAACACAGGTATTCACCTTACAAATTGTAATCTCAGTCCACAATGTCGGCAAGAAGACAGCCAAATGAAAACCGGCCCAACCCGGAAATTGCCTGCGACATAGGCTCCGCTTTAGCGGGTCGAGCTTGAGCCGCCAAATTTTACCCGCCAATTTTTATCCAGGAGGCTAGTCGGTTTGTCCAACTGTGCAATTTCCCCCGAGTCGACTTTTGGCCACAATCAGCACCACAGCACCCAAAAACCGTGAGTGTTTAGAACCAGCCGTCCCGGCACGGGTACAGGCCCATTGGCTGGTTTTTTGGGGGCGATGACAGGGCGTACCTGACCAGCAACGCCTGACAATGGACAATCCGACAGCACGTCCATACGCAAAGGGGAATGATATGCAGTTTTTGCAATCCAAAATTCTAGACGCCTACCAGCCGGGCAGTCTGGCCTGGCAGCTGCGACAAAAACGCTTTGAGCTGTTTCGGCAATGGCTTCAGCAGTTCCCCCGCCCCCTCAAAATTCTGGATGTGGGGGGCACCCCGGCGTTTTGGGAGAGCATGGGCTTTGAGAATCAGGGACAAATTCACATCACCCTGCTGAACGTGGAAGCCTATCCGGTCAACAATGCCCGCTTTAAGGGGCTTGGCTTTACCAGTCTGGCCGGGGACGCCACCGATCTGTCCCGCTTTGCCGACAAGAGCTTTGATGTGGTTTTTTCCAATTCGGTGATCGAGCATGTGGGAAACGACCTGCGGCAGTGGCAAATGGCCCGGGAAATCTGCCGGGTGGGCAAGGCCTACTTTGTGCAAACGCCCAATTTGTACTTTCCCATTGAGGCCCATTTTTACTTCCCCTTTTTTCAGTTTTTGCCCATCCCCCTCCGGGCCTGGCTGCTGTATTACTTTGACCTGACCGGTGGGGGGCTGAAACGGACCCTGCTAGCCTGGCAGCACCGCCTGAGCTTTCGCCGCTTTCATCGCCGACAGGAGGAATCCTGGGAGCGCTGTGTGCAGCGGGTGCAATCCGTGCGACTGATGGGGGCGGCCAAATTTCGCAATTTATTTCCCAATGGCACCCTGCATGCGGAAAAATTCCTGGGGCTGAGCAAGTCCTTTATCCTGTACAACCCTCCGCTCAAAGCCCCTCAAGCCAGCAACCGGGTGATTTACCTGCCCTCGGCCTCCCGGGCCGGGGTGTAGATTTCCGCCCACATGCGGATTAGCTCAAACACCAGATCCTGATGCTTTTGGCCGCTTTGGGCGTCTTTCAGGTGCATGACCCGGCGAAGGTCAAACTTCAGGGGATCCCCGTGCGCCCCTTCCACAACCAGATGCAGCTTTACCAGATCCAGCTTGATCACTCGGGCCTGATCCCAGTAGGCCTCCTGTGCGTCTTGGCTGGTGTAGTAAAAACTGACCCGATGTGGAAATTTTCGAGCGGCAAAGGCAGGCCAGTCCGGATGATCCTGAATGGTTCCACTGGTGCGCAAGGCGGCCAGCAATTCTTCAAACCCCATGATTGAACCTCCACATGCCTCAAGCATTTATTAACCGTCTTTTAAAATACACCGAACGGAACCGAATAAAAGGCTTGCTCAATATGCTAAACCCCAAAACCCTATCAACAAGAAAGCCTGTTAAAAACCAGTCCTGTTTGAGCGGCTTTGCCAGACACCGGATTAGGCACAGCCCCCCCGATCCCGCTAATGCGCCTCCCACCAGCCATCCCCATAGACTTCCGTCACCCGATCCACCCGCCGGTTGGCCTCGGTGCGCTCGGCCACGGCCTGAGCAACCAGGGTGCGCACATCCACCATAATATCGGCCACCACGGCATCGTGGGTAATATGGTTTTGTAGCTTCTGATACAGGTGATGCAAGCGATCTCGACTGGTTCCCGTTGAAGATGAGCGCATCGGGTGACCCTCTCTTCTGCCTGCCCCAGCGTAACAAATCGTCCTGAGATCATCGATTCGGCAACTGGCTAGACTCCGTTTACCCAACCTGCCATCTCGCGGGAATCGTCCTGTATGTCTATGGCCCCGTTTTCATGGGCTTCAACTGAAAACGCTCCCCATGCCCCTGGGATAATTTTACGGAGAGTATCAGGCTCTTCAGTTCCCTGGCATACTCGCCATTGGGTTCCAGTTGCACATAGTTCAGGCTGGCCTGTAAGGCTTCATCCATCCGCTTCAGGCGGGTGAGGGAAACGGCCAGTAAATAGTAGGTGGTGGCATGCTTGGGGTTGATTTCCAAAGCCCGGCTGTAAGCGCTCACGGCATCCTGATAGGCGCCCTGCCGCAACCACAGATTGCCCAGATAGTAGTAGACCCACTCGTTCTCCGGCTCAAGGCGCTGGGCGTCGTTCAGGAATTTTTCCGACCGCTGGTATTGTCCCAACACCGCGTACAAATTCCCCAGATTGAGGCGGGCCAGATTGTAGTTTGAATCCCGCTTGAGGGCTTGCTGGTAGGCCGCTTCGGCTTTTTGATAGTCCCGCAGGTCTTCATAAAGCAGGCCCATGTTGTTGTAGGCAAACACAAAGGCCGGGTCAACGCTCAGGGTTTGCTGATAATAGCGAATGGCTTCCGTCCGCTCCCCCAGCTGATCATGCACCCGGGCCAGGTTGAAAATCAGGGCGGCGTTTTTGGCATCGACCAGAATCCCTTGCTGGTAATAGCGCTTGGCGGCTTGGGGATCGTTTTTTAGCAGGGCGATTTTACCGAGCCGAAAGTAAACCAGGGTCAGTTCATTGTTCAGGTTGGCCACTCGTTCAAAGGCCTGTTGCGCCTGATTCAGGTAGACCGCTTGCTGTTCCGGCAGATCCGTCTGGCGGGCCAGTTCAAAGTAAGTATTTCCCAAATGGTACAAGCCCAATACGCTGACCGGGTTCCGTTCCACGGTTTCAATCAGCGGAATCAGGGCCTTCCCATACTGCCCCCGGGCCATTTGTTGAGAGGCCTGACTCAAGGGCACGAACTCGGAGGCGGCGATGAGATCGCCCGCCCGGTGGTATTGAGGCGCTACCACGGTTGGCCCGATAGCCAAGGCCGGGGCGTTCCATCCTGCCAGCACTGCGGCCAGCAACAGGGGTGTCAGTTTCAATACCTCGGTAGGCCAAGCCACCGGCGTTCTGCTTCTCAAAATATCCGTTTCCACGCTTGGTTATTTATTACTACATTTAGTATAGTTTATATATTAAAAATAGTAAAGTGTTCCGATCGGGCTTTTTGAGGCCTGATATATAATCAATAAACAATTGAAATCGGTAAAAATTGTCCGCTTAGTTCAACGCATGGGCTTACACCCAGCCGGTGAGGTCTCAAATGGAAGATTCCCGGATCGTTTCTCAGGCTTGGCAGACCGAACAAAAATAGGTGGTGCGTCCCCCAAAGGGCGCAATGTGCAAGGGGTGTCCCGCTTTGGGACAAACCGCCTTGGGGTGTCGCTGGTGGAGCATGTAATGGGCTGGTAAGTGATCCCGGTCGGCGGCCACGTCCACAGTGCGTTGTAAAACGTCCACCACCTGCTGGTGCAAGGCCTTTGCCTCTTTAGCGCTTAATCCACAGGCCTGCCGTCCCGGATGCAGTCCACTCTGATACAGGGCCTCATCGGCGTAAACGTTTCCCACCCCGGCCACCAGAGATTGATCCATGAGCGCTGGCTTCAGTTGTCCCTTGCGCTTTTGGAGGGCCGTCACAAAAGTCTCTCGATCCACGTTCAAGGCATCCGGCCCCAGTTTGCGGGCTTCAAAATAGCGATCCGCGTCGGCAGTCAAGCCCAGTTTGCCAAACATGCGCTGCTCATGAAAATTGAACAGGCCGCCGTCGGCCAGAACCAGTTGCACCCGAATATGGGCTTGTGGCAGCGCCGGATTGCCGTAGGCATTGACCACGGTCTGCCCGTCTCGTTCGAAGCTCAGGTAGCCGGTCATGCCAAAGTGCAGAAATAGCCAGCCCGCCTGCGGCTCGGATTCTATCTTCGGGAGCGGGGCAATTTTCACCAACAAGTGCTTACCCACCCTGCGGGTTTCTCCCAAACACCGTCCAGTCAAGGCTTCCTGCAATGCCGCTTCTGTCGTATTTTCCAGAATTTTAGGCCTGAACACCCGAATGTCAGTCACCGGGCTGTGCAAGGCGTATCGCTCCGTAAAGCGGCGAAAGGTTTCCACCTCCGGTAATTCAGGCATGGAGAAGTCTCCTTCGGAAAAGTCAAAATGAGAAGGTCAGCATTATCGGCTGACCAAGTTGACCACAATGTTTCTTGGGTCGGACTCTTTATCATACACACCGGGCCCCGGTCCGAGAACGGTTGCTTCTGGCGTGTCCGACATCAACACTTGAAATCCCCGATGCGTGTAGGAAGATGGAATACGGAAAATTCCGTGTAATCTCTTAGAGACTCCCCTTTCGTGATCCGTTGAACCCTGGCAGGAATAACCCCATGACCGAATCTTCTACCAAGCGTGGCCTATCGCCCGTTTTCGTTATTTTTTTCACCATCCTCATCGACATGATTGGTTTTGGTATCGTTATTCCCATTCTTCCCCTGTATTCGCTGCACTTTAACGCCACGGACTGGCAAATTGGTATCCTGTTCGGCTGCTTTTCGCTGATGCAGCTCATTTTTGCCCCGCTGCTTGGCCGCTGGTCGGATCGCATCGGGCGTCGCCCCATCCTGTTGCTCAGCATTCTGGGCACCTCCCTCAGCTTCCTTATTATGGGGCTGGCCAACACCCTGTGGCTGCTTTTTCTGGGACGCCTCATTGATGGCGCTTCAGGCGGGAACATTCCCACCGCCCAAGCCTATATTGCCGATGTCACGCCTCTGGAAAAGCGCTCCGGGGCCATGGGCCTGATTGGGGCGGCTTTTGGGCTTGGTTTTGTGATTGGTCCGGCCATTGGGGGCCTGTTAGGCCACTATTCCATTCAGTTGCCTTTTTATGTCGCTGCCGGACTCGCTTTACTGAACGCCGTGGCCATTTATCTTTTTCTGCCGGAGAGCCTGAATGAGGCGCAGCGCAAAGCCCACCCTGCCGTTTCTGGCTCGCTGGTGCAGAATTTTTTACAGGTCAAAAATAGTCGCCTCGGCACGGTAATGTGGGTCTCTCTGCTTTCTACCCTGGCTTTTTCTCTGGTGACTGCCCTGTTCACCCTGTTTACGGCCCATCGTTTGCAATGGCACGCCCGCGAGAATGGCTGGTTGTTTGCCTACATTGGTATGCTGGGCGTTTTGATCCAGGGCGGAATGCTGCGCCGCATGGTGCCGAAAGTGGGCGAAAAACCGCTGATTATCGTGGGTAGTGTGTTCCTGTTTATCAGCATGGCTTTGTTGCCAGTCAGTAGCAACCTGATTTGGGTGGTGGTGGCCTCTTCGGCCCTGGCCATTGGCAACAGTCTGGTCACTCCGCTGGTTAGCGGTCTGGCCTCCAAGTCCGCCGATGCCCAATCGCAAGGCATTGTGCTGGGCGTGCTGCAGTCCACGGCCAGCCTGGGTAGGATGTTTGGGCCTATGGTGGGCGGCTTTTTACTGCAATACGACGCCAACACCAACAATGCCCTCTATGGTATTTCACCCTTCTGGTTTTCCGCTTTGCTGATGGTGGCCACGGTGGTGGTGGCCCTGCGCCTGCCTGAGGATGCCATGCCTGACTCAGCCGTCAAGCACCCCTGACACTTTCTCAGTCGTTTGCGCCTGTTTGTCCCGACTTAAAGTCCGAGGCAATTTTGTACGGGGTTTTGCCTCTATAGGACATATCAGAGTACAGCCCGGTAACGGGCCATTCCCCATAGGTTCATCATGCTCTACTCCCCTGATTTGTCCATCCCCCAGACCCGGGAGGCCCTTGGCGACGACAGCCAGCCCGGCCAGCTTCTGCCCGACCCGCGCAGCGATATTGAAGGCATTGGGGTGGATAACATCTCTTGTTTACCCGCCCTGTTTGAACGGTTGCGGCAAGAGGCCCGGCGGCCCGGCAAGTCTGTTTTCGCGGCCCTGAACATTCATATTGCCAATATTGCCCATCAAAACCCGACCCTGCGGCAGTTTTTGCAAGCCAGCGACGTGGTTTACTGCGATGGTGCCGGAATCGTGCTGGCTTCCAGACTGCTGGGCAACCCCTTGCCGTGCCGGTTTACCGCCGCCGACTGGCTTCTCGACCTGTGGGCTTACCTCAGCCAGCATGGCATCACCGCTTTCTATCTCGGCGGGGAGCCGGGCATCGCTGAAAAAGCCCTGGCCCAGTTTGAGGAGCGCATGCCACAGCACACCATTCTGGGTGTTCATCACGGCTTTATCCTGCAGGATGAAGCGCTGGAACGGCAGGTCATCGACCGCATCAACGCCCTGCAGCCCGATGTTTTATTCGTGGGTTTTGGCTGCCCCCTGCAAGAAATGTGGATTCAGCGGCATCAGGCCGCCTTGAACGTGTCCGTGTTCTACCCCATTGGGGCCACGCTGGATTACCTGACCCGCAAAGTGCCCCGTTGTCCGGCCTGGATGGGTGAAAACGGTCTGGAGTGGCTATTTCGCTTTCTGGTAGAGCCCCGCCGTATGTTTGGCCGCTATATTGTGGGCAACCCGTGGTTTTTGTGGCGTATTGGCTGGCAGGCCCTGCAACAACGCCTGGGTTAATGGGTCAGTTATGGGGCGTTGGCGCTAGCAGTCAATGACAGGCCCGATGCTGGGCTTGTGCGGTCGGTCAGGCTTGATTATCGGGCTGCCGGTTTTTCTACTTTTTAGGCTTGAACGCCCCTTTTACAATCTGACCACTCTCCCACAGAATGACACCAGACCAAAACGCGCTCAGCGCCGCCAGTGGCCAGAGTGCTGGGGCGGCTACCGGCACCAGCATGGCGCCCACTAGTAAGGCGGGGGCCAGCCCGGTGGTGATATACCCTGAAATGAGGTAGTTTCGGCTCTTGGGATCCTGAAGTTCCTTTTTGAGCAGTTGAAGGCCTTGCGTCAGTTTATCCAGAAATGACGGCTGGGCCTGCTGAGCCTGGTTGGCGTCGCCGCTGAATCTTACCTTTCCCGAAACTGCCTTCCCCGAAACTGTGGAAAGTCGCCGGGAGCTGGAGGATACCGGCTGGCTCAATGGCCTTGCGGTGATTGGCTGCGTTGAAGAAACCCCATTTAGAACCATTGTGAATAACCCATATTTTTACTGCTAGCAGTATAACAAAAGCACAGACTCCTATAAAAAGAAGTCTCCTGTTAAAATTGCCTGTTGCAACCGGTTGCTGTCTCAATCAGTCGGGGAAGCCACGGCAGCAGGCTGGCTTGCCACGGTGTGGGTGAAGAGGTGTGATTCATCCCCATGGTGCAAACAGCAGCGTCATTTTATTGCCGGATTTTCAGACCGTGTGCAGCATCCGGTTAGTTTATTTTGCTGTCTTGCACCGGATCGTAAATGACAAAGGTGTTCCGCTTTTCTTTGGCCCGGTACAAAGCGGTATCCGCATGCCGGATCAGCACTTCCTCATCCAGCCCATGTTCGGGGAATACGGCGATGCCCAGACTGATGCCAATGACGTATTCTTTGCCCTGCAGGGTGAATGGGGCCTGAATGGCGCTTAAAATACGCATGCACAAGGTGGCAATCGCCCCTCGCTCCTGTAGGCTGGGGCATACAAAGGCGAATTCATCGCCACCGTAGCGGGCAATGGTATCCGATTCCCGAACCACATCCTTCAAGCGGCCCACCACTTGTTTGAGTAAGGCATCACCCGCCTCATGGCCCAGGGTGTCGTTGATGGGCTTGAATTTATCCAAATCGGCCATGATCACGCAAAAGCGGCTCTTGTTCCGGTTGGCCAGTTTGATGGTTTGCAACAAGCCATCCCGAAACAACCGACGATTGGGAAGTTGGGTGAGTGGGTCATAGAAGGCCTGGCTTTCAAACTGGAGCATGGCGTGCTTGGTCTTCCGGCTGGAGATCTCCACTTCCGCTTTGAGTTGGTCGTACTTTTTTCGGAGCCACAAGAGGGCGACAAACTCGATCAAGGCCACTATGAGGGCTATCCCCAAATAAGCCTCAAGGGTTGACGTTTTGGCGGCTGAGCTGGTTAAAGCGTGTGCTTTAAGGCCCAGGGCGCTTGATAAGAGAACCGCACTGGCGGTTTTCAGTTTTAGGGCCTTAAGGGGTCTGGAAGCCATCATTGAATATTGCCACAAAACGATACTGACGGAATGAATGCGGTTTCCTTATATATCTCCAGTCCGGGATTTTTACCTTGCTGCCTTGCCACCGGGTTTAATTCTTTTGGGGAAAGGTCTGGAAATGCTGTTTTCTTATATGGACACCCCAAGCGGGTATCGGGTTGAAAGCCTCACATTCCTATTAGTATACCACTCCTTAAGATTGTTGGGTTTATAAAAGCGGCCTGAAAAAGTTTCTGGCTGGCCCGCGGCTGAAGTCAGGAACGCCTGCCCCGGACTCTCGCGCCATGCTGGTATTCGGGTTGTCCACGGGTCAGCTATCTAAGGATCTTGAGAGACTGCCGGGCATGGCGCCTTTTCGGAGCGTTCTCTGAAGGCCAGCGCTTTGTGGTCACCCAAGCGCTCCCGCATCCTCTTACCTTTGGGAAAAAGTTTGGCGCACAAAATAGTCGGGCTCTGTTTTTATGCGCTCGAAATCGACGTATTTCACCAACGGTTGTATCTTTTTCCCTGCCTGTCGCTAACCAGCGGCACACTTCCCTCCCATTTTTTTGATACTGGAGTTACCCATGATTAATACCACCTCAAATAGCACCCAAAATCCCATTTATAAAAGCCCCGCTAAAAATGCGGGTGCCCCAAAAACCAAACAGGCTGACCCAAAGCCTAGCGCGCCGCCATTAACCGTGGCTGATGATAAAACCTTGCAGGCTTTTATTGATGCTCGTGGTGAAGCCGCTAAAATTGCCGCCCAAATTCTTAAGGAAAGAAAGCAGGCCGCGGGTCGAAGCATCGACGTGCTGGTTTAATTCAAATGACTGAAGCGGAGCCGATCCGGATAGTAGCGGGTCGGCTCCGTTTTTATGAGTGGTGGGGCGTTGTGCTTCAGCCTGTGGGCAGGGGCATTGGAAGTGCCCTCAAATATCGCTCAGGATGGTGTTCAGTGCGTCCAGCTTTCTGCTGAGTTCGCTGAACACGCTGACGCTTTCAGCCGTCGCTTCAGAGGCTTGGGCCAGTAGTTGAATGTTTTGAGTGATTTTCTCGATGGACAGCGCAGTTCCGTTAACGGTGTGACTGATTTCCGAGGAGGTGGCCGACTGTTCCTCGACTGCGCTGGCGATGGTACGGATAATCTCGTTGATTTCTTCCACGGTTTCGGCAATGGATACAATGGTTTGAATAGCGGTTTGGGTGTTCTGTTGAATGGTTTCGATTTTGAGGCGGATGTTTTCGGTGGCCTCCGCGGATTGCTTGGCCAGTGCTTTGACTTCGTTGGCCACCACGGCGAAACCTTTGCCCGCGTCACCGGCGCTGGCGGCTTCAATGGTGGCGTTTAAGGCCAACAGGTTGGTTTGGGAAGCGATGTCTTTAATCAGATCGATCACAGAGTTAATTTCCTGGGACGATCGGCCCAACTCATCCATTATTTTTTTGGACTCTTCGGCCTTTTTCTCCGCGTTGTGGGTGATTTGAGAGGCTTGCTGGGTATTGCGGCTGATTTCTTCCACACTGCTGCTCATCTCGGTGATGGCGCTGGCCAGGGTTTGAATGTTCCGGTTGGAATCTTCGGCCATGTCCGCCACGTGTTGAGATTTTTGAACATTGCCATCCATTGCTGTGCCGATTTGCAGGTTGGCGTCTTTCAATTGATCGGAGAAACTGCTTAACTCCATTGAGCTTTGCTTGATTTGCTCTGATTTTCGGGTTTCCGCTTCCTGTTTTTGTATGCGCTCAATGTTGGCGGAAACCAGTTTTCCTACCGTTTTCAAAGCCTCCAGTCGTTGGGCGCTTGGGTTTAAGGTTTCTGTGGTGAAGAAGTCCATGGTGCCCGTAATTTCACCGTTCACAAAGAGAGGAAAGCAAATACCGGATTTGACGCCCGCTCTTTGGGCGGGGTCACGGCGAACGCAGTCCGTTACGGTTCCCAAATCCTGAATAAAGACAAGCTCTCCACGTTCCCAGGCTTTGCCATTGATTCCCACGCCCTTTTTGAATTCAGCACTTTGGGTGATTTTTAAGAATTCGGGATTGACAGTGCCCGAGTCTTGTTGAAAGCGCAGTGACTGGCTTACTTTATCAATCTGCCAAAACGAAGCGTAGGCCCACTCGAAAGTGTCGCGGACGTTGTCCAATGCGATCTGAAGCGCTTCTTTTTCCGTTTTGGCTTCAATCAGATTTTGAATAATTTGATTGATGGCCTCTGTATCTTTGGCGTTCTGCTGAACAACCTCTTGCTTTCTAAGGCGTTCAATCGTGGACGCTACCAATTGGCCAATACCCCGAAGAACTTCCAGTTGCTCGTCATCTGGGGATAAAACTTTGGTAGAGAAAAAGTCCATGGTGCCGATGACTTTTTCATCGGTAATAATCGGGAAGCAAATACCGGATTTGACGCCCGCTTTTTGAGCTGATTCGCGTCTGCAGCAGTCTACCATCTCGCCCAGGTCTTTTACAAAAAAGAGGTCTCGTGTTTTCCAGGCCCGACCATTGATTCCCACGCCTTCGCTGAAGCTGGCGCTGCGGGTCACCTGTTCAAACTCGCTGTTGACACTGCCCGATTCGGTATAAAAACGCAGTGTGTTGGACTGGGCATCCAGTGCCCAATAGGAACCATAATCCCACTTGAAAGACTGTTTAACACTATCCAGCGCCGCTTTTAGTGCGCTCATTTCATCGCTGGCGGCGTTTAGCACTTTGATGACCTTAATGACGGCTAGCGCGTTACCGCTGTCATTCTGCAGGACTGGGGACTTAAGCTTGGACACGTTTTTGGGATGATGGCTCAGTAGGTTCAGCATGGTGCCCTTTCTTTTAATTTGAAAAATACAAAACCCTGGCGAGAAATATGGTGAATGACGAGATAATGTTCAACGGTTTAAAGCGTTACCAGTTGTTCAAATTTCTCCCGAAGGTCTTCCGCATTGAAAGGCTTTACCAGGTAGTTATTGGCTCCTGCCTGTATGGCCGTGATGACATTGGTTCTTTCGCCTTCGGTGGTAACCATTAAAATGGGGGTTTTGTTGCCAGAGGCGCGAATGTTGCGAACGGCGTCTATACCTAGCATATTGGGCATGTTCCAATCCATCAGGATAATGCTGTATTGCTGGCTTGCTGCTTTTTCAACCGCTTCACAACCATCTGTGGCTTCTTCGATATTGTCATTAGCGATATTCATACTGTTGAGAATTCCCATGATGACCCGTCTCATAATGGCGGAATCATCAACTACCAGAACTTTGATCGAACTCATTTCAGGGACTCCTTGTCGGCTTTGGAATGGATAAATTGGGGGCTGCCTGCTAGTTCGTAAACTTGAAAGAGACTTGCAGGCTAAAGCTTTGTTGTTCGACTTCAAATACAATACACAGGTACGGGCAGTTTTTGGGACTGGCGGAAATCTCGTGACCAGAACCCAAAATGATGCTGGGTAAAGACAATCGGTAATTCGAGTTGGTTTCCGTCGACAAAGAGGTTTTGGTGTTGCCCGAAATCATGTTCACCAGTTCACCAATGCCATCCGAACGATCTTCCGCGGAAATGGCCTCTGCGTTGGCTCCAATCAGGCGGGAGACAATGAGATTAGCAAGTTTGATGGGAAACGACAATGCGACCATGCCCTCGCCGCCTTCACCGGTAATCCCAATCAATGCCGAGATATCGCCTCCTGCCACATAGGAGGCCTGTGGGCGGACCTCTTTTACGGAAACCGTGGTGTTGGCCATGGTTCCCAAAACATCCTGGGTGGATTTGATTAAGGCGTTTACCAGTTTGGCGTCCAGTACTTTTTTTTCAGAAACTTCGCTCATTATGTCTCCTAGTGATTTTGACTTTAAACTTTAAAGAGAGCCGCCCAGGCATTCCAGCATGGTCGTCATCAGGTCTTCCGGGCTGAACGGTTTGACCAGGTAATGCTTAGCCCCTGCCTGAATGGCGCGCACAATGTTGGCTCGCTCTGCTTCGGTGGTGACCATCATGACCGGAATTGACTTGAACCGTTCATCCGCTTTCAGATACTGTAGCGTGGTGAAGCCATCCATTACCGGCATATTCCAATCCAGTAAAATCAGGCTGACATCCGGGTACTCGTTATCCAGAAGGTTTAACGCTTCCTGTCCATCTCCCGCTTCCAGAAAGTCCAGCCCCAGTGTTTCGGCGCTGCCCCGAATGATTTTCCTGATGATTGCGGAATCATCTACAGACAGAACTTTCATCCGCTATCTGCTCCTTTTGAGTTTATAGTAAGCGCCGCCACATGCTTCCAGTCTTTCAAAGTCATCACTGTAGCCGATCAATGATTCGGAAGCCCCGATAAATAGATAGCTATCCGGATTCAGGCACTGAGCCAGTTTTTTGAATAACTCTTTTTTAAACTCCGTAGAGAAATAGATGGCCACGTTTCGCAGCATAATCACATCGAAACGACCCAACTCAGTGAACGGATTCATCAGGTTCAGCTGTTGAAACTGGACAATCTGTCTGACGGTTTCATCCAGTACATAAACCCGGCCATCCTGTTTGAAGTATCGCTCCCTGAGTTCCTCCGGCATGCCTCTGGAAATGGAGAGGGCATCATATCGGCCAGCCTTGGCAATAAACAGTATGGCTTTTGAGAGGTCGGTGGCCGTAATGGACAAGGCGCCGCTGGTTAATTCCCTGCCCTTTCCCAGTCGTGCCAATTCGTGGGCGATTAACGAGATGGAGTAGGGTTCCTGCCCGGATGAACAGGCGGCTGACCAGAAGCGGATTTGCCTTTTTTCCCCGTTTTTAATTTTTTGCAAGAGTTCTGGAAAGATAACTTCCTTTAAAATTTCATAGGGCCATTGATCCCGAAACCACAGGGTTTCATTGGTGGTCATGGCCTCAATAATTTTATTCTTGATGCCGGGATCACTTTGGCTGATTTTGTAAAGATCGCTGAAATTGAGACAGGCATTTTCAATGGCCAGTCTACTGAGACGGGTTTCCAGCAGGTAGGCCTTGTCACTACTGATGGTGATGCCGCATTCTTTTTCTATGAATTTTTGAAACAGGGTCAGCTCTGTTTCTGAAATTGTCAGAGAGGTCATAAGCCTCGTCCTTTCCTCACCAGTTGTGTGATGCGTTGAGCCAGCAAGGACAGATCCACCGACTCATCGGCCAGTCGAAGCTCTTCAACGGCTTTGGGCATGCCGTAGACCACACACGATTTTTCGCTTTGCACCAGAGAGTAACACCCTGTTTGCTTCAGGCTTTTCACACCCAAAGCGCCATCGCTTCCCATGCCGGTCATAATCAGTGACAAGACATTTTTGCCATAGACGGGACTGATCGATCGGAACAGCACATCGACGGCCGGGCGACAGCTATTTTCCGGCGGGCCTTCGTGAATCAGTATCTTGACATCATGGCCCGCTTTAAAAATTTCCATGTGTTTACCACCGGGAGCGATATAGGCAGTGTTGGGTAAAACCAGATCATGGTGCGCTGCCTCTTTGACGTTTAATCTGGATTTTCGGTTCAAGCTGCTGGCCAGGGACTCCGTAAAGATGGGAGGCATGTGCTGAACCAGCAGAACCGGAATGTTTAAATCCTCTGGAAGCATGGGCAATACCTCCGATAGCGCATTGGGTCCCCCCGTGGAAACGCCAATGACCAGCACGTCAAAGTGGCCGGGTACTGTTGGGAGGCTGGATGGTTTAGAGGGCGGCGATGCGATGACCGGATTCTGGTTGGTAGAAGGGTTCAGGATCGGGGTGGGTGTTACCGTGGACTTGGTGGTAGTCAGTCTGGCAAGCCGTTTGGACCGGAAGTGACGAAAGACTTGCGTTAGTTTTTGCTGCAACTCGTTTTTACTGTCTTCAACATTGATCCCGTCCGGTTTGGGGATAAATTCCAGGGCTCCCAATTCCAGGGCCCTGATGGTGATATCGGCGCTGGATTTGTTTAAACCACTGACCATGACCACCCCGATGTCCGGATGATTTTTGTTCAGTATGCCCAGTGTTTCCAGTCCGTCCATTTCCGGCATTTCGATATCCAGCAGGACAAGGTCCACCTTCAAATGTTCCAGTTTGGCCAGGGCGATTTTTCCGTTGCTGGCGGTGGCGGCTACAGTGGCATCGGGGATATTACTGACAATATTGCTGAGAATACTGCGGTAGGTGACCGTATCATCTACAATCAAAACATTTAATGTGTCAGTCATAGGGCTCAATGTTTCTTACCTTCGGCACCAGGACTTATTTCAGGAGTTTATCAACGGAGAGGACTGCGACCAGGGAGTTATTTTGTTTGATGACGCCGGTTAAAAACTGACCGTCAATTTTTCCCATGTTGGCCGGTGGGGGTTCAATGGATTGCTCCGGGACGATGACAACATCTCGAATATCGTCTACCAATAATCCCACTTTATCGGATGTGGCCGCGAAATCCCCTTGATCCGGCTCAATACCCAGAGCTTGTAATTCCTGTTCCGTTTTGAGGATGATGTTGTGAGAGTCCTGGGCGACAGTGGCCTTTTCCAGGCCAAGCCGTTTGTTCAGATCCAGAATGGTCACAATTTGTCCCCGCAGGTTCAACAGTCCTCGAATGTAGGCGTTGGCATGAGGAACCGGGGTGATTTCCAGCTGCTTGTTGATTTCTCGCACCATGAGAATGTCGATGCCAAAGAGCTGGCCACTTAGTAAGAATGTTGTAAATGATCGGTTGGCCATTGATCACTCCTATTACTCGCTTGAAGCATTCCGGCGGATTCCAGTAAGCCCGCAAAATTCAGGAATAATGTCACGTGGTTGTTAATCACGGCGGACCCTTGAACGCCGGGATGTTGAATAAAGGATTTTTCCAGTTCGACGGCTATATCCAGTGCGTCAATAATCCTGGTGGCCACGATACCTGCCTGACCCGAGCCTTCAAGAGGCAAGATCAGAAAGGCCTCTTCAATCGTTTGGGAAACAGGTGTGACCGGTAAATAGTCGTCCAGAAAAATCAGCAGAATGCTTTTTCCCTGATGGGGGAGGAATTTTCGATTCCCAATCCGCTCGACGTCAGACATTTTGAACTGCTCCAGTCGGAGGATTTTAGACAGTGGAAGGGCGAAAATTTCCTGTTCCGCGCTGTTAAAGAGCAGGATGGACTGGTTTTGCTGTTGGGCTCGATGGCCGTTGAGGAAAGCGTTTTCCTGCAGCCGTCTTTCCTCTTCCGCGTTAATCTCGGAGAAGGACAGTCCAGAGGTGGCGACCAGCCCGCTAACATCCAGAATCATGGCCACCCGTCCGTCGCCCATAATGGTGGCGCCCGAGAAGCATTTGCAGTTCTTGATAAACTGTGAAAGTGGTTTGACCACGATTTCCTCGATATCTCGGATGCACTCTACAATCAGTCCATATTGCATGTTCCCTGACTTGAGTACCAGGATGTTGTAATCGCTTTTACCGTCGCTGCGGCGTTCTTTGAGCGAGTTGGGATGATCGGCCAGCAGTCTCTGATCCTCAATGCTTTCGCGCCGGTTTACAATGACTTCCGGTGTTGCCATGGGCGCTGCCATTTCAGGGTGGGCTTCGAGAGTTACCGTCTCATCCAGTCCCAGGGTGGTGCTGAGTTTGATGAGTGGTAACAGCTTACCCCGGAGCCTGAGAACCGAGGCGGTACCTACTTTTTCGATGCGGGTGGCGATTTGGGAGGCCTTGACGCAGACCAGTTCTACCAGATTGATTTGCGGAACCGCAAAAGTTTGTCCGGCACTTTCCACCACCAGGGATGGAATAATGGCCAGGGTCAAAGGCAGTCTTAACAGAATGGTGGTGCCTTTGCCTTTTTCTGTTTCAATACTGATGCTGCCGCCGATTTGCTCGATGTTGGTACGTACCACGTCCATACCCACCCCTCGACCGGATACATCGGTGATTTGTTCCGCAGTGGAAAAACCCGGGGCGAAAATCAGATTGACTTGCTCCTGTACACTCATCTGGCGGAGTGTGGCGTCCGTGATGATTCCTTTTTCCAGGGCTTTGCTAGCGACGCGTTCGTGATCAATACCAGCCCCGTCATCAATGACAGCGATATTGATATGGCCACTTTCCTGATAGGCTTTCAGGATGATGGTTCCCTGGCGGGGTTTGCCTGCCTGTTCACGCTGTTCCGGCTTTTCCATGCCATGATCGCAGCAATTCCGGATCAGGTGAGTGAGCGGATCGGACAGGCTTTCCAGTATGGATTTGTCCAGTTCCACTTCTTCGCCCACCATCTGTAAGGCAATTTCCTTACCAAGGCTTCTGGAAAGATCCCGGATCACCCGGGGGAATTTGCCGAAAACACTGGCAATTGGCTGCATCCGTGTCTGCATGATGTGTTCTTGCAGGTCACTGGTGACCAGGTTGATATTCTGAATGATGGCGCTCAGACCTTCGTGGTTGTCGCTGAGGGCCTTGTTTTCGATGGCACGGGCCAGCTGGTTTCTAGCCAAGACCATTTCACCGGCCAAGTCCATCAGGCGGTTTAGCAGATCCACTTTGACCCGAATGCTGTCATTGGAGCTGTCCGCACCGGCACTGCTTTTTGAAAGGGCTTTGGAAGTGGTTTCGGTCGCCGGGGCCTTGGCTGGAGGAGCGGGCTTCTCTTCCGCTTTTGCAGGGAGGGCGGTCAGCGCTGTATTTATTTCCGGGGATGATGTATTTGCGTTTTCCGTTGCTTTCGATATTTCTGAAGCGCCACTGTTCACCTTTTTGGGGGGAGGCTCTTCTCCCGTGATCTTGAACTCGGAGATTTGTTGCTCAGGGATATTTAAAGCAATGGAGAGCAAGTCGGCTTCCAACACGGAACTGTAAAGAAATAGAAAGGGCAGCGCTTCATCCAGGGAGTTTTCCAGTCCGCTGATGCCGGAGATATCCAGCGCCGTGTCCAGCACGTTGCCGGTAGTCATCAGCAAGTCCAGAAACTGAAGAGGACTGCGATTCTGGAATGCCAGATCGTTGTCTGTAAACACTTTGATGGAGTAGATTTTATGGCCATTTTGTTTGGCGGAATTAATGGCGACAGAGTCAGCGAACAACAGGCTCTTCTCTTCTTCAGGGCTGTTACAAGTCGGCTTCTCTTCTCCCGCTTTGGATACTTTTTCGATGGGCACCATGGCTCTGGGATTGATTAAGCTTTCCAGTTGCTCAACCACATCTTGAAAGGGCACATTCTCGCTGTTTCCAATCTCATCCAGCATGAGTCGCAGGCGATCCACGCCAATGAGAAGCGGGTCCATGACCGCTGCCGTGGGTTCCAGTTTTCCATCCCGCATGATCATTAGAACGCTTTCCATGCTGTGGCTAAGCGCTTTTAATGCCTCAAGACCAAAGAACCCGGAGGCCCCTTTGATGCTATGAATAGCCCGAAACACCCGGTTAATAATCTCGGGATCGACTGACTTGCCACCTTCTTCCAGCGCCAATAAATCGGGCTCGATTGAAGAGAGATGTTCTCGACTTTCAATTACGAACTCAAGGAGTAACGACTCATCGTTGATACTGCTCATTTTTCAATTTTCCTCCAGATGAATCAGTTGCTCCAGTTTGCAGACCCGAATGACCTTGAGGACACTGGGATTTACAACTTCGAGTTTTAACAGGCGGTTTTGAGACTGGCAGGTTTTGTAGAGACCGATCAACAGTTTCAGCCCAAGCGAGTCGATGAGTTCCACTTGCCGCATGTCCAGAACGACATCCCTGTCCGGATTGGCGTTGATGGCTTCCAGCATTTTCTTTTGCAAGGCGTCAATAAACGTCGAGTTAAAATTTTCTTCAGAAATTAACCGAAGTTCTTTTTCATTGACCACAGTTTGCATGGCTAATACGACCTTTGTTGATGAGGGTTGTGCGGAGGCTTTCAGTTTAGGCTGCCCTTTCAGTATATTCTCTTTAACGTAATGCGATATCCACTCCAAAGTGGAGTCTTGGCTTTTGGCTAAAGGGCACCATGCGGATGATGGGATAGGCCAGATCCAACCTGCCGCTGATGCGGTTGGTCAGTTGGGTCCGTAAACCGATACCCGTTGAGAACACTTTGTAGTTGGCGTCAACGCCATCCGCTGGGGCTGCGATTTGCCCGTAGCCATAATCCACAAAGGTGAGCATTTGCGTGGAATCCCGTAAGGTCTTATCCGAGAAGGGCAGTTTTAATTTTTTAGGGATAAAGTATGCGGGTGCCTGCAATTGGCTGGTCATAACCACGTAGCGATCCACGAAAAAGTAGACTTCCCGGTAACCACGCCCATAGAAAGTGCCTCCCAAACCACCCACATCAAAATTGGATAGCCCGTTGGGGGTGAATTGCCACTGTATGTTAAACAGACCCGTGGACTTCAGGGGCAAAGGACGGGTTAGTGCCGCGTAGCCCGTATAACGGAAGTATTGGCTACCCCCCTTGAACCAGGACAACCGTGGATCGTTTGACAAGGAGCCGCCCCAAATGGGCACAGCGCCCGCAAATTCGCTGCGAGTGGACAGATAGGTCTTACCGATGTTCTGATCATAGTTAATTCCGGCTCTCAGGGTGCGCACGTATTCACGTTCCAGCGAGCCTTCTCCCCAGTGGCTTTTTGAGTTTTTCAAGTCAAAGGCCACATCAACGCTGGCTCTGAGGTTGGGACGATCCAGGAAGGTGTATTTCAGGCCCGGAGATATCCGGTAGGCCCAACCATGGGTGTCAAACTGGGTGTACAAGCTTTGAAAGGGTGTAATACTGGCGTACTGTGCTTCCAGGGTTGCTCTCAGAGAGGGACGAATGGGGAATTCGTACCGGTTGAATATACCCCAGGAACGGTAACCTTGCACATAACCCGTCATCAGGGAGTCCCCGTGACCAGTCACGTTGTTGGAAACCGCGGTGGCGGCACCAAAGTGTCGCCCGAAGATGACCTGATCCAGATTGTTAGCCGAGGCGATGAGGTGCAGGTTTTTTCTGGATTCTCCGCCATGAATTTTGACGTCAACCTGATGCGTGTAGGGCTCCACTTCCAGCTCGGTATCAAAACTTAAGTCCGGGTTAGATTGAATCAGTCGGATCTGGCGCTTTAAAGCGGAGAGTCGCAAGGGCTCATTTTCATGAATGCCTCGGGTTAAATGGCTGAGGGCCCGACCTTGCCACTTGTCCTCCAGCGAGATATCCACCTTGCCCACGAGCATGGGCGTCACAGTCAACACAATTTTTTGGTCTGCCATTCGGGCGCTGACATCGCATAAATACCCATCATCGGCACATTGGGCGATTTCTTTTTTAGCCAGTTCAGACAGTCTGGCGGATGTCATTGGCTCAGTCTGGGGCAGGGCTTGATTCTGCCACTTCAGGGGGGGGCCGTACTCAATCGTCACCCCCGGCACAGAGAGCGTTCCCTCGGCCAGTTTTCCCTCCAGATCCTTTTGAATATAGAAGGGTTCCGGGGTGTTCTTGAGCGCTTCAATATCCAGTTTGACTTGTGGTCCGTAGCTTCCGTAAACCAGGTTGGGAGTAGTGGCCATAACGGGTAATTCACTGGCGGTATAGGGCATTACCGGTTCATCGGCGAATGCGCCCCAATGGAAAAGACCGGCTGATAAGAGCAGCGGGACAACCCTTATGGTATGGGCAAACGAGAAGGATCTCATGGGTTCTTTTACACTCCCAACAATTAACACTTTTGCACAATACACGCATTCAATATCCCTGGGCCGCGTCGGTGACCCTAAGGGAAAACAGTGCCTAAACGCTTTAGCTAATCTTTTTTGTACGTTGTTGAATGGTATGTTTTTCTTCCGTTTGGAAATGGATCTTGGTTGGCTAGAAACATATCTGGAATCAATATACAAGATTTTGTTTTCATTTGCTGAAAATGGAATCGAACTTCCCCTGTTTAGAGTAGGCTGCTGTCTACCGCTTGCCTGCGCCTTTCCGCTTGTCCTATCCACGGAGGACATAAACCTCTTACTACTTTTGCTAGTGTTTGCTTAGGCCATTTTATTACGACAGCTTCAGACGCCTCTTAAAATCCTGCAGATGGAGGTTTACCAGAACCTCGATAAATTTGCATTATTAAAGTGATTGCTAAAGATGTTGCTCTTGATTTGAATCATTTTCATTTTTGATTGGGCAAGTTGAATGAATCTGTTTTTAATTGATTGTTTGGGAGTTGGAAGATGTTGTCGCTCATCTGTAAGCCGATGGTTAGGCTGATTAACTGCTTTTCCTATAGCATGAAGTTTGGGATGTTGTCATTGTTGTTTTTGGCGGTGTTGGCAACCCCGGTCTATGTCCTGAATGGCTATGTTGAAGGATCTAATGACTTTGCCAGAAAAGAAATTGCCGGACTGTTATACATTAACCCGGTCAAAAATTTTTTATTTAGTGTGAATCAATACAATTTAATGGATGCAAACCCGGGTTCTCAGGCGTGGTCGGCTGTGGAGAAAAACTGGGCTGCCGTGGAAGGAATCGAGAAAGAGAAAGGTGCTTTACTCTCTACCAAACAGGCTTTTTCGGATTTAAAGGCGGCTTATGCCGATTTTGTGAATTCGGAAAATGCCCGGGATAAAACCGATGCCGGGCGTTATGCCATTGTGGATAAGCTGCTTAGTCAATCCATTGCCCTGATTAGTACAGTGGGCACCAATTCCAATTTGGTTCTGGACCCGGATACGGACGCTTATTATGTGATGGATACGGTGGTTTACCGCTTGCCGGTGCTGGTTCAGTATATTAACCAACTGCATCATCACGGGCTGGCCCTGAACCGTCAAGGCCGTGTCAGTCTTGAGGATGTTGAAAAGGCCATTGAGCTAAAGACTCATTTGGCTGATACCTTGGCGTTAATCCAGGGGAATCTGGATACGACGTTGGGCTCAACCAGGGATAAGATGGCTGGCTTTGAGCTGAAACCGGTTTTTGGCCAGTATTTTCCAACCTTGAGCCAATATATTGACTATACCCGGGCTGCCTTGCGTACCTCTGGGGGAGAGGGGGGGAGTTCCATGAGCTTCCGGGCCTCGACTTCCAAAATTACCAATTTGTCTCTGGCAGCTTCTCAGTATGCCTCTGCGTTTTATGATAAAGGCAGTTCAGTGATGATTCGTCTGTTGCACCAGCGGATACACCGCACCAATGAGCCGTGGAATTTTATGGTGTTGGTCTCTTCCGTGGTTCTTCTGTTTATTTTTTACTTTATGGCGAGTTTCCGCTTGGCTGTGGTGCAAACGGTGAAAGGTCTGGAAAGCACCAGCAAGCGTTTGGCTAACGGAGATTTAACCCAGCGCGTTCAGGTGGAAACCCGTGATGAATTGAGCGATGTGGGGCACGCCTTTAATCAAATGGCAGAGGCCTTCTCCAGGCTGATTGGTGAAGTCAGGGAGAACGCCTTCCAGGTTACTTCCGCCTCGGAAAGTCTGTCGGCGACCTCTACCCAGATGAAGCAGGAAGCCATGACCATGACCCAGTTGTCGGAAACGGCCAGCCATTTGAGTGAAACCGTGGATGATAGCGTGAAAACCGTGGCCGCCGCGGTGGAGCAAAGCAGCGCCAATATCAGCGAAGTTTCCAAGGCCAGCAGCAATGTGGAGCATAATATCAAAATTGTGAAAACGTCCGCTGAGGATGTATCCACTCGCATGCAGTCTATTGCGGACGCGGCTGAAGAAATGTCCACGTCCGTAACCACGGTGGCTTCGGCCATGGAGGAAATGTCCGCCTCCTTGAATGAAGTCTCTCAAAGCGCCGCTGAAGCGGCCAAGGTGGCCAACGTGGCTGAAGGAACCGCCAAAACCACCAGCGAGACGGTCAATGCCCTTGGAGATTCCGCCCGAGAGATTGAGAATGTATTGGGTGTGATCAAGGAAATCGCCTCACAAACCAACCTGCTGGCCCTGAACGCCACCATTGAAGCCGCCAGCGCCGGTGATGCCGGAAAAGGCTTCGCCGTAGTGGCCAATGAGGTGAAGGAGTTGGCCAAGCGTTCGGCGGAGGCAACGGAGGACATTCGCTCCCGCATTGATAATATGCAATCTAACACCCATGCGGCGGTGAGCGCCATTGAGCAGATTCTGGTGATTATTTCTGAGATCAACCATATTAATTCCACCATTGCCAGTGCCGTGGAGGAACAGACCGCCACCGTGAACGAGATCACCCGGAGCGTGGCAGGAGCCGCCCGATCGGCTGGTGAGGTGACCCGCAATGTGCAAGAGGTGGCTGAAACCACTGCCAATGTGGCCATCAAGATCAACGAGGCCGACCAGGGTGTTAGCCTGATTGCCACCAATATCGCAGAACTGGCCCAGGGGACCAATGAAATTGCCAAAGGCGCTGGTAGTGCGGCGACTGGTACGGCACAGATGGCTGAAAAAGTGGAACAGGTCAACCATACCAGTGTTTCTACTGAAAAAGGAGCCATCAATGTTCAGACCACGGCACAAGACCTGTCCGAGCTGGCTGGTCGCTTGCGAGTGGTGGTAGAGCGTTTTAAAGTGGCCGTTTAGGGGTAAAATACCCTTGTGTGAGAATGGAAAGTGAAACCACGGTTACAAAACCGCAAGAATGGTCAATTCTACTTTTTTCCCTGTTTTTATATCAGTATGATGTCATTTGAGGCCCCATTGAGGGATAGATTTCAAATGGATGTGTTTCAAAAAGGAGAGACTATGAGAGTTTTGAGCCTGTCCCTGGTAATGGCCGCCGTGCTGGTGAACGCTGGCGTTCTGGCCCAGGCGGAATCCACTGTGGATGCGTCATTGAAGTCGGATTATTCCTATGTTGACCTGTCCACGACGGGCAAGGAAGAGAGTAGCGCTTTGCTGATGGTGCAGCCCGATACTGCCAAAGAGACCAAAACCACCGAGGCCAGCGATAAACCTCAGGCTTCTCAATGTTTTGCGGCCAACAAGCAGTTTGTACATTGCTTGCGCTAGACTTCGCTGGCTTTTTGGCTTCATATTTTTAAAAATCTCTGGAAAAGAGGGGCACTCCCATTGGGAACGCCCCTCTTTTCGGGTTTTCCGGGTATCGATTGGCTTGCTTATTCCAGCGTGGAACCGTTCAGCGATTGCTGGCTGGCATCGGCGGCAGAGGGTTGAGCTTCTACCTCTGTTGTTGGCGTGCTTTCCTCCGGGGCCTCTGGGGATGCCGGGCTTGTGGTGGCTGGCTCTGAAGTGGGGCCCGGAGCCGCTTTGGGCGAGGTCTGTGTTTCGGCGGCAATGGCCAGGCTCATCATCTGGTTTACGGAACTCAGCAACTTGCTGGCCTGAGCGCTAAACAGACCGGGCTCAACCTGCATTTCGTATTCTCGTACCTTGCGCACTTTAATGGCTGAAGATACGCCCATCTGGCGCATGGCCATATTGGCAGCGAAGCCCAGAGCCTGGGCCCCGAAGTTTTGACCATCAAAACGCACCAGTCCAACGGGGTCCACGTTTTGAACCGGCTTTTTCAGGACGAAGTTCAGCTGGTAGTTGGCGCTGTAGGCGGTTTGGTTCTCACCAACCCGGGTGAAAAACCGGACATGGCTGCCGGGGCTAATGGACAGGCCGAAGGTGGAGTCCTTGGCGCTGCTGCCAAAGGGGTTCCCGGGAAGATAGCCGCCGATGGCCTTCAGTTTTTTAAAGTCCACATAGTAGGTGACGGCGATGGGAGTGAAATCGGAGAAATCCTGATAGGCTCGGCTCTTGGCTTTGGTTTCCCCGTTCTGGGCAAAACCGGCCCCGATTTGCTTCATGCCATCCACAAAGCTGGGTTTGGCGCCCGCAAAAATATCGCTGTTGACGTCCAGCCGCTCCAGCGGGAACCCTTGGGGAACCACAGACCACACCGTGTTCTTGCCGAATTTGGTGGCCCGTTGCGTGTTGCTGGTCAGGTCATCGTTGTGTTTGCCCCGGGTCAGGGTTTCCTGAACGAAGGCCTGATAGTTGGCGCTGTTGGCGATTTGCTCCTGGGGGACGAGTTCAAAACCCTGCTGGGCCAGTCGCTCCTGAAATTCCCGGTACATGGCCTCGGTGATTTGTTGACGCACCTCGGGTGTGATGTTTTTGACCTCAAGCTCCCAGCGGTTATCGCTCCAGTTTCCGGTTCGAATCCCGTTCAGGGTGCTGCCATTGGTCTGTTCCACCACCACTTCGGAAAATACCACGTGAAAGCCCACGATCCCGACCCGGTGGACGCCATTGACCGACTCCTTGCGGGAAAATGTACTGGTTTTTGGACTTTTGGTGTCCACGTATTCTTTGGTTACAGCCACAGGCTGTTGTTCCAGGGCCTGAAAATCAAAGGGGGTGATAAACTCACGGGCCTGAGCGGGCAGAGATGAGCAGATGACGGTTCCGGCCAGCAGCAGACTGAGAAGCGGCGAAGTAGAACGGGAAAAACGCATGGGGATTGTTCCTATGTTATCAAGACAAGACTTTGCAATACGCAATACACAGTTGTGTTTTAACTATAAAATAAACAAGTTGCTTTGGCGACTGTGGTCCGGAATGGCGATGGTGGGGTTAGTCGGGTTGACCGGAGAGCAGTTCGATTTCATACCCGTCCGGGTCTTCAATAAAGGCCATGGACCGTCCGTTGGGCATGGTCGTGCATTCTTCGGTAATCTTAACGCCTTCCGCGCGCATTTGTTCAAGGGCATCCGGGACGTTGTCTACCTGAAAGGCCAGATGGAAAATATCTTCTGGTAATTGAAAGTCTGGGTCCCAGGGTAAATAGGCCAGTTCCAGTTCGGTCGGGGAGCCCGGCACCTGCATAAATGCCAACTGGCTCCCTCGGGGGGATGTCTTTCGCCCGCGGCAGGTCATATTGAAGTAACGGCTGTAAAAAGCGATGGCCCGCTCAATGTCCCGAACTTTCAGGCGAGTGTGTAAAAACATGCGTGCCTCTTTCCTTCTGGCCCTTTGACGGTATGGTTTTAACGAGGGGACTTGTAACCCAATTTTTTTGTTCCAGTTTATAACGAGTGGGGTCCGCATTGAAGTCCCTGACTGTCTGCTAAAGCGCTCAGCCTTTTTTTCTGGCAATTCAGCCTTTTTTTCGGTTTGATTCAGATAAAGGCCCGCAAGTTAAGGCCCCGCGATGCAGAGACTTGCCAGCCGCCCGGGCTCTTGCTGGTTTGCCCCGGATGGGCCTCAGTGCAACGGAAAGGACACAACGGCCAGCATGGACAATGTTTCGTGGTTCCAGATTCCCCGGCCCAGCATGCTGTCTGCGGCGGTGGTTCAATTTCAGGGTGGGGACAAGCCCGGCCCGCCAGAAGCGTCAAAGCCCAAGGCGTTCCTGTTGCAATCGGACCAACTTCGGTTATCCGTTCCTCAGTCAGGCAGACAGCCTCACTTTAATCCCCGCACGACCCGGGTTTTGTTGTCTGTGGATTATGATGGGACCCTCAGCACGGATTTGGTGGGGGCCGAGCGTTTCCAACAGCAGCGTAGTGATTGTTTGCTGCACCTGAACACCGGGCGCTGCGTTGAAGATTTGGCGCCTTTGGGGGAACGGCTGCGAGGGCTCAAACTATACGCCCTGAGTACCTCTAATGGGGAGGGGCTGTTTATCAATCATCAGGCACTCCCGGCCAATCGTTGGATAGCACAGATTGCGGAACAGCAACAGCGGGGGCAGAACGCTCAGTCATCCGACTGGCGGCAGTCCGTGCAGTCCAAAACGGGTTGGGATCACTTCCGGGTGGGCCGTGTGATACGGTCTTTTATTGAGCGGCGACTGGCATATCCCGGCTTCGGCCCCCTGGAGTGCGTTCCCCAGTCAGAGGCGGTGGCTTCGGCTATTTTGGAGACTCTGCGCCAGGAGCGAATTCAGGCTGACTTCAGCGTAGAAGGGGACACCTTGCATAAATTTTGTCCTCAGGGCTACGCCAAGCATTCCCCGGTGAGCTTTTTGGCGGCACGGTGTCCCAACCTGAAACGGGTGGTGGTGGCGGGGGATGGTCTCAATGATTATGCCCTGATGACCCTGGAGTCGGTGGTGAATGGTCGTGGACAACCCGTGGCGGTGGATCGGGTTCTGGTGGCCCGGGACAACGCTTTCGTGCAGCGTGTCTTACAAGAGGCACCCAATCCGTTGAAAGTCAGGATGGTGTCCCCCAGGCGGCACACCTTGTTTGAGTCCATCGCCGACCGGGTGGCGTCGGTGCCGCCGGATGAGGCCGCTGAACCGTCCAGCCTGCCGCAGGACGTGGCGGTTGTCACGGCGTAAAGCCACTGACTGGCTTATTGGTTCTAGAGGCAGAACGCCGGGTTGGTGCCGTGAATGGCCAGACAAATCGACAACCCTGAGGCAATGGCCGCTTGGGGATCGGCAACCTGCTGGCGGGTGCCTGCCACCTCAATGAACCCGGCCCCGGTTAAATGGGTCAGAAGTTCCTGAATGTGGGCGTTGAAGTCGCCCCGCTCAAAGCGGCCGTAATGGCGGTGCATCACAAAATAGATGCGTCCTCCCGGGGTCATTTGGCTTTTGAGGGCCTTTAAAATGCGGCTCATTTTATGGGAAGGCCAGTACATCACGCTGTTCACGGCCAGAATGTGATCGAACTTCCGGTTAAAATCGGGTAAGTCAGCCACATCGGCCTGTAAAAGCTGGACTTTGCCGCTTTGAATGGCTTTCTGATTCAGCTGGGTCGCCTTTTGCAGCATCAGCGGGGCGGGATCGATGCCGGTGATCCGGCTGACCGGGGTGCGCTTGACCAGTTCCCGGATGGCCTGGCCAGTGCCAAAGCCGATTTCAAGAACAGTTTCATTCGGTTGCACCTGCATTAAGTCTACCGCCCATTGATTGACCGACTCAAAAGTGGTTGATAAGCAGCTGGCCACAATCTCGCCATAGAAGCCGTCGGGCTTGGCCAGTTGGCCGAGGACGATTTTTGATTCGTCGATGAAGTTGGGGAAGGCAGGATTCGGCATCAGATTTACAGGCTTTGGCTGGAATTCCGCTTGCGTTTCGGTTAGGGGACGCTTTTTACTGGAATTCAGGGCATTATAGGGGAGCTGGAGCAAGCCCAACGGGCAAGTGCATGAAAGTTTAGCAAAAAACCGGGGACAGTTAAAATTCCCCGCCCCCGCCAGGGAAATCCGGGATGTCAAGGATATGTCAACCTGTGGGCTTGATGGGGCTTTGCCTCTGTGGGATGGTTATGTCGAAGCCGTTTTTTTAATCAGGGCGGGACGGTGGGAGACAGTTTGAGGCAGTCGCATTGGTGAGTTTCTGGCGGGGACGGTTTTTTTGCAGCTTAATGCTGGCGGCGGGACTCTGTCTGGGCTCTGCTCAGGCTCAGCAGACTATTTTTAACGTGCCTTCCGCGGACGTGACCCCCCAAGGGGAAATCTTTTTGCAGCATGAAAGCCAGTTCAGGATCTGGCGGCCCGGTCGCTTTCTCAACAGCACGGAGTATTCGGCTTTCGGGCTGGGTCACGGGACTGAGCTGGATGTGACCCTGTTTAACGTCAACGCCCCGGCTTCCGATAACATCACCCTGGGGGTGGGATTGAAGAAGATTGTGCCGCTATTCCCCAAAAAATTTCCCCGGCAGGAATTCAAACTGACTGTGGGCCAGCTGGTGCCGGTTTCCCTGCAAGGCCAGGGGGTCGGCAATTGGTCTTACGCCCACCTCAGCGCGCGGGCGCCCCGGTTGAAAACTCGGCTGGCGGTCGGGGTCAGTACGGGTACCCGGCAGATCTTCGGGCGCACCACGGTGGGGGCCATCGCCACTCTGGAGCAGCCGGTGACCAAGCGCTTGAGCTTGCAGGGCGACTGGTACTCGGGCACGCACGCCCTGGGCTTTTTGATTACCGGCTTCAGTTACGCCTTACCCTACAATACTGTGCTGTTTGGGGGTTATCAAATTCCCAATACGCCCCGATGTGGTCGGCAGGGCTTTGTATTTGAGTTCGCCAAATATGTGAAATAAGGCAAAGCACCCCGGAGAGGAGGCTTCTTCATTTCTGGGGCACTGGTTGGCTGGAGGGCCTCCGGCAGATTTTCAGGCCAGACCGTGCTATACTCTGGCCCAATTGTGAGGTTGTGTCGAAGGGAGTTGGCCGAGGCTATGACGATTGCGTCTCCATTGTGGACTGGGTTGGTGTTGGCCTGTGGGGCAGGCTTGGTTCTGCCTTTTATGACTGGCGGAAAGCCCGTCTGGCGTTGGCAGTGGACCGCCGCTCAGATCCAGCAGCTGGTTTGGGGGGGCAGTCTGCTTGGACTGGCGGCCCTTTTGGCCGTGGGCTTGCATCTGGCAGCGGCTCAAACTTTGGGGTTCGCCCTGGCTGGCTTTGCGGCCATGGCGCTGCTGTCCGGCTTGAGTCTGCCGGTGGGGGTGCCGGGGCTTTTGCTGGTGATAGTGGCGTTTTTTATAGGCGGGGCTGGCGATGCGCAGATCCCCATCCAGAATGTGCAGGCCTATTTGCTGGGCCTGCTGCTGGCTCAGCTGGCACTGTCTGAGGGCCCTTCTCCTGAGCGCTCCTCCCGCTGGCTGGAGTTTTTATGGCCCGCCATTTTTGGGGTGGGCTCGATCTGGATTGCTTTAACCAGCCCCCAGAATGGCTGGGCCAATCAGCAGGGGCTATTGTTGCTGTCCTTGGCCATCGCCGTGCTGTTACGAAGCGTTTCACTGTTTCCGGTCTTGTCCGAATCAAAAATACGGCAAGCCCTCTTTGTCTCTATCACCTCCGGCTTGCTGGCCTGGTTGGGCATTCAGAATGCGCTATTACAACCCAACCTGTCCCCCTGGGCCTTCCTGATTGCGGGCGGGAGCCTGTTGGGGTTTGGGTTAGCGGCGTTGGGGTCTGTATCCTCCTCTAAAATGGTCGGCATTCGGGCGATGCAGCTGCTGTTGTTGGGGCTGGCCACCTTGGTGGCCTCTCGACTGTTTGGTTCCACGGGTTGGCTGGTCTTGGCGGCCTCGCTGTTATCGGCCACGGGATCTGTGGCGGGCAAGGCGGCGGCAAGCAATCTCCAAACCGGTAGCGATGAACCGCCCGCTGGATTGTCTGTGGTCGGTCTGGCCAGTCTGTTTTTGGTGGGGCGGGTTTTATTGCAGACGTTTATTGTGCAGTTTAACCCCAACGTCACCGGCATTAACATTACCCATCCTTACGCCAGCGCGGCCCTGTATGTTGGATTTGCTGTTATGCTGCTGCTACCGTCATTGCTTAAAGCCACAAAGCCTGCTTCGGAAACACAGACCGCTTTGTCTCATGGGTTTTTACCCGTGGTTTTGGGGGCCATCGCTCTGTTGTCGGCGGGATTGGCCAACTATTTTTTACACGCCGAAGCCACTGGCAGCTTTTTGACTGCCTTGTGGGTCACGGGGATTGGCGTCACTCTGCTGGGCCCCTTTACCGATGAACAGAGCCGCTTTGTGCCGCTTCAGTTGGCTTTTCTCACCACGCTCATCTGTCTGTTGTCCCCGGAATTGATTGAAGCGGGCAATCTGGCTGAGAAGAACGAGAAACTGTGGGTGCTGACGGGGGCCTTTATCGTTTATAGTGCCTTAGCCCTGCTGATTCAGAAACAAGGCTCAGGGCGTCAGGCGGTACCAGTCGCGTGAAATCATACGATCGTTTCGGAAAACGCTGACCAGCACACTGTGTTGGTTGGGCTGCCGGGTTGTTCGCAGAATACGGGCTGACTGCATGACCTGTTTTCCCTGAAAGGCCAACGACAGGGTGTTTCCGTTTTCAGTCACGGCAATGCGCAGGGCCTGAGGCTGGTTGTTTTTGAACTTTAAATCAGCGCCGCCGTACCACACCGTGGCATCCAGCCCTGGCGGCACGCTGTGGATGGTTCGCAAGTGGGGTACCCGTTGCTCAATGGGCAGATTGGCTTTCAAGGCCAACTGGTATAAAGCCGATGACAGCAGGCAAATGCCGCCGCCCACCGTGCTGGGGCTTTCACCACCTAGATAAGAGGGAGCAGCCTGATAACCTCGGGCCTTGGTGCGGGGGCCTACCGAGCGGTTGAAGGAAAAGCTCTGTCCCGCAGGGATGATGACCCCGTTGAGGTGGCGGATGGCCGTACGCAGGTTGTTTTTTTGCGCCGGTGACAGGCTTTGTACGGAGAGTTGCTGCTGAGCCACCGGCTGGGCAAAGGGATTGCCCCACCAGCACAGGGCCAGTAGGGTGATGGGCACACTCCACAGACCAAGGCGCTGAAAGAGCTGTTTTGTGACAGATAGACCTTTAGGTTGCGATTTAGCAGGCAGCAAGGGGGTTACTCCACGACCTGAATGCTATCCAGCGCGGAGTAAGCCTTGACCCGCTGGCTGTACATCCCCTCCAGCTTGACTGGGTTCATCTGGAAGGTGCCGGGCAGCTCCATGCGCACCAGGGCGTGGAACTCCGATTTCCCGGCGGGAACGCTATTGGCGAACATGACCACCCGATCGTCCAGAATATCCTGATGGGCCCACCACCAGTTGCCCCAGTCACCCGAGAACTGGCCTTCCTCGTCAGATTCCTGTAGCAGAGATTCCCGTGGGTCATTGGAAATCACCTCGCCCCCGCTGGGCAAAGCTGCTTCCAATAGTACATAGGGCAGTGCCACTGGCGTGTTGACCGTCACTTTCATTAGTACCGTTTCCCCGGCCCGAACCTGATTGCCGGACAGGGGGTACATTTTAAAGCGCATGGTGCCGTTGGGGCCCACCGGTTCCGCTTGAATGCGGAAGAATTTCCGCTGGATGCTGAGCCCTTGGGGCATGGCCACTTGCGGGACTTGGGCACCCGGTTGTAGTGCTTGCCAGTAGGTCAGGACGGTGCTGTAGAACAACTCGCCGGGGCCTTCCTTGCGCAGGCTGATGAAGGTCGGGTGCTGTTGGGCTAGCGCGACCCGGGTGGTGAACTCTGGATCGTACAATTGGGCCTGAGTGAAAGCACGGGCTTCCGTCCACAAGTTGGAGGTGGCTGTGAAATTGGGCGGCTGGTTACTGCGCAGGGCCAGCGTTTTTTCCAGCAGGGCCTTGAGTACCAGCGCAGTGGTTTTGGTGTTGTCCCAACCGTCCTTGCCCCGTTGCAGCATCAACCAGCGCTCAATGGCGGCCAGGGTGTCCGGCGCAACCGTGGCATAAGGTCGCATGGCCAGGGTGGCCCTCAGGCCCAGCGCTGTGGCTTCCGTTCCGGTGAAGCGATAGGTGTAATCGGCAGAATCAAAGCCCAGTTTTTTGCCCATTGGGGCGGTGTGATCCCAGCTCATCGTGTCGGCGCTGTGATCGGCCAGACGGTTCAGGGCGGCGAAGCTCTGCAGAGCGGCAGCGGTGTCTTGCTGCTTGACAAAGGCCAGCGTCAGGTAGCTCAGGGCTTCCGGGGTGGCCTTGGGAACCTGACTGAGAACGAACTGGCGGGTTTGGGCATCGGTTTTTTGACCGTACAAGGCCAGCACCTGCTGCAGGTAGGCTAAATCGGTGAATCGCTCTGCTTGTAAAATGCGCTCAGAGGCCAGTTTGGGGTCGGCCAACTGGTGTGCCAACTTTTTGGCTTTGGCTTGCATCCACTTGAGGCCATCGGCTTGCCACTGATCCGGCAAAATGTGCCAATCAACTGGCATGTTGAGCTGCTTCAGCGTGGCCAGACCCTCCATGACATAGGCGGTCATGGCAGGGTCGCTTTCCCCGTATTGCCACCAGCCCCAGCCGCCATCCGGATTGTGGGCGTCTTTCAACTTGCCCAGGGCTTTCAGGCTGACTTGCCGGAATTTTTCCTGCTGGGCTTGAGAGAGGGGGAGATTTAATTGCTGACTGAGCTGGACGGCCACCATGGAGGGCACCAGACGGCTCATGGTTTGCTCCGTGCAGCCGTAGGGATAGTCGATCAGGCTGTCAAAACTCCCCAAAACCGGCCCAATGGTGGAACCGGCCACCGACAGGATGACTTGGGCCAATCGGGGATCGGTATTGGGTGGGAGTTTCAGTGGGATTTCCACCGCCTCCACGGGTTTTGGCAATTGCCCGCTGTGGGCTTCACTTACCTCAACGCCCAAGGGATGGATGGGTACTTGCAGTTCCAGGGCATCCCCGGCGGTTTGCCCAACGGCTTTGATGGCTACAGTGCCCTGTCCCGGTGTTTTGATTGTGACCGGCCATTCGTAACGGCTGGCCTTGTCCGCTTGGATGGTCAGCTTTTGGCTGAGGGCCTGCCGAGTCTCAAACTGGGATGAGGGGTTCAGCGTGAGTGCCACCGTTTGGGGCTGCTGGGTGTAGTTATGCACAATGGCGGTCAGTCGGGCCTGATCGTGCTGGGTGTAAAAGCGGGGCAAGGCTAGCCGTACGATCAGATCCTGAGTGGCAATGACCTTGGAGAGAGCAGCGCCCACATCGGTCTGCGCGGTGATCCCCCGCACGGTGGCCCGCCAGGTGGTTAAATTATCCGGCAACTGTATGGTAGCCTTGGCCAGGCCCTGAGCATCGGTTTTTAGAACCGGTTGCCAACCGGCCACATCCCGAAAATCCTTGCGCACCTTGGGCTCAATTTTATCCGGCCCCGCGGAGTACTCTTCCGGGAAGGAGGACAGGGTGAGGACCGAGTTGTAAATTCTGGGGTAAAAGAATTTGCGGATGTCTTCGGCGGCATCGGGGCGAATGGCGTAGATGCTTTCATCCACCACCCCCAGGGAGACCTCGGTGTTGGGGGCTGGCTGGCCGTTGGGGTACTTGGCGGTAATGGTGTAGGTGGCTTTCTCCCCCGGCTGGTAACGGGCCTTGTCCGGGGTGACCGTCAGGTTTAAAAAATGCTGGGCCGGGGAGACCATGGCCATTTCCGACTGGTTGTAAAACTGGTGCTTGGGGCCCACAAAGGTGGCCGTCACGTACACATTGGGGGCGTAATCGCCGCTTAGCGGGATTTCCACCACTTTGGCCGTGGCGTCCATGGGCACCACTTGCAGAGTGTGAATTTTACTGCCTTCCACGGCCACAATGGCCTGCCCCTTTTCTTTCCCGCTGACGGGGGCTGTAATCAGAGCCTTGGCCACTTCGCCGGGTTGGTAAATCTTTTTATCCAACTTCAGAGAAAAAGCCTCCTGCTGGGCCTGTTGCCCTTCTCGGACATAAGGTTGGTTGGGGCTGGCAATCCACAGGCTGCTTTGATCGTAAATGGTATGCCCGTGATCATCGCTGGCTCTGGCCGTCAGGTAGTAGTTGTCGCTGAAGTACTGATCGGTGGTGGGCAGGGTCACCGCCGCTTTGCCCTGGGCATTGGTGGTGGCTGAAACGGTGCCCAGGACGCTGGTGCCCCGGTACTCCTGCTTGACCCGATCCCAGTTCCAGCGCATCAGGGAGACGGAAATGGCCCGATGGGCCACCGGTTGCCCGTTGTAATAGACGGCATTCAGTTCCGCTTGCACCGGCTCTCCGGCCCGTGTGACTGATTGCTTGGGTTGCACAAACAGGGTGAAATCTCCGGCCACCACCGATTGCGATCCGCTGCCCACCACGGCCATGCGACTGAGGTCGGTGACTTCCGCCTGAATGGTGTAGCGACGATCCAGATAATCCAGACTGTAAGGCTCATTGGGATCAATCTTCATGGGCTGGGTGGGGAAGTCAATCAGCGCTTCCCCGGTGGCGTCCGTCTGGGCAAAGCCTTCCGTAATGTAGTCTCCGGCGTAGCTCAGGTCTTCAAACACCCCGTCATCGTTGTCCCAGTCATCAAAGTAGCCGTAGTAATCCGGGCGAGGCATCAGGCCAAAGCGGGATGACCAGTCGGTGCTGGCGTAAACGGTGTATTTCACCCGGGCGTTGGTGACGGGAGCCCCGAAGTAGTAATTGGCCCGAATGCGGGCCTCGGCTCGGTCCCCGGCCACCAGCCGGGGTTGCAGGGGCAGAACGTCTACCTGATATTCCGGCTTGCGGTATTGGGCCACCTCAAAGCGCTCGTAGGATTCGCTACCATCCGGGTAAGTAATGGTGAGCTGGTACGCACCGGTTTTGCCGTCTTTGGGCACTTGGTAAAGTCCATGGAAGGTGCCGTGATCGTTGGTATTCACCCGACCTTCCCAGAGTTTGGTGTTGTCCGGGTCCTCAATGCGCAGGCCCAGGCTCATACCGGCCTTGGGCGTCTGGAAACCGCTGGCCGTTTTCAGGCGGGAAATCCCCTTGAAGTAAACGGTTTGCCCCAGCCGGTAAATAGGCCGTTCGGTATAAAAGTAGGTGCTGTAGTTATCCCGGGCGTCGTTCCAGAAGCCGATGCCCCCAAAGGCCCGGTTTTTGGCTTGCGTGCCGATGGCCAGCCAGTTGTAGTTGCTTTCCCGCTTGCGGGCGTTGGGCACGGGAAAGGAAGCAATCCCCTGAGCGTTGGTTTTACCCTGACCCAGGCGGGCCAACTGCGGGTGATCCCGATCCAGCAGTTGAATTTGGGCGTTGGGCACCGGTTGCAGGGTGTTTAAATCGATGGCCCGCACCCAGGTCTGATCCACGGCCTGTTTGACGATGAGGCCCAGATTGCTGACGCTGAACCACATCACGTTCCAGTCCGACTTTTGCTTCAGATTGCTGACTTCCGCCACCAGCAAATATTCGCCGGGGGGCAGGGGCTCATTCAGTTTGAATTCGGCGTGGGACCAGTCCTGATAATCCCGCTCCAGCTTTCGGCTGAGGGTTTTTAGCGGCGTTTCGTTCTTAAAGAGAACACCGCTGTTTTTTTGGTAAGGCTTGTACAGGGAGAGGTCGGCACTGAAGTCCATGCCATTCTGGCGGCTGTTTTGCAGTAGGCTGAGCATGTCCTTGCGATAAATGCGCACGGTGGCCTGATCGCTGCCCATGGCGTTCAGCCAGAAGTGGGGGACCTCCTTGCCGGTAAAGACCCGGGTGTTGCTGGCAATGTTGACGCTGGGTTCCAGAATGGCCAAATGCACGGCGTCCTTGAGTTGGGTGGTTTTGGCCTCATCCACGAACAGGCCTTGCTCATCGGTGGTGGAAAAGCCGGGGGCCCGCACGGTCAGGCTGTATTCCCCCACCGGAAGCTGGTTGATTTTAAAAGTGCCATCCGGCTTGACCCATACCCCCCGCTCCACCAGCGTGCCGCCCCGTGGGCCCACGGCCAGGGCGTAAACCTTGTTGCCCTTGATGTCGTAGCTGCTTAACTGGAAGCCTTCCTGCTCCAGATCGATTTTTCCGGCCAGGCTGCCAGTGGGTTTCTCCAGACCAATGGCGATGGCCCCGCCCGCAAATAACAGGGCGACCACGCTGACGCTGAGGAGAACGCTTTGGTTGGGCTTATTGGTAAACATCGGCAACAATCCTGTACAGCTGAAACTTTTCGTTGGGGGCAATGCCCGCTTTTAGCTTGGCCTGCACCAGCATATAGTTGGCATCTCTGGCTTCTCCGGGCAGCATGACCCCAGCCTTCCCTCCCTGACGCACCATCAGGCCATCCCGCAGGGGGTTGATAGCCGCTAGCCGGTTGACGGGTTGCAGGGCCTTAACCACCGTGACCTGTGGCTGGAGCAGGGGCCACTCGCTTTCGCGGATGGGCGGATAGCGATACTCCTTGCTCAGGGCCCCCAACGTGGCGTACACGGTGGCCTCGGACACGGTTTTATACTGCGGGTAGGCGGATCCCCAGCAGGCCCGGGGTTTGCCATTGCGGCTCAGGGTGACAAAAACCCCCCGTGGTTTGGAGTAGCGCTCATTCAGTCGGGAGCTGAGGGCTAAAGCGTTCCATTGGGCGCTTGGTGAATGGTTACTGAAGTACACCTGTCCCGTTTTCTGCACCAGTTGGGTGGGGGTCAGGGTGTCCGCATGTGCCAGTCCGCAGAGCAGGCTCATCAGCAGACCAAGAACCAGGCTCTGCCTCGTCCGCATTGAACTTCCCCTGAGGCTGACCGGCGGGTCATTGCCCCTTCGTCCCTTTGGCAATGGAATTTTCTCTCCTAACCCGTACAATAGGCATCAACATCCACTGGCCAAGACGCCCTTCGATTTGAGCGAGGATGAAATGCACGATTATTTTACCAGCTCCAGCCTATCCCGGCGCGATTTTTTAAAGGGCTTGGCCCTGACTGCCGCGGCGCTGGTTCTGCCATCCGCAATCCGGTGGCCTGAAGGGCAAGCGGTGGAGCCTGTTACTCCCTTTTGGTGGTGTGCGTTGCGAGATGGCAAGCCCCATGGTTCCAATCATCCGGGGAATTGCTTTGGGCTGCCCGGTTCCTTAATGAAGCTGGTGGCGGCCACGGCCTTGCTGGAGGAACGCTTGCTCTCTTCCGATCAGCTCTTGGAGTGTCGAGGAACCTTGCGGATTAAGGGGCAGTTGTATCGTTGCCAGCATGCCCATGGAAAAATCAACATGCGGCAGGCCTTGGCGGCTTCCTGCAATATCTACTTCGCTCAGGCGGCGGAAGTGTTGAGTACCCGGCGGTTTTTGCAATACGCTGAGGCCTTTCAGCTCAATCGACCCACCGGCCCCAGCCGGGAAAGCGCTTATCTATTTCCCTCGGCCACGGCATTGACGCACTCGTCCCAGCTGTATGTGCTGGGTCTGGCCAAGCCCATGCAGCCCAGCGCCGCACAACTCTTGCGGATGACCCGGCACATTGCTTTACGCGATATCCAAGGCTTTCAGCCAGCCACCTGGCGCATCTTGCAAAGCGGCATGCGTTCAGCGGTCACGCAGGGAACGGCCCGACAACTGGACCCGCACAATCGTTGGCGGGTGGCCGCCAAAACCGGCACCACGCCATCCGGGGAGTTTTATCAGTCCTGGGTGATGGGCTTTTTCCCCATTGAAAAGCCAGTGGTGGCTTTTTGCGGACGGGCGTTGAGCGGGACTGCCAAGGACGCCGCTGTGCCCGCGGCTCGCCAGTGGTTGCAGCAGGCCCCCTGGGCTTCGGTGTAAGGTGGCCTCTGGGAACGATGGTTGAACCGACAGTGCAGAACTTAAAATGGAGCAGCTTTAAATTGATTCTGCCATGGCGCGTTCTGTTGGCCACCGGGTGGTGCATTGCTCTGCTGACCGGCTCAGTCGAGGCTGCCCTGCCCTCACAGGTTCGGGTTCGTCTGTTTGAAGCCCACCCCACGGTTCAGGCCTTTCGGTTGCAAGGAGCCCTGCGGATTCAGGGCGGCGCTGGCTCCTCCGTGCCAGCATCGGTACTGACTGTGGGGCAGTCGCAGGGACGCCTTTGGGCCCGCTGTGGACCTCGGCAGAGCCTGTGTTATCGGGGTGCCCGGTTGACCGTTCAAGCTATGGGAGGGCAGCCCATTCAAGTGACCGCCCTGCACGGAGACCGGTCCCTGCCCGCCCGGCGCTACAGCGGACCGTTGACGTTTGTGATCCAGCAAGGGCGGTTGAGGGTGTTCAATACCCTGCTCGCTCGGCATTATGTGGCCGTGGTTATTTCCAGTGAAACCGGGCCTGGTTGGCCGTTGGAAGCCCTGAAGGCGCAGGCGGTTCTCACTCAAACCCGGCTGAGCCGGTACAAGCCCGGAGATGTGTTGGGGGACTCCACCCAGCAGGAGGTATATCTGGGAGAGGCTTACCGGAAACCCAACGCCGAACAGGCGGTGCGGGCGGTGTGGGGACAGACTTTGACTTCCAATGGGCAGGCCATTCAGCCGTATTACCATGCCAGTTGTGGTGGACACACCAGCCATCTTCGATGGTTTGCCGGGCAGGCAATGCCGTCGGGGCAGGTGGACGGGGTGATTTGTCCCTATTGCGCCAAGGCCCCTTTTGCCCAGACCACGGTGTCTGTACTTAATGCGGCCCAGTGGCAGTCGGTTTACCCGAACAGCATTCCGAAAAAAGCCCCTTTGGCAGAAAGTATGCCCACAGTCACTCAGGTGGATGCCAGTGGTCGGCCCCTGCAGGTGCAGGTGGGGGCGCAGCGGTTGAGCGGCTATCAGTTTTGGCTTCGGCTGGGTCAGCGGTTGGGCTGGGATAAGCTACCCGGCACCCGTTTTCAGCTTCAGGCCTTGCCTAACGGTCGACTTCGCCTCAGCTCTACCGGTGCGGGTCATGGGGTGGGGCTGTGCCAGTGGGGCGCCGCAGAAATGGCCCGGCAAGGCCAGCGCTATAATCAAATCCTGAAATTCTACTTCCCGCAGGCCCGGCTGAGTGGGCGTTAACCTTTGTGGTCTTTAACCTTTGCCATGAAGTTCGTGAACCTTCTTGGAGAGCCAGCGCAGGCTCTCATCCGCCAGTGTATTGGCCCCGCTGGACAGGGCCAGCTGAAAATTCTGGATGGCTTGGGCCCATTGGCCCTGACTTTCACAGAGTTGCCCCAATTGGGTGTAAAACTGGGCCTGCCACAGAGCGGATCGGTTCTGAATGGAGAGGCTGAGCCCCTGCTGGGCGTAGCGTTGCGCCTGTGGCCAGTTCTTCAGGTGGCGCTGTAGTTTGCAGAGGCGCTCCAGGGTATTGAATTGCCCCTCGGTGTTTTGGCTGTCCTGATCGAACTTCAGTGCCTTTTGCAGGCACTCCTGGGCGGAGGACCACTGCTGTTTGTCCTGATACAGCAGGGACAGGTTGGTGAGGGTGGCTGCCGCAGACAAGGGGTTGCCCAGGGCTTCATCCAGCGACAAGGCCTTTTGGTAGGCCTCAATGGCCGCATCCAGATCGCCTTGATCGTCATGCACTCCGGCCAGCTGAAAGTGAATTTCCGCCTGTCCCGAGGGGTTATCGGCGGATTGGTACCAGCGCAAGGCGTGTTGAAAAGCCTCAATGGCCTGAGGGGACTGTTTTCGGTAGGCGTAAATCTCCCCCAGATCCTGATAGACTTGCCCCAGACGGCCCAGCCACACGGCGTCCACCGTGTCGTCCTCGTACATCAGCTTGCGGATTTGCTCGGCCGCTTTCAGCAGGTTGGACAAGGCGCTGTTGTGGTGATAGGTCTGTTTGTTGACGGTGCCGTTCAGCCGGTAGGCCTCGGCCATCACGTCCTTGGGGACGCTGCCTTTCAGGCTGAGGGCCTTTTGCAGGCAGGAGCCAGCGCTTTCGTAACGGCCATGGCTGGCCCGGTAGCGGGCCAGTTCAATCAATTCCTGGGCGATTAAACTGTGGTTTTGAGCGGCCACGGCGGAGGCCAGACGGCTTTGAATGATTTTTTCCTGCTCGTCTTCCGCCTGAACGCTGGCCACGGCGGACAGCACGTCCCCGGGGGCCGTTGGGACAGGCTCTGGTGGGGTGAGGGGCCCTGGTGGATTGGGGGAAAGGGCCTCGGAGGCGGCTACCTCCGCTTGCAGCAATTCCCCCAGGCTTTTATGCTGTTGCAGCAGGCGCTTCTCTTCGTCACTCAGGCCTAATTCATCCAGTTCCTGTGGCAGAAAAGGTTTCTGGCTGCTTTCACGCAGTAAGTGTAAAAAGGAGTGCGCTTCCTCCGGCGTGGGGGTAGGCGTCTCCTCTGAGCCAGCGCCCGCAACCGGCTCGGGCAAGTTTATATTTTTGTAGTCGGACAGGGTGAGGGGACGATCGACCGGGCCGACCGGCTGCTTGAACCCGGCCAGATAGGTTTTGGTGGACAGGGGCGGCTCATCCATGCCGGAGATGAGTCCCCCGGTGGAGGCGGTTTTGCGTTCTCGGGCCGCATTGCTGTGGTACTTGGCTTCCGCCAGCAGGGCCCGATTTTTAATTTTCAGGATGCGGTGTTCGGGCTCCTGTGTTCTTTCCTGCCGATAAAAATCCTGTAGAACCCCGTGCAGGCGCTCCCGCTCCCCGGCTGGCAGGCTGCTGTAAATGATGAGCCTGACCCTGTGATACAACTCGTACCAGGGGCTGAACTTCTTGTGATGCGCTTCCGCCACGGTGGCGTTATTGCCGGTCTCGAGGTGATGGCGCTTGCGAATATGCTCCAGCACCTCTTGCGGAGGGTAGCTTATTTTGAGTAAATCCCGCAACAGGGAATGCTCCAGAATATACTGCAGGGCCGATTTCTCCAGCCGGGTCGGGCCTAAAACCGGAAAACAGAGCCCGGTCAAGGCCAGTAGGGAGGCAGGGTCCACGGGGTGACGCAAAAAGGCCATGACCTGAAACAGCCGTCGCTGCTGATCGGGTAAACGCTGGTAAATCAGGCTGATGAGGGTAGAGAGCGTGGTGGGTTCCTGCCCAGTGGGGACGCTTTGGGTTTGTTCCAGCGTGTTTTCCAGCAGGCGGTTCAGGGTGGCAAAATCCAGGTTGGTCTGGCGGTTGAGGTGCTGGATGATTTGGAGCAACCAGGGCTGGCCCTCCGTTTTTTGCCACAGGCCTTGCAGGGGTTTTAAGGCGGTTTGGGGCGCGAGCATATTTTCCAGCACCGCCGCATCGGTTTGTAGGGCTTCCGGTTTTGGATTCAGGCTCTCCAGAAATGTTACGGTCTCGGCCTGAGGCAACCCTTCCAGATGAATGTCCGACACGCCTTCCTGATTGGGGCTCATATCGGCATGGGGTAGTCGCTCCCCGATGAGTACCATTTTAATGTTGGGAAAGGTCAGCAGGAAGTTGAGCATTTCCTTAAAGGGGTAGGAGTTGAAGCGCAGTTCCGGGTCAACGATGTACTCCACGTTGTCCAGCACCAGGAGCAAGGGCATCCCGGACACTTGTACAATCAGTTTTTCCAGACGCTTCAGGGGATCGTCCCCGGCTTTTTCCGGTAAGGCGTTGGAAGGGCTTGTCGGCTGGCCGGTGTGGGTTTGTGCGTCGCAGACGTAGGTAATGTAGTGAATAAGAAACTGGATAATCTCTTCAAAGTCGCTGTGCCGGTTGACGTCAAACCACAGTAACTGCTCGTTGTGGCTGCCCATCAGTTCGATGAGTCCCCGTACCAGGCTGGTCTTGCCGCATCCCTGAGGGCCACCCACCAGCACGATTTTGGTTTCCGCCTGATTCAGGGCCCGGGCCAGTTTCAGAATCAGCGGCTTGCGATGCGTAAAGACGTGGGGCTCATAGCGAATGCAGCGCTTGGTGACTGTCAGCGGGGACAGGACGTTGCGGCGCTCTTGGGGGGCGGAGCTGGGCTTGGCGCGCCGTGAGGGGATGAATGAGCCGTTTTCAATGCGCTCAATCACGCCGGGGCTAATAAAGATGGGGGGGGCTGTCATGGGCTATCCGTCGGGCCATTCAGGGGGCCATCCAATGCGTGGCCGGCCAGGGCATTGTCCACACTCTCTCTCTTTTATTGTACACTGGGCTTGGCCGCAAACCCGGTGCTTTGGCCTTTGGCAGGGCAAAAACCCTCGGTCTGGAGGAGGGCGACACTCTCTCCGCGACATTGTTCAGTAACCCCCAGGAAAGTTTTTTGCGTCATGACCTTTGAACAACCCTCAGCCGCCCAATGGGAACAATGGGTCGCCGATTGCCAGGCCATCGGGGTGACCATTCCGGCGGATCGTCTCCCTCTGTTTCAGCGGTTTTACACCCTGTTGCTGACGGCCAACCAGGCCGTGAATTTAACCCGCATTACCGCTCCGCAGGATTTTCTGGATCGAAATTTGCTGGATTCGTTGACCCTGTCTCCGCTCATTGACGCCGGACAGCGGGTGGTGGATATCGGCAGCGGGGCTGGGTTTCCGGCCATTCCCCTGGCGCTGGCCCGTCCCGATGTGACCGTGGTGGCGGCGGAATCCATTGGCAAAAAGTGCAAGTTTATTCAGGAAACCGCCGAAGCGCTCGGTTTGACCAATCTGACTGTGCTGAACGCCCGCAGTGAGGAGCTGGCCCGGGAGCGTGACTACCGGGAAGCCTTTGATGTGGTCACGGCCCGTGCGGTGGCAGCACTTCCCACCCTGCTGGAACTCTGCGCTCCGCTGGCCACGGTGGGTGGTCGGGTCATCGCCATGAAGGGGCTGAATGCCGAAGTGGAGTTGAGCGCCTCGCAAAAGGCCATTCGGGTGCTGGCCTTGCGCCATGGGCAGAGCGTGTCGTTTGCGTTGCCCCAACTGCAGGGCTCCCGGCTGCTGGTGTTTGAGAAGGTGGCCCGCACTCAGGATGCTTACCCCCGAGCGGCGGGACTGCCCGCCAAGAAGCCCTTGTAAGTCGGCTCGAGTCTGTTATCTTACGCTGTTGGGATTCAGGTTTTTATGAATGCTGTTGGCGATTTGGGGCTTGCCGTCTTTTTCCATCAGGTCGGCCACATTGCGCAGGAAGTTCAGCACTTCCGGGTTGCCGGGTAATGGGCCATTCTGGGCGTTACCAGCGGCTTTTTTGGCTGGTTGGGCCACTTTGGAGGCATTAAGCGGGTTGGTGGCCGGGGCATTCTTAAAGTTGACCGGATTGACTGCTTTTTGAGCGGCAGCGGCTCGGTTGACCGGCGTGTTTTTGGGCTTGACCGTGTTGCCCTGGGCTGCGGCGATTTGTTGCTGGGCTTGCTGCAGTAGCTCCTGCTGTAAGGCTTGAGCCCGTCTCATTTCCTTGACCATGGTTTCATCCGGGAAGCTGCCCTTGGGTGGTGCCTTGGGGGCGGGCTGGTTGGCCTGTTTGTACTGACTCACCGCTTGCCTGGGCGCTGCCGGGGTTTTCATGGGCTTCTGTCTGGGTTCGCTGACCGCTTGCACCATGGCCAGCAGTTGTTCCATGTTGGGCGTTTGGCCGCCAAAGGGTTCCTTAGCCGGGGAAGTGGGTTGCGTGGCTCTGGAAGATCCTGTTTTGGGGGCCGCCTGTGGTTTTTCCGCAGGTGTTTTTAAAATCGGTGTTTTTTCGATTTGGCTCAGGGAGCGCAGGCCAATCACGTCATCGGCATGCTTTTTGCCGCTGTTTTTGACAGGCGCTTCGGGATGCTCGGTTTTACGGGCAGGGTCGTGCTTGCTGCGGTAGGCGTCGGCCATTTCCCGGAAGCTGACCTTTTTGCCGTTGTGTTGTTCCAGGATCAGTTCTTCCAGATCAGGCTCGACCTGCTTGAGCTTCAGGATTTTGTGAACCACGAAGCCGCCCACGCCTAGGGCCATCAGGGCCAATATACCACCCAGAATGTAGTTGTTGTACTGCCCGTTCTTGGCGTTTTCCAGAATGGGATCGGGAGTGCCAGGCATGTCCTGACTTGGCAGGTTCAGGGGTTTGGCCTGCTCGGATTTGGCTTGGGTGGGGGACAGTGGGGCTTTGGGCTCATCACTGGATGGGCTCATGAGAGGCTTGGCCGGTTTGCTTTCCACCAAGCCGCCAAAGGGAATGCTCTCTTCAAGGTTCTGGGTATCCGTGTTGCTGGCGGCAACCGGCTTTGAAGTGGCCATGTCTACAGGCCGGGCGCTGGTGGGCGCGGGCATGTCCGCTTTACCGGCAGGGCGGTAATTGGCGGGCTGGATGCCGCTATCCTGAATTTGTTTCAAGGCCGCACGGGTCTGTTGATCGAAGCTGTCGGGGTTGTTCCAGCCGGGGCCGCTGGGGGCGGAGGCGCTATTGGGGGTGGTAAAGGCCACGCTGGGAGGAGCCAGATTTTCACCCCGCACAATCAGACGGATTTTATGCTCGTTGATGGGCTGCAGAATGACGTGGCTGATGTTGGAGGCCCCGCCGAAGTTGGTGCGAATGGTCTCCGTGGCGTTGACCTGATCCACTTCCAAAATCAGCTTTTTTTCAGAGGTCAGCACTTTTTGCACCGGCACAATACTGCCCGTGTGCAGGATGATATTGGTCTGCTGGTGAGTGGTGCTGAGATCCACGCTGTCCAGATTGAAGTTTTCGGCCCAACAGGCTGGGGCGAACCAGGGCGTCAAGGTTAATCCCGCAGCCAGTAGCCACTGTTTGCCAGGCCAAGAGCAGAGGGAATTCCACTGATGAGTTGTTTGCATCACTCTCATACCACCACCGTTCTTTCCACTCGTTTGGGCCTACCCGGAACCGGATAGATATCCTCAAAGTAACGTGTTTCACGGGGGGCTTCATCAACCATCCGGTTGAGTTTGTTCAGTCAGAGGTCGGCCCATGGGCGCAGGCATGGGGGTGTAGATCCGGGGTGATTTATTGAAGGCAGCCCTACCAAAATTTAAATTTTTTAATGGGGAACGGTTATCCCGGTGACCGTGCAAAGCGATTGACTCTTCTCCAGCCCCTTGGTGTGCGGAGTGGTCACAAACTCGCAGGGATCATACCCTTGCTCTTTAAGCTTTTGGGCCAGATGCTGCAAGGTTTCCGTCGGCAGGCTGGGAGTGCGTCCCATGATCCAGCCGTAACGCCGGGAGGGTTGGGCCACGATAAACGCCTGATAGTCCTCATCCAGCGCCGTAATCCAGAAATCGCCCAAGGGCAGGTAGATCCAGCCCAGTAGTTTCAGGAAGGTGGTTCGCTGTTTGGCCCCGCTTTCATCCAGAATTTTGGAGCGCCCCTCGGCCATAAAGGGTTTGCCCGTGGTGTCGCAGCGGTTAATGACTTTCAGCAATTTGGGCGAGAGCTGGAAGTATTCATCGGTGGTGTTGGCGACGCATTGTTTTTCAAACGGGTTGGGGGTGTATGCAATCTCGTACCACAGGCCCAAAAAGCGGTTCATATCCACCTTGGCCGGGGTTTGCAAGGGCGGTTTGGATTTGGCGATGGCCGGGCCGCCACCCAAAAACAGCAGGCCCGATAAGAGCAGGGCGCCGAGTGTTTGCTGAAGGTTCATAGGCTTGATCCTTTCCAAAGGCAGACGTGCCCATTTTAAGGCAATATCCTGAGAAAACATATTGGAAGTATTCTCGCTGCAGCGCAGGCCGGTTAAAACCGCCGGATTATTTGGCCGTCGGGCTGACGGCCACGCACAGGGGCTGTTTCTGACTGAAGCCACCGGTTTGCGGCATGGTGATGAAATCGCAGGGGTTGTAGCCTTGGTCTGCCAGTTTTTTAGAGAGGCCCTTCAGGGTTTCCGTAGGCAATTCCGGGGTGCGGGAGAGTATCCAGCCGTATTTGCGAGTGGGATGACCAATCAGGGCGGTGCTGTAGTCATCGGCCAGATCGATGATCCAGTAATCGCCAGAGGCCCAGAACTGCCAGCCGAACAGGGGCAGGTTAAGAAAACTGACTTTGAGTTTGGCGTTGGTTTTGGGATCGACCACCCGGGCCAGGCCGGTGGCGCTTTGCCGCTTGCCATTGCTCAGTTGGCAGCTATTGAACACGGAAACTTCCCCGGAGGCCAGCCGGGTGTATTCGGCGGTGGTGTTGCCCACGCACTTGCGCTCAAAAAACATGGGGATGGCGGCAATCTCGTACCACTTGCCGGTGTATTTCTCCAGATCCACATGCGCCACCGTGGTGGGCGGGGCCGGAGTCTTGGCATGGGCAGGGAGCGAATTCCCCCAGAAGAGTCCGTTGACTAGCCCCAGTAGGGTTAGTCCTAATCCGAATAAGGTGGTGTGATAAACCCGTTTTTTCATGGTGGCTCCTTCGTGGGCCCTTGCTGCGGATAGTTAGATTGAAGGTAAAAGACAGCCCACACGCAATTGACCAGCCGGTCTATATGCCTGTTGTCGTCCTGTTGTTGGCTTAAAGTTGCCGGACCGGGGTTTGGCGGCGATGGGGCCAAGGGGGTATGAGACGATTGGCTGTGTTGATTTGATGGGAATTCGCCAGAGGTGCCATGCTCAAATCATTCCGTCTATGGGTCGACTTTCGGGTGACAAGGTTGGGCTTCATCCTGTACAATATGAGCATCATCAATTTCAAGGGGATGTCAAAACCATCGAGCTTCCGGGGGAAGCGTAGGGAAAGTCGCTCGCTGCGCGAGACAATTCAAAAAACGTAGTTCTTTATTTTCAATTCCATTTCAAAGCCATAACGACTCAATAACTCAAAAATCCCGACTGAAAGAAATAAAGGAATGAGGAGGTTACTTATGGATGTTTACGTGGCTGCCTTGATCGTAACCGGATCATCAATTGTGTGTGGCATGTTTTTGGTGAATGAAAGCGCCAAATTGCCGCATTCCTAGTTCAATTCTCGCTCAATTTTCTACCACCACCTTCCATTAACACTTTGACTAACCGGAGTAACAGCGTGTCTTGTTGAATCAGGGCGCGCTGTTATTCTGTTCAGGGGTAAGGAATTTGGGCATACGCTGGCGAAGGGGTCGATGGGTGGCAATTTGGGGCGGTTTTGTTTTTTATTGGTGTATTCCTCACCGCCCCCCGGGAAACCCGATTGACGCCGTATGTTGTTTAACAGCCTGACTTATATCCTGTTCCTGGCCCTGGTGGCCCTGTTGTACTGGAACGTGCCGCCTCGTTTTCGGGTGCCCTTGCTGTTGCTGGCCAGTTATGGGTTTTACATGAGCTGGAGTCCTCCGCACGGGTTGATATACGGCCCGCTGATCCTTGTGGACTCCCTATACTTTTACGGCTTGAGCGTGGCCATGGTTCGCTGGCCTGACTTTAAAAAGTCCTTGCTGATTTTCGGCGTGACTACCGAGTTGTTGTTACTAGCTTACTTTAAATACGCCAACTTCCTGGCCCAAACCAGCGAGCAGATTTTGCGATGGCTGCACCTGCCTGCCGCCCATCAACAGTTTGATATCTTCCTGCCCTTGGCGATTTCCTTTACCAACTTTGTGTTGATCAGTTACCTGATTGACGTGTATCGGGGTAAGGAAACCCCAGATCCTTCCTTTGTGCGCTTTGCCACCTATGTGGCTTTTTTCCCTCACCTGATTGCCGGGCCCATTGTGCGGGCCAGTGAACTGCTGCGCCAGTTTGACGACAACCCTCGCTTTGACAAGGCCCGCTTGATTCAGGGCATTCACCGCTTCTGCACCGGTTTCTTCCTGAAGGTGTTTATCGCCGATGTCATTGCCGTGTATGTCGATACCATTTTCGGGCATCCCGGCTTGCAGGCTTTTAATACCAACTGGATTGCCCTGTACGGGTTTAGCGTGCAACTGTTTTGCGACTTTTTCGGCTACACGCTCATGGCTCAGGGATCGGCGCTGATACTGGGCTACACCTTGCCAGAGAACTTCAACGCCCCCTACTTCGCCAAAAACATGTCGGAGTTTTGGCAGCGCTGGCATATTTCGTTGTCTCGCTGGCTGCGCGATTATTTGTACATTCCGCTGGGGGGCAATCGGCACGGCAAGGTTAACACTTACCGCAACCTGTTTATCACCATGGGCCTGGGTGGGCTGTGGCATGGGGCCAGCTGGAATTTTGTAATCTGGGGCCTGCTGAATGGATTATTCCTGTGCATCTATAAAACGGCGGCCTACTTCAAAATCAATCGTTTCATTCCCACGGCGCTGGCGGTAATCATAACCTTTCACGCGGTGTGCCTGACCCGGGTCTTTTTTCGGGCCCCCACCCTTCAGGAGGCCTGGCATTTTTTAGGCGCACTGCTCAATCCCTTCCATTGGCAAACCCTGGCCACGCCTGCGGGCAGCGTGGAGGATGGACATGCCTTTATGGCCCCGGAAACCGCCTTGTTACTGGTGATTTTGTTTTTTGTAGGACATGCCCTGATTCGCTACTACCGGCCCCGGCTCACCCATCCCTTGTGGCAAGAGGCCTCCATCGCCGCCGCCTACGGGATTTTTCTCTACGGGCTGATTACTCTGGGGGGGCGTTCCTCCCAGCAGTTTATTTACTTTCAATTCTAGATGTTGATGATGAACCAATCGCCCCCAAAGCATTTGCCTGCCTCCATGCCACAACCGCCTGCCGCCCCCCCACCTCCGGGTCAGCGCTGGCGACCTGTGCTGCTGGGCGTGGTGGGCTTTGGCGTGTTCAATCTGTTGGTTTCCCTGTTGGTGACCTGCTCGCCCCTCAATCAGCGCTTTAATTTCAAGTACGGTAATTTTTTACCGGCCAAGCTGCAACTGCTAAATGTTTACGGCCCATCCTCGGTCAATGTGCTGTTTCTGGGAACCTCTCAAACCAACAACGGCTTCATCCCGGCCTTCTTTGATGCTCGCATGGGCCATGGCGTGAAAAGTTTCAATCTGGGCTTGCCCAACAATCGCTACGATATTATGCTGGCCACCCTTCAGTTGTATCAACGACGCTATGGCAAGCCCCAATTGGTGTTGCTGGAACTCAGCCCCTCCATTCAGGAGACAGACTCCCGCTACTATTATTTATCGGCGCTCTATTACCGAACGCTCATTGAACAGGAGTCCAACCAGCTCTTCTCGTATTTGTCGAATCCGCTGTTGGCGGACAACGTCAAGCAGGAGTTAGTGACCTCTGCTTTCAGTAGTTTGCGGCAATACCGCAACACGTTTTCTCCGGTCAGCCTGCTGGATAAAGTGGGTGGCAAGATGCGGCAAGTCACCCAGCGTCTGCCGGTGTGGGCCAATGCCCCGGCCATGGCGGAATCGCCTGCGGATGATGCTGTGACCGCTTCTCTGGATGAGGCGGACACGCCCCCACCGGCCTGGGTCACCGATAAAATGCTATCCGGAGGCTGGTACCCCAAGGCCCAAAGCCCGTACATGACAACCCGGCAAGGCATTGCGGATAGTGTTCGGGAAGCCCGAAAGTACTATATTGACGCCCAGACGTCGGTGAATTTCGAGAAAATCAGGGCCTTGCTGGCTTATTGTCAGCATCAGGGCATCCCGGTGGCCTTGGTGACCTGGCCGAACCACCCAGCTTATGTGCAGGCATTTCAGCATTCTCCCCTGCATCCCGATTATCAGCGGGGAGTGGCCCATTTATTAAAAAAATATCCGGTACTATGGATCGATCTGAACCGGTATTCACCAGCGGCGACAAAAGCATTGGGAGCAGGGACCTTCGCCGACCCCCGGCATTTGACCCCGGAGGGAGCCCGGTGGTTTACCCAAACCCTGGCCGAGCGGTTGACAGGGCGGTCTTAAAATACGCTTTGGCACGCTTTCACAGCGGATTTTTCACCTGAGCCGGACGGGGCTGTTTGAGCATTCCTAAATGTTGCCTGCCGGTTGGCGTATTCCTGTTTGATCCGGGGATGCCCTTTGTGAAATACTACTGCCAACTAAAGTGTTCAGCCTACACCATCATTTTGATATTTTTTGACACTCCGTTAACACCCTGTCTCCTCACTCACCGTTCATTTTTATTGAAAACAAGATAGAAGGACGTTCCGAAATGACAGCTCCCTGGGTTCCGCATGTGGTCATCGTTGGCGGCGGCTTTGGCGGCTTGTATGCGGCTCAGGCCTTGGGCAATCAGCCGGTCAAGGTAACGTTGATCGACAAGCGTAATTTTCACCTGTTCCAACCGTTGTTGTACCAAATCGCCACCGGCAGCCTGTCTCCGGGCGATATTGCATCCCCCTTGCGCACCGTTGTGAAAAAGTTTTCCAACGTACGGGTCATCATGGATGAGGTGCTGGATATCGATCCGCAGGCCAAAACCCTGAAACTGAAGCACAACGCCGAGGGCGTCAGTTATGACATGCTGGTGCTGGCCACTGGCGGGATGACCCACTACTTTGGCAACGATGCCTGGGCCCAGCATACCCAGAGCCTGAAAACGGTGGAAGAAGCTCTGGATATGCGGCGTAAGGTCTTTATGGCCTTTGAAAAAGCCGAGCAGGAGCCTGATCCCCAAAAGCGGGACGCCTTGATGAACTTTGTCATCGTGGGCGGGGGCCCTACCGGGGTGGAATTGGCCGGAGCCCTGGCCGAGCTGTCCCGTTTCAGTATGCCGTCCGATTTCAAGAACATTGACTGCCGTCGGGCCAACATTATATTGGTGGAAATGGGGCCCCGGGTGTTGGCCGCCTACCCCGAGGATTTATCTCAAAAGGCCGGGGAAACCCTGGAGCGCTTGGGCGTTACTTTGCGCACCGGCACCTCTGTGACCGATATTCAGGAAGGCATGATTACTCTCTCTGCTCAGGGAAACACCGAGCATATTCCGGCGGAAACCATCCTGTGGGCCGCTGGGGTGAAGGCCTCTCCCCTGGGACAGTTGTTATGCGAGAAAACCGGCTGCGAGCTGGATCGGGGGGGGCGGGTCATTGTGGAAGCCGACCTGTCCGTTCCCAAGCACCCGGAAATTTTTATTGTGGGCGATTTGGCCAACTACTCCCACACCCCCGATAAACGTCCCTTACCGGGGGTAGCCCCGGTGGCCATGCAGCAGGGCCGTTATTTGGCCCAATCTATTCTCAAGCGCCAGAAAGGCCAGTCGGTTCAGCCCTTCAAATATCTCAACAAGGGAAATCTGGCCGTTATTGGCATCAACGAGGCGGTGGCCGATCTGCATAAAGTCCATCTCAGTGGCTTCCCGGCCTGGTTTATTTGGGCCTTTGTCCACGTCATGTACCTGGTGGAGTTTGATAATAAGGTACTGGTCATGTTGCAGTGGCTATGGGCCTTCTTCACCCGACGCCACAGCGCCCGCCTGATCACGGGTAAGGGATCCTACGATTAATTCCCGCTTTCAGTTTTTACGGTTATTTTTTTTCAATAGGCCTCCCTCCCGATTTTGCACGGATGGTCTTGAGCCAATGCCCAGTGGTCTGGGGTGTGTGGTTTCTCTCCGACACTCAGACACGCCCGGAGTGGCGTCTTTTCGGACGGTCTCTCCGTGGGCTCCCTCGAATCGCTCCAGAGTGTAGTAGCCCCTAGGGTAATGGCGTGGGGCTGCGGGAACGGAGTAAGCTATAATCAGTTAGGTTAGGTAATCAGGCTGGAAAAAGCGTATGGGGTTCCTCAAAAGGCTCATCAAGGAGAAAGAGCTGGCCTTGCTCTTGCTGACCGGGCTGGCCGTGATTGTGCTGATGGATGCTCTGCTGGCGGAAGGCTTCCGCAAGGATCAGCGCAACCGGCAGATTCTGGACGCCGAGCGCTTGCAAGCCAAGGTGGAATCCTCTCTGGAAGAGCATGTGACGGCTTTAATCGCCTTGAAAGTCGTTTACCAGAATTTTACCGACATTACCCATTACGACTTCCAACAGTACGGTAAATCCATCACCTCCACCCTGGGGGGCTTTCAACGCCTGTTGTATATCGACCCCTCCCTGACCATTCGGCAGGTGTATCCGCTGACGCCGGAAAACGCAGGGCTGTACAACTACTCCCTGCTGAAACAGGGGCCCATGACCCGGGCTTTGCTGAACGCCAAGAATTCCCAAAGCCCTTCCACCTCCCGGCTGATTCCATTCCTGAATCATCCTAAAAGTTTCTGGGCCTTCATCCCGATTTACCGCAATAATGCCCGACACGATTTTTTGGGGTTTGCCGCTGGCGAAATCTCCATGGAGAAAGTGTTTCAGCCTCTGGCCCCTTCTTTTTCCGCCTATCAAATCCAGTTGATCGATCCGGCCAATGTGAAGCTGTTTGAACATGTCACCATTGATGGCACTGTCAACAAGCGGGTGTATACCTCCCGCTTTAATTTACTGGGTCAGCCCTGGCGGCTTCAGCTCAATCCGGTCAATCCGCCCACGGAAACCCTGCTGTTTCAGCGGAGCAGCTTGTGGGTGGGCGGGCTCATGATTCTCTTTCTGCTGGGGCTGGTGATTATGGGCTCCAAGCGGCATAAGTTTGAGCTGGAAGAGGCTCAGAAGCAGTTTGAGACGATTGTGGAAGCTTCGCCAGACGGCATTTTGCTGCTGGATGAGCGGTTGGACCTGCAGATTTCCAACCGGGTTATTCGGGACTGGCTGGGGCAAGATGAAGTCGCCTTGCAGGGAAGGAACTTCTTTCAGCTGTTTGAATGCCAATGCCCGAATTTGGGCAAATGCAGCGAATTGTCTCACTTGCTTTGCACCACCACCCAATTTGCCCAGGATTTGCCGGATGTACTGGAAACCCGGATCATCGACGCGCCGGAGACTAGCCCTAAAACCCTGCGCTTGAACGCTTCCCGCATTGTGCAGGAAAAAAACGGGAAAAAAGAGCCCGGTTTCATTTGCGTGCTGGGCGATATTTCTACCAGCAAAGAATTGGAACGGGTCAAGGAAACCTATGTGGCCACCCTGACCCATGACCTGAAAACCCCTTTGCTGGCCCAGCAAATGGTACTGGAAACCCTGGGGAATGGCACCATTGGCCCCATTAACGAGGAGCAGCGCAAATTGCTGCTGGGGGCCAAGGAAAGTGTGCATGATCTGGTGGAGATGGTGAACAGCACCCTGCTGTTCTACAAGCTGGAATCCTCGCATGTGCAGTTACACCGTCAAAAATCCCAGTTGGCCGGGGTGGCGAAAGAGGTCATGAGCAGCCTGCAGCCTTTGGCCGAGAAAAAGGACGCGCCTTTGGAGCTGGATGCGGCCATGGCGTTGCCGGATGCCTGGATTGACGTGATTCAGATGAAGCGGGTATTCCACAATTTGTTGTCTAATGCCATTAGTTACGGACGCAAAGGGGCGCCCATCCGGGTCAGTATTACGGTGGAATCTCGGGGTGATGATGGCGAATGCCTGCTGATTGAGGTCTACAACGAAGGCAAGGGGATTCCGCCTGAAGAGATACCCAAAGTTTTTGACAAGTATTATTCCCTGTCTCGCAAGTTTAAACAGATTGGCACCGGACTGGGCTTGTATATCTCCCGTCGCATTGTGGAACTGCATGGGGGCAAGTTATGGGTCACCAGTGAAGTGCAGAAGCAGACCCGCTTTTTTATCTCGCTGCCCGTGATGCAACAAGTGGAAAAGGCCACCACGACCGGCCCCGTCAGAAAAATGGCGGTTTAGACCGCACAACAATGCTTAGGAAAGGCCCGTAAACGCAGTATGGATTCTTTTTTCTTGTGCGCTTTTTGTTTTCAGAAAAATTCCGTATTCGTGGATCCCTCCGGCGGGGAGAGCCAGCGCTATGTGGAGGACTGTCAGGTGTGCTGTCAGCCCAACCGGCTGTCCGTGTGGTGGGATGAGTACGAAGAGGTCTATGTGGCCGATAGTGAGCCGGAAAGTTAAGGGGCAAGTCGTAAGCCCGGGACTGCGGAAGCGGCCGGTTTTCTCGATGAGTTATCTTGATGAAGCGGGGGCTATTCCATCCCCTCGCGCGCTTGTGAGTCATTCTGCTTAATAGTGCTTTGGGATTCCACCGCCCCGGCGCGTGGTGTGGTATTTTAAAATCTCGCAGGATATGGGCAAGCCCGGGGACTGTCGCCCGTGATCGGTTGACGAGCGGCGGCACCTGTGAAGTTTTGAATAAAAAATTCTGAGTCAAAAGTTCTGAGTAAAAATTCTGGATAGTTGAGCATGGCCAAGCTGCTGATAGTAGAGTCTCCCGGTAAGTTGAAAACCCTGCGCAGTATTCTGGGCGCGGGTTGGAACGTGCAGCCCAGCGTGGGCCACATCACCGAACTGGCCCATGACGGCGAGGACGCCCTGGGCTTTGAGCTGGGCGACAATCAGGTCATTTGCCGCTATATCGCCCGGGGCGATCGGGGGCGGGAGGTCATTCAAAAGCTCAAGGCCGCCGCCAAGAACGCCGATGAAGTCTATCTGGCCACTGACCCGGATCGGGAAGGGGAGGCCATTGCCTGGCACGTGGCCCAGCAACTCAAGTTATCCGACCCCAAGCGGGTGATTTATACCCAAATTACCGAGCAGGCGGTCAAGTCCGCCCTGGCCTCGCCCACTCGGCTGGATATGGACCTGATCAACGCCCAGCGCTGCCGCCAGTGTCTGGATAAGCTGGTGGGGTATCGGGTTTCTCCCTTGCTGTGGAACTCCACCGGGGGTAAAAGCGCCGGGCGGGTGCAAAGCGCCACTTTGCATCTGGTTTGCCAGCGGGAGCGGGAAATTCAGGCCTTTACCCCGCAGGATTACTGGTCGGTGTGGGTGAACTATCAAATTGAGCCGACCGCTTCCCCGGAAATGGATAGCCCGGAGCCCATTATTTTTCGGGCGTTTTACAAGGGCCAGCTAGCTTTAGCCGGTGCCAGCAGCCCGGCGGAGGAGACGACTCAAGACGAGGCCAGCGAAGATGGCAAGAACGACGATGCCAAGTCCGATGAGGTGCAAGCGCCGGAATCCACCAAGGTTCTAACGCTGGCCGAGGCCGAGCGCCTGGTGACCATTGCCCGGCAAGAGCCCCATCGGGTGCTTAAGGCAGAAGGCAAGCTGACCACCAAGTCGCCTCCGCCTCCGTTTATCACCAGTTCCTTGCAGCAAAGCGCCGGGTCCCAGTTGGGCATGAACCCGGAAAAGACCATGGCTGTGGCCCAGTCCCTGTATGAAGGGGTGGAGCTGGCCAATGGCCCCAAGGGTCTGATTACTTACATGCGTACCGATTCCGTGGAGCTGTCCCCGGAGTTTATCGAGCAGGTGCGCAGTTATCTTTCCCAAAAAGACCCCAAAAACCTGCCTACCGGAAAAACCAGGCAACACAAGGTGAAGGACAGCGCGCAAGCGGCCCACGAAGCCATCCGTCCCACCGATGTGTTTATCACCCCCAAAAGCATTCAGCAGTATCTAACCCCTGATCAGTACGGACTGTATGCCATGATCTGGCGTCGAGCGGTGGCCTCTCAGGCGGCGCCCGCCAAACTGATGAAAACCGTCATTCTCACTCAGTCGGGTCCTGTCTGTTGGGAAGCTCGCGGCATGATGGTGGAGTTCCCCGGTTACACGTTCTACTGGAACAACCTGGACAAGGCCTCTCATTTGCCCACGCTGCAAAAAGATCAACCCCTGCCGGTGGCGGAAGCGGGGCATGACCAGCGGCAAACCCAGCCGCCGTCTCGCTACACGGAGCCTCGCCTGGTGCAGTTGATGGAAAAGCGGGGCATTGGGCGGCCCTCTACTTTTGCCTCCACCCTCAAAACCTTGAAAGAGCGCCAGTATCTGGCCCTGAAGGGTAAGGCCCTTTACCCCACCGAGTTGGGCCTCAGCACCGATCAGGTGTTGCTGGATGTGCTGCCCGATATTGTGTCCAGCGAGTTTACCGCGGCCATGGAGAGCAGTCTGGATGCCATTGCCGAGGGCAAACAGCAGTGGGAGCAGTATTTGATTGGCTGGAATCAGTCGTATCTGGCCCCGGAACTGGTAAAAGCCCGGCTGGCCATTAAGGAAAAGTTCCCCCAGCGCCTGTACCGGGGCGGGAATAACAATCAGGATTTGGCCAAGTCTCGCACTAAATGCCCCCAGTGCGCCCAACCCATGGGGAAAGTCCCCACCAAAAAAGTGAAGAAGGGTTACTTTTTAAAGTGCGTGGGCACTTGTGAGAACCTGGTTTTGTTCTGGTCGGATCGCAGCGGTCAGTGGGAGCAGCCGCAGGCCCGGCAGGAGGCTGGCACTGGGAAACCGGTGGAGATGAGCCCTTACCCTTGTCCGGTTTGCCAGAAAAATCTGGAAATTTATCCTTATGTGAAAGACGGGCAGGAAAAGCAGCTGTTGCGTTGCTCCGATACCAAGGCCCGTCAGGAAAAAAAGCACGCCGATGTGGTGTACTTCCAGTCCAAAGGGAAGTGGTGGAGCCCCAAATTTGGGGAAATCAAAGCTCAAGACTCTTAAACCGCAAAAAGAAATTGTGATGAGCTTGCTTTAGTTATTAATACAGAATTGTCGAAAATTCAGTGAGGGAAATAGTTTTAAACGCTTTTAAAGCTCTTGCACGGATCAGTTGACAACCCCAATTCCTCGACTTACTATGATACTCCCCTCACGACAGAAGGGGCGAGCGAAACGAGTCGCCAGAAGCCAGTAAAGCAGCTCACAAAAAAGTGGTTGACAAGCCGGTAAGAAGCGATAAGATATAACTCCCCTCAAGTCACCGGGTCGAGTTGAAGAACTCACTGAAACTGGCAAGTAAACAACTAGTTGACAAGCCAAGTGGAAGCGGTAAGATAAAACTCCTCCCGAAAGAAAAACCCCTCACTCCAGAACAATAAATACCTCAGTCATCTCGATTGATTATATAGAGTTCTAAGTCGAATGGTTTTTCAAGGGTTCGTACTTTGAAAACTGAATATTGGAACATACAAAGACTCCGTTCAAATCTAAACAACGAGAGCCAGAGAAACAGGAATAATCCTGAAGATTTCGAAGTTACTTGATGCAAGTTGAGTGACTGACACTGAATCGTAAGATTCGGGTAAAAGATTTCTGTAATGGAGAGTTTGATCCTGGCTCAGGACGAACGCTGGCGGTGTGCTTAATACATGCAAGTCGAACGATGAGGCCCTTCGGGGTACATCAGTGGCGGACGGCTGAGTAACGCGTAGATAACGTGCCTCTTACTGGGGGATAACATCGGGAAACCGGTGCTAATACCGCATAAGTCAATGGCTGGAATGCTGTTGATTAAAGATTTATCGGTAAGAGATCGGTCTGCGTCTGATTAGCTAGTTGGTAGGGTAAAGGCCTACCAAGGCGATGATCAGTAGTTGGTCTGAGAGGATGACCAGCCAGAGTGGGACTGAGACACGGCCCACACTTCTACGGAAGGCAGCAGTAGGGAATTTTGCGCAATGGGCGAAAGCCTGACGCAGCAACACCGCGTGTAGGATGAAGGATTTCGGTTCGTAAACTACTGTCAGCAGGGAATATAATGACTGTACCTGCAGAGGAAGCATCGGCTAACTACGTGCCAGCAGCCGCGGTAAGACGTAGGATGCAAGCGTTGTCCGGAATTATTGGGCGTAAAGAGTTCGTAGGCGGTTGCCTAAGTCTGATGTTAAAGCCTGGCGCTCAACGCCAGCATGGCATTGGAAACTGGGCGACTAGAGTGTGGTAGAGGTCACGGGAATTCCTGGTGTAGCGGTGAAATGCGTAGATATCAGGAGGAACACCGGTGGCGAAAGCGCGTGACTGGGCCATAACTGACGCTGAGGAACGAAAGCCAGGGTAGCAAAAGGGATTAGATACCCCTGTAGTCCTGGCCGTAAACGATGGATACTAGGTGTAGGTGGATTCGACCCCATCTGTGCCGTAGCTAACGCGATAAGTATCCCGCCTGGGGAGTACGCTCGCAAGAGTGAAACTCAAAGGAATTGACGGGGGCCCGCACAAGCGGTGGAACATGTGGTTTAATTCGATGCAACGCGAAGAACCTTACCTGGGCTTGACATCTACGGAACCTGCGTGAAAGCGTGGGGTGCCTTCGGGAGCCGTAAGACAGGTGGTGCACGGTTGTCGTCAGCTCGTGTCGTGAGATGTTGGGTTAAGTCCCGCAACGAGCGCAACCCTCGTGGTCTGTTGTTACAGGTCGTAAGATGCTGAACCCTCAGGCCAGACTGCCGGTGACAAACCGGAGGAAGGTGGGGATGACGTCAAATCATCACGCCCCTTATGTCCAGGGCTACACACGTGTTACAATGGGTAACGGACAATGGGCAGCTTGGCAGCGATGTCTGGCAAATCCTGAAACCGTCCCTCAGTTCGGATCGTAGTCTGCAACTCGACTACGTGAAGTCGGAATCGCTAGTAAACGCAGATCAGCACGCTGCGTTGAATACGTTCCCGGGCCTTGTACACACCGCCCGTCACACCACGAAAGAGGGTTATGCCCGAAGTCGGTGTCCCAACCGTAAGGAGGGAGCCGCCTAAGGTGGAACTCTTGATTGGGGTGAAGTCGTAACAAGGTAGCCGTACCGGAAGGTGTGGCTGGATCACCTCCTTTCTAAGGAGAGCATGACCAACAATTTTGGTTGGTTATACTCCTAGGTCGACGTCATTCATACTGGTTTCCAGTGTGATGTAGTTACTTCATTTTCAGGCTTACGTTTTAGAAGTAACCAAAGGCGCATTTGAACGTTTGAGTCGTTCCGATATTCAGTCTTCAGGGTGAGAGCCTTGAGGTAGCGAGATTCCGAGGATTTGCATCTGAGGAATTGAGTTATTAAAGTTTGTACTTTGACAACTGCATAGATCAAATTGAATCTCTAAAATATTAAAGAAAGATTCTGTTTGCGTAATCTTATTTCAAACTGAGAAATAAAAAAGGATTACTCGCGTATCAATTGAGAGATTGATTGATACAGAAAAAATGGATGAATCAATGTTTTAGGTAAAGCTACCAAGAGCGCACGGAGAATGCCTAGGTACGAGCAGCCGATGAAGGACGCGATAAGCGGCGATACACTACGGGGAGTTGCAAATAAGCCTTGATCCGTAGAAATCCGAATGGGGCAACCCCACTGGAGTAATGTCCAGTGACCGATACCTGAATCCATAGGGTATACGGAGGTAAGCCAGGGAACTGAAACATCTTAGTACCTGGAGGAAAAGAAATCAAACCAGAGATTCCCTTAGTAGCGGCGAGCGAACGGGGAAGAGCCTAAACCTCATACATGTGATAGCTGACAGGCGTTGTGTATGGGGTGTCGTGGGACCTCCCACCGGAGCTGTTGATCCGGTAAACAGTTACAAAATCTTAGCTAGTCAAACACAGCTGGAAAGCTGGGCCATAGAGTGTGATAGCCACGTCGACGAAAGCGAAGGATCTGTTGGAGTCATCCCGAGTAGTACGGTGCACGTGAAATACCGTATGAATCTGCGAGGACCATCTCGTAAGGCTAAACACTGCTCGTAACCGATAGTGAACTAGTACGGTGACGGAAAGGCGAAAAGAACGGTGGAAACCCGAGTGAAATAGAACCTGAAACCGTGTGCTTACAAGCAGTCAGAGCCCTATTGATAGGGTGATGGCGTGCCTGTTGAAGAATGAGCCAGCGAGTTAACTTCAGTAGTTGGTTAAGGGGTTAGTACCCGGAGCCATAGGGAAACCGAGTCTGAATAGGGCGAATAATAATTACTGGAGTTAGACCCGAACCCTCGTGATCTAACCATGGCCAGGATGAAGCGTAGGTAACACTACGTGGAGGTCCGAACCCACGAATGTTGAAAAATTCGGGGATGAGTTGTGGTTAGGGGTGAAATGCCAATCGAACGAGGAGCTAGCTGGTTCTCCCCGAAATGTGTTTAGGCACAGCGTCGGACGTATCTTACCGGGGGTAGAGCACTGATTCGGTGCGGGCCCTAGAACGGGGTACCAAATCGAGACAAACTCCGAATACCGGTAAAGTGATATCCGGCAGTGAGACTGCGAGAGATAAGTTCCGTGGTCAAGAGGGAAACAGCCCAGACCATCGGCTAAGGTCCCAAAATCTACGCTAAGTGATTAACGAGGTGTTATTTCCTAGACAACCAGGATGTTGGCTTAGAAGCAGCCACCATTAAAAGAGTGCGTAATAGCTCACTGGTCAAGAGATAATGCGCGGAAAATGAACGGGGCTAAGCGTAGTACCGAAGCTATGGCAAATACAATTTATTGTATTTGGGTAGGGGAGCGTTCTGTTGTAGGTTGAAGTCAGACCGATAAGGACTGGTGGACGAAGCAGAAGTGAGAATGCTGGCTTGAGTAGCGAAAACATTGGTGAGAATCCAATGCACCGAAAACCTAAGGTTTCCCACGGCAGGCTCGTCCGCGTGGGGTTAGTCGGAACCTAAGGCGAGGCCGAAAGGCGTAGTCGATGGACATCAGGTTGATATTCCTGAACTATTATTAAACCGTTATGAGCTGCGGAGGGACGCAGAAGGCTATGTATGCCAGCGATTGGAAGTGCTGGTGCAAGCGTGTAGCTAGTTCGTGTAGGAAAATCCGCACGGGCGTCAAGACGTGAGACGTGATGCGCAGGGTTTACGAACCCGAAGGTACAGACGCCACGCTGCCGAGAAAAGCTTCGCGAGCCAGGTTTAATAGTATCCGTACCGTAAACCGCCACAGGTGGGTAAGTAGAGAATACTAAGGTGCGCGAGATAACCCTCTCTAAGGAACTCGGCAAAATAGCCTCGTAACTTCGGGAGAAGAGGTACCCTGGTAGCGTGTAGGATCCAAGCGGTCCGAAGCGTGATAGGGTTGCAGCGAATAGTCCCAGGCGACTGTTTACCAAAAACACAGGTCTCTGCTAAGTCGCAAGACGATGTATAGGGGCTGACGCCTGCCCGGTGTCGGAAGGTTACGGGGAGCGGTTAGTGGCAACACGAAGCTGTGAACCTAAGCCCCGATGAACGGCGGCCGTAACTATAACGGTCCTAAGGTAGCGAAATTCCTTGTCAGGTAAGTTCTGACCCGCACGAATGGCGTAACGATCTGGGAGCTGTCTCGGAGAGGGACTCGGTGAAATAGGAATGGCTGTGAAGATACGGCCTACGCATGCCAGGACAGAAAGACCCTATTGAGCTTTACTCTAACTTGTCATTGAAATTTGACTTTGTATGCGCAGTATAGGTGGGAGGCTTTGAAGCTGGAACTCTGGTTTCAGTGGAGCCGTCGTTGAGATACCACTCTTACAAAGTTGGATTTCTAACAGTTTGCCGCACAATTCCGGCGACTGGACAGTGGCAGGCGGGGAGTTTGACTGGGGCGGTCGCCTCCTAAAGAGTAGCGGAGGCGCCCAAAGGTTCCCTCAGGCCGTATGGAAATCGGCCAAAGAGTGTAAAGGCAGAAGGGAGCTTGACTGTGAGACCTACAAGTCGAACAGGGACGAAAGTCGGGCTTAGTGATCCTGCGGTTCTTCATGGAAGGGCCGTGGCTCATCGGACAAAAGTTACCATAGGGATAACAGGCTGATCTCCCCCAAGAGTCCACATCGACGGGGAGGTTTGGCACCTCGATGTCGGCTCGTCGCATCCTGGAGCGGTAGTACGTTCCAAGGGTTGGGCTGTTCGCCCATTAAAGCGGTACGTGAGCTGGGTTCAGAACGTCGTGAGACAGTTCGGTCCATATCCGGCATGTGCGCAAGAGATTTGAAGTGGATCTGACCTTAGTACGAGAGGACCGGGTCGGACGAACCGCCAGTGTACCGGTTATCACGCCAGTGGTAAACGCCGGGTAGCTGTGTTCGGAGTGGATAAGCGCTGAAAGCATATAAGTGCGAAGCCCACCACAAGATGAGATCTCTCACGCGGTCAACGCGGTAAGTGCCCAGGAAGATAATCTGGTTGATAGGACACAAGTGGAAGCTTGGCAACAAGTGCAGCTGAGTGTTACTAATCGCACGAGGGCTTTTCCTATAACACGTTGATTCATTGAAAATAACGAGTAATTTGAAAGCAAGAACAGTTGATTTCAGGTTTAGAGATGAAATGCGGACAATGCGCTTCAAACAGTGTTGTCTGTGATCTATGCAGTCTTCAAGGTATTTGAGTTCTGGTATATCCAGAGTGACAGATTTCCTTGGTAGTTTAGTGACAGGAAAACTCCCGTTCCCATTCCGAACACGGCCGAAAAGACTGCTCACCGCGACAATACTCGGACCGTAAGGTCCCGGAAAGATAGCGCTCTGCCAAGGGTTTATTTAGAAAAAAGCGTCAGTAGCGATACTGGCGCTTTTTTTTGCTTCCACTGGAAGAAGCATACGCCCAAGCCCTCCACACACCCCCTCCCCGCACGGAACTTTACTCAGCTTTTTGAGTCTTTGATTAAGGCAGGTTAGGACAAATGTTGTTGCAGTAACCCATCCAGATCATCAATGCTTTTTTTCAAGTCTGGGAGGAGCGTAGTTGCTTCCATAATAGCATTTTTTGCGACCAGTTCTTCCAGTTCACCGATGGTCTGAAAGGGGCCTTCTGTGGTGAAGGCGCCAATGGTCCCTTTTAACCGGTGCAGATGAGACAATAGTGCAGCATGATCACTTGTTATGAGAGCTTGGTCTATTTGCAACCATACTTCTCGGGTGGTTTTACGCAAGAGCGGTGCTGTCTTTCTTAGAAGCGACAGGTCACCGTGCGATTGCTTGAGAACTTTGGTGAAATCGAGCCACTCTGTTGCGGCTGCCGTTTCTGGTCGTACAGGTTTATTTGTCTCCTCTGACAGTGGCTGGGTTGCCGCGCCCTCTGCAATGAAGCTGTGGATCTTTGCTAATAATGTTTCAATTTGATAGGGCTTGGATACATGCCCATTCATACCGGCCTGAATCAGATCGTCCAAGTTAATGGTTGCCTCATCAGCGCTTACGCCAATGATGGGCAATAATTCCTGGGAATAGGTTTGACGGATGATCTTCGTCGCTGCAATCCCATTCAGTTCGGGCATATGGACGTCCATTAAAATGCCCGCGTAGCCGCTTTGCTGGATCATGTCCAGACATTCTTTGCCATTGCAAGCCCACTCTACCGCATAGCCGCTTTGGGTCAGGATATATTCAGCGAGTCTGTAATTGAGCTGATTGTCCTCGACAACCAGGATCTTCTTTTTCATTGGCAATTCTTTGGCTTTTAGACAGGGGAGGGGCCTATTCCTTGTTTGTTATAAACAAGTTTATTATAGCCACCCTTTGCGCAATTAAATACGATATAACTTATCTTCGCTGTCAGGGTATTTGAGAGTCTATTTCATGTGTAGTTGCTTAATTGCCGGCATTAGCCCAAAAGGCTGAGTTTAATTGTTATTTTGAATGGTTCCTTCAGTTTGTGGTCATTCATCCCATTAAAGTATAAGATATTAAACATCCCTGTTGTTTGCGAATGATTTGGCTTTATTGGTATCGCTCATATTTTCGGCTTGCACTTGTCAGGCCAGTTTCACGTCATTCAGTATCATTAAGTATTCTGCAATGAGGTTTTGTTTGATGGTTGATCAATCTGTCGTCACATCAAGTGTGCAAGCCATGATTGTCGATGACGACGAAATTACCCGCATGGGCTTAAAACATGCGCTGGAGAAAATGCAGATATTTTCTGGCGTCTACGAGGAATCAAGCGCCAACGCCATGCTGGCTTACTTGGCTACAAAACCAGTGGACCTGGTGTTGCTGGATATTTCCATGCCCGGAATGGGCGGCATCGAAGCGACACGTTTCATCAAACAGCACCACCCTGAGGTTAAGGTGCTGATCTTTACCTATCACGATGACGTGGATAAGGTGAGCGCTGCCTTAAGCGCCGGGGCAGATGCCTACTGTGTCAAAAATATCAGTGTGGAACGGCTGCGGTTGGCCATTGATTGTGTGCTGCAAGGGGCGCTTTGGCTGGATCCTCTGATTTCCCGGAAAGCCTTGGGGTTTTTGGGGCACTCCGAAGGCGCCCAGGTGCCGCCCGCTGCCTCGCCGACCCTGTCTCACCGGGGTTCCAAACGGCTTGATTTGACGGAGCGGGAGTTCGATGTACTGCGCCTGATTACTCAGGGCAAAAGCAATAAAGAGATTGGTGTGTTGCTTGAAATCTCCCCGTACACCGTGAAAACCCACATTCGCAACCTGACCCAAAAACTGGGGGTTGAAGATCGGACTCAGGCTGCCGTAAAGGCCTTGACCGAGAGCTTGCTGTAAATCTGCCCATTGGGGCGGTTACTCCTTCAGCGCGCTGTGTATGACTTGGGCTATGTTTTGGTTGAAGCCCGGCAGCCCGGCAATTTCCTCCAGCGATGCGGACTGGAGTTTGTTTATGCTGCCAAAATGCTTCATCAGCGTTTCTTTTCGTTTAGGCCCAATCCCCTTAATGCTATCCAGTAAGGACTGGGTGGCTTGTTTTCCGCGTAAGTCCCGGTGGTAGGTAATGGCAAACCGGTGGGCCTCATCCCGAATCTGCTGCAATACAAACAAGGCCCCGGAGGTACGCGAGAGCAAGATCGGTCGGGATTCTCCCGGTAGATAAATTTCCTCGAACTTTTTGGCCAGGGAGATGATGGGCTGATCCTGCACGCCCAGTGCGCCCAGGGCCTCCAAAGCGGAGGATAACTGTCCCTTGCCGCCATCAATGATGACCAGATTGGGCGGCTCCCAGCCGTCCTGCTGCTCAACGGCCCTTCGGAACCGCCGGGTGATGACCTCGTGCATGCTGGCAAAGTCATTGGGCTCCCCTTCTGCAATCTGGATCTTGAATCGGCGGTAGGCCTTGCGATCGGGAACGCCATTGGTAAAAACCACCATGGATGCTACCGTTTGCGACCCCTGGAAGTGGGAAATATCATAGCATTCCATACGGGCCGGAAACTCTGGTAGTCCCAGTGTGGTTTGCAGTTCGAGCAAGGCTCTGGCCGGGTCGTTGCGATGACTCTTCTCTTCTTGTCCTTGCGCTTGTTCCAGGGTTTCCGTGGCGTTTTTGATGGCCAGCTCGATTAGTTCCCGCTTCAGGCCCTTTTGGGGCTGGGTAATACTGATTTTTTTGCCGCGCTTTGCGGTTAACCATTCCACAAACAAACCTTCATCCTCAATGGGGGCGTGCAGGATGATTTCATCGGGCAGATCCTCGGGCTCTTCGTCTTGATAATATTGGGTCAGGAAGGCATTATATGCCTCCTCGGGACTGCTTTGATGGGTGAGGGCGATATCGTGCGGGCGGCTGCCAATGAGCTTTCCCCGGCGGATATTGAGGACCACAATGGCGCATCGGCGGGCGTTGCTGGCCATTGCCACAATGTCCTGGCTGACCTTGGCGTCCGGGTAGTAGATTTTTTGTTGAGCCACCACGTCCTGCACCGCCAGATAGCGGTCCCGCAACTTGGCAGCCAGCTCAAAGTTGAGCGCCTCGCTGGCCCGCTGCATCTCCAGCGCCAGCCGCTCTATCAGGTCGTCCGCTTTCCCTTTCAGAAACAGTTCCACCTGTTTCACCACTTCCGCGTACTCTGCGGCGGTGACCAGCTCCTGGCACGGCCCGGAACACGTACCGATGGAGTAATTCATGCAGGGCCGGTTTTTAAACAGGGGCTTGCGCCGCTGCCTGAGCGGAAAGTGCTTGCGAATAACCTGTAAGGTTTTGTACATATTGCTACTGTGGACGTACGGACCGAAAAATTTCCCCCGCCCGGTGGGTTCCCGGGTGATAAACAGACGGGGATAGGTTTCCGCGCTGAGCCCAATCCATGGAAACTTTTTGTCGTCCCGCAGCAAAATATTGTACTTGGGCCGATGCTGCTTGATGAGGTTGTACTCCAGAATGAGCGCCTCAATCTCCGTATCGGTCAAAATATAGTCGAAACGGGTCACCTGTTGCATCAGCACAGCGACCTTGGGAGCCAGACCGGCGGGGTTCTGGAAGTAGCTTTTGACCCGATTCTTCAGGTTCTTGGCCTTGCCCACATAGAGCAGTGTGCCATCCGACCCAAACATGCGGTACACACCGGGTTGATCCGGTAACCGCAGCAAAGCGGTCTTAAAGTCAAAGGAAGGCGATGCGGACTGTGACATGGAGGGCCTATGCGGTGAATAAAGGTGAATTCCGGCCGCAAAAATCCAACTGCGGGATTTTACACGATGCCAACCCCTTTATTATCGCTCGTTTGTCAAACGTTCGCCATAGGGCCTGCCAAGGAGCCCAGCCATTTGACCCAGCTGCCTTTCAGGTTTCGGGAGGGCTTTTCGCCATGTCATGCAAGACTAGAACCCGGTCCGGGGAGTGGTGCGACGGTTTGCCCAGTCCTCTCTGTTTTTAAGCCCACATCGTTTCTTGTAGCGTTTATCGAAGCGTTTTTTTACCAGCCAGCCAATTTAACCAACCCTGATAGTAGCCGTGAACTAATTTCCGGCAGGTTTTCGGCAGGGCAATTGGACTGTGCAAGCGGGTTCCTTCCCGTTTGTAAGTCAAAGGCTCTGCCAGTGGTTTTGCTTACTCCAGAATACCGGCTTCTACCAGTTGGGCGAAGACTTCAGGATTTTGGAACTGTGCTTGGGCCTCAGGCAGGCTCATTTGGCTAATCTTGTCGACCAAGCCAGCGATGGGGGATTGACCACCGGGTGCTTGTCCAACTTCTGCCAATCGAGCAAAATTGATTTCAACGGTATCGGCCAACGGTCCACTCTGGGCAGCTAGGCTCTGTTCTTTTTTAATACGCTCGGCTTCGCCACCTTTGTCTTTGAAGAGTCCTGCGTTGGCAAAACTGCTGAGCTTTGCTTGAAAACGATTAATATCCATTCTCTATTTCTCCTTTGGGATGCTCTCTCTGTATAGCTCTCAATAGAATGATTTCTCTCTGTATGTGCATAAAACCCATGAATCTGGTTTTGATGTCAGCAGGACGTTTATTTGTTTATATATATTTACAAAAATATTGCTTGCCCAGCCTACGGCCAGTGTTCAGCGGGCCAGGGTCGGAAAGGCAACAATATCAGGGATGATCATAATGGCTGAGCCTGCGATGCGCAATTTTGAAGGGCTAAATCTTTACGTTTGCGCTGACTGGCCCGGGCAGCCGAGTGGCCCGGTTGCCCCTCGGGGGCATGTTCAAGGCTTTTTGTGACATCTCTGGTAAAAACCGCGTTCCTTAACAGGGAATAAGGCTATGATAAGGGTGGGGCAGGAATATCCAGAGAACCCGTGGCGGGTGACTGCAGCCCTCCAGCCGGCGAAAACGCCCTGCTGGCGTGTATGATAGATCGGTTGATGGCAAACATTTAGACAGGGAGAGGGCCGGGGTGTCGGGCAACTGGTTGCGAAAAGGTTTACTGTGGATTTACAGCCGGCTTTTACCAGCCATATTGTCTTTGGCCGCCCTGTTCGGGCTTTGGTTCTGGGGGCAACGGCAGGAACAGTCCGTTTATGACCTTTGGTGCGGTTGGTCGGCCCCGCTGGCCACCCACAGCCCGGTGACCCTGGTATTGATCGATGATGAATCCATTGCCCGCCTGTCCGGACGCTTTGGGCCCATGCCCTGGCCCCGGCAATTTTATTTGCAAATTTTCCAGCGGGTTCAGGCCCAATCGCCCGCGGTGATGGTTTTTGACGGGCATTTTGCCCACTTTTCCCAGGCTGGGGATCAGGGGCTATTTGATGCTCTGAGCCGATTCCCGAACCTGATTACGGGGCTTGCCCTGCCGGAGCGAGCAGACAGGTCCGGCCCGCTGAATCCCGCTCGACCGTCTTATTATCACCGGCTGAATCCGGGGGTGGTGAGCATCCGTGAGGACGCGGATGGGGTCATTCGGCGGGTGAAGCCCTTTGAGCTGATTCAGCCCCCTGCGCAGAAGAGCGACCGTTTTCAGCAATCAGGCGTGTTTCCGGCAGGCGTGTTTCCCGCCCTGTCCACGGAGGCCGCCTATCAGTTCTGGGCGCGGCTTCATCCTCAGCAATCCTGGGCCCTTGAGATTAGCCCCTCGACACTGGGGGCTCCCCGGTTGCGCTTTGGGTCGGAGGGTCACTTATCCACATTGCCCGGTTTGCCGCTGGCCGGGGATTTATCCTACCGATTGCGCTGGTCTCGCGTTCTTAACCCGGTTTCCGGGGAATACGCCCGCAGCCACCTTGTCGTGCCGGTGTGGCGTCTGTTTGAGCCGGGTGCCGTTCTCCCGGCCCCCCTGAAAGGGCGGGTGGCCTTAATCGGCTCTTCCTCTACCGTGTTTCGGGACTTTCATCGAACCCCCATGGCTTACCGTCATCTGGGGCCGGATATCCACGCCACGGCCATCGATAATTTACTGACCGGGCAAGCCATCCGTCGCGCCAGTCCGGTCTTTAACGCCCTGGTACTGGTGCTGTTGGCCGGGGCTGTGTTTGGACTGCGTCTGGGCCTGAGCAGTCTGGGGAAAACCTTGCTTTATACCACGGGGGGGATGGTGCTTTACTGCTGGGCGGCCTTTTGGCTGTTTGCCCATCAGTCCCTGTGGCTGGATGTGGTGACCCCGGAGCTGTTCATGATGGGGGCCTTTCTGGCGGGGAGTACCTACCGCAGCCTGTTCAAGGAAAAGCAACTGGCTGCCATGGAAAAAAGTCTGACCCAACTGGTGGATCCCGAAGTGTTGCGGGAGATCCGGCGGCAGGCCCACGTGCTGAAGCCCGGAGGCGAGAAGCTGGAGATTACCTCCATGTTTGTGGATATTCGCAACTTTACCACGCTGGCGGAGCGCCTGCCGCCGCAGGACGTGACCGCCCTCCTGAATCAGTTCTACGGGCTGGTGGTGGATATTGTGTTCCGCCATCAGGGCACCATTGATAAATTCATGGGGGATGGCATCCTGATTATTTTCGGGGCGCCCTTGCCCGATGCCAGCCATCGGGTTCTGGCCTTGCGGGCGGCCCTGGAAACGTTGTACGAGACCCGTAAACTGGCCCGGCACTGGCAGGAAAGTCTGGGTTTTGATACGGACATCGGCATTTCCATGAACACGGGAACCGCCTTTGTGGGCTTTCTGGGGCCAGCGGATAAGCTGGAGTATACCGCCGTGGGGGACACGGTGAATACCTGTGTCCGCCTGCAAGAGCAGGCCCGGTTGCTCCAGACAAGTTTGTTGATGAGCGAGTCCACAGTGGCTATGGAGGCCGCCCTGCTGTCCGATATTCTGGGATCCGGGGACTGCCTGTCGCTGGGAGAAGTGTCCGTACGTGGCCGTGAGGCCAGCATTCGGGTATTTACGGTTTCGCAAGCGCTTTATGGACAGCCTGACTAGCTTTTTGCGGGTCTGCTAGGGTTTTTGGCGCTTGTAAACGGCGCTTTCCGCTCCCGCGGCTTGTAGCAGCCGGATGCTCTCCTGATTGTGCTGGCGTATGCTCCAGTCCAGGGCCGTCATGCCGTCTTTATCCCTTGCGTTCAGATTGATCCTGGGGGTGTTCAGTAATTGCTGCAGGATGGGCGTACGGCCATAGCGGGCGGCCAGAATGAGCGGGGTTCTCTGGTCCTGGTTGGGCTGGTTGGCGTCCGTTTTGGGGTGGGCCAGCAGTTGCTTGACCACAAAGTCCTTGCCATAGCGAACCGCCACCGCCAAGGGGGAAAAGCCGTTCTTGTCCGCCTGATTGATGGCCTCGCCGGAGAGTTTGGCCAGCAGTGAGTCGATGCGAGCCGTCTCGTTTTTAAAGACCGCTTGCCCCAGCGCGGACATGTCTTTTAATGCCGTGCTGGTTTCCGTTTCTCTGGGTTGGGTCATTTCGGTTTGGGGAACGGGTAACCGGACTGGTGTGGAGGCAATGGGAATTCTGCGTGGATTGCTGACGGGGATGGGGATGGGCTGCAATTGCTCAGCGCTCACAGAGCGGCGGCCTGCGGCGGCTACTTTCCGTGTGTTTGAACTCTGGCGGTGATCGACCGGATAACGCCCGGTGGTTTGCTTCTGAAATGGGTTAATAAGGCTGAAAGTCATCGTCTACAATCCCTTCCCGCTTGCATGCGTTGCGTCACTTTTATGGCCACTTGAACAGGACGGGTGTTTACCGCCCATTGAATTGATGAAATCATTCACTCTTTTTTACTGTATGACAAACAGGGGCATTTGATAAAGCAAAAAACGGAGTTTTCCACAGGCAGAAATGCGGTGAACCCGATCCGCACGCCACTGCCCGTGACGCTTGAAATGGCTCAAGCCCCTGTTTTTAGAGGAGGACAGGCATTGCTCATCAGGGTAGGATCAAGGTCAAGGCAGCGTGAGCAATTTGGGAGCGAGGGAGTGGATCAATTCGTAGCCGATTCCATACGCAGTACATCGGAGAAGCTCCGGGCTATGGTGGTGACACGGTATTTTAACCTGGAAGGGAGCATGCACTTCCCGCGCCTGGGCAAAGAGGGACGCCGACTGTCCAACATGCTCAACAGCGATCGCAAGTTCATCGCCATGACCAATGTCAAAATCATCAATCGCATGAATGGGGTGCAAGATCCCAAAGTTTACCCGTTTATTCAGGTGAATGTGGAATCCATCGAATTCATTCAACCCTACGACGATCCGGAACCGACCTCGGAGGTCAGCGAGGCCAATCCGTCCAGTATGCCCTGAGCCAGTCGGCCATAATCGGCTTCAAACAGGACATCGTGATAAAAGTCAGGGTAGTTGAGCAACTGTTTGGGGGTGTGCCGGGGGATGCGCTCGTAGGCCTGCCTCATGGCCCCGGGGTCACAGACGATATCCTGTCCGGGAACGACCATCAGGGACGGAATCTGGAGGGTCTGGATTTCCCGCATGGCCTGATTGCACCAATCCCGCACGCCCAGTAAAAAGCCCGGGGTCAGGGGCATTTTCAGGGCCCCGTTGAACTGGGGATCGTTCAGGATGGTCGGGTTGCGGGTAATGGCCTCCAGTCCGTAGGGCAGCTGGGTGCGGGCCCTGGCCCCCAGTAGCAGATGGCTGAGAACATTGCGCAGTACGTAAGCCGGGCTGAAGGTTTGCTGGTGGGGTTTATAGGCCGGGGCCAGCAGGGTTACGCTGGAGAAGCGCTGTGGATGTCGGGTGGCCAGCAAGGTGGATAACACCCCGCCCAAACTGATGCCGCACAGGGCCATTTTATCGGGTGTGTGTGGTTGAAGCACCTGTTGATGAAAGGCTTCCAGATCCTGCCAGATAATGGGCGCCTGAGGCAGGGGGATGTCCACTGGATTGAGGCCAAAGCCTCGCAAGTCCGGGGCGAAGATGGGGTTGTAGCGGGGCAGTAGCAATTCCAGAAAATGCAGGGCTCCTTTGACGGAGCCGCCCAATCCGGGGATGAATAACAGGGCCTGACCGCTGGCGGGAGGCTCGGGATGGTTCAGGCGTCCGTATTTCAGGGGAGAACCGTCGCTGCTGGTAAAGGATAGCACTTCAAACATACTGGGTATCATAGGGGGTGGGTGGCAGGAAAGGCAAGCCTGTCTCGACTGCGCGCAATTTGTTTACGGCAAGCAGCCTTCTTTCTATTCAGGCCAAAACCGGATTGGGCTTGGGCTGGTATTGGGCCAGCCATTGGTAATAAGCGGCCCGGTTCAGGATGGGGTGCCCCAGAGCGATGAGTTGCTCGAAGTCGTCCGGGGTGGGGAGGGTGTAATAGGCGCTCTCGGCTTCCGCTTGGGGCCGGGCTAGGGGCGTTTGTCCCTGTCTATATTGCTCAAGCGCTTTTAAAATACTGGCCGCCGCAGGTTCATAAAGGGCCACGGTATGTTCAAACAGGGATTGCCCAGCCTGGACGGGAAAGACTTGCCGATCCACGATGGCCCCGGTGTCAATGGTGCCATCGGTAACGGTGTGCAGGGTAAAGCCGTATTCGCTGCGCTGGTGCAGCAAGCTCCAGAAGGTGGCCAGAATGCCTCGATACTGGGGTAATAGACCCGAATGCAGGTTTAAAATGCCCAGCCGGGGGATTTGTAGCACGGGCCCTTTAAAAATGTGCCCAAAGCGAATGGAGACGATCACATCAGGGGCGAATTGCGCCATTTCCGCTATCACCTCTGGGGTGTTGATACTGCTGATCAGCCTCATGGGGGCTTGGTAGCAGTGGCTGAGCTGGTTGAAGGTTTTCAGTCGCCCTGTGCCGATGGCGGACAGGGCCTCTTGTTGCGGAAACAGAAACTCATTGAGGAGATCCTGCTCGTAGAAGCGCAGGTAGGTCAAAGCGGCTCCGTGGGCTCGGGTGCCCGCCACGGATTCCGAGAACAGGACTTTCAGCTCATTCTCTGGGAGTTCTCTCGTCTGACTGAGGGCGGGAAAAATACGGTTGAGGGCGATATTGGCGTAAATATCCCGGTTGACGCAAAAAAGCAGTTTCATAGGGCATGGGCCTGTCAGCGGCGCTGGGTTGGTGAACTGCGTTCTATTATGGCCCAGTTCTTCGAAGAGGCAAGAATTTGTTTGCTACTGCCAGTTAAACCAGGAAGGATCGTAAGGACCTGGGTCATTTCCACAGTAGGCACTGTTGCAACTACTAACCTTGACTTTCCCCCGGCTCGTCATGAAGATTGAATGTACCGCTCCCTGAATTTATGAGTCAGGCATCCCTTACTTATCGGACAGGAGCCACAGAAACGCTATTCGGTGGCCCCAAGCAGGCCCCGATGCAATCAGCGGCTCAATTTGCGCCGTGATCCGCGCCTAGCTGAACATGGGATCGCTGTTGTAACAGACAAAGCCAATAATAAAAATGACCGCGAATAAAATCAAAATCTGAAGCATAAAAAACGAATCTCCAATTGCTTGAGTACCATGACATAAGCAATTAAAGATTCGTTTTGAGGTAAAATTGCCCGAATTTTCGATTCACCGAATTTTTTAACGGGCCATCACCGGCGTTTTCCCGAAGTACTCCTGCCAGCGGGCGTCGACTTTGGCCCGGGTGTCACTATCCATCTCGATTTCATCCGGCCAATCCCGGTCAAAGCCTTCCGTGGGCCATTTCTTGGTGGCATCAACGCCCACTTTGCTGCCGTAAGCCCACAGCGGGGTGGCGTGATCCAGAATGTCCATGGGGCCGTCGGCAAACATCATATCCCGCTTGGGATCGGTGTTGTTGAACACGTGCCAGGCCACCTGGCTCAGGTCATGCACATTGACGTGCTTGTCCACCACAATCACGTACTTGCTGAACATCATCTGCCCAAAGCCCCACACGCTGCTCATCACCTTTTTGGCGTGGCCGGGGTAGCGTTTATCAATGCTCAAAATCACGCAGTTGTGGAATACGCCTTCCCAGGGCAGGTTCATGTCCACAATTTCAGAGATAAACAGCTTGAGCAAGGGCAGGAAAATGCGCTCGGTGGCCTTGCCCAGATAGCAATCTTCTTGCGGGGGCTTGCCCACGATGGTGGTTTGGTAAATGGGGTTCTTGCGGTGGGTAATGGCGGTGACATGCAGCACCGGGAAGTCATCGGCCAGGGAGTAATACCCGGTGTGATCGCCAAAGGGCCCTTCCCAGCGCAATTCATCTAAAAGCACGTAGCCTTCCACCACCAGCTCTGCGGTGGCGGGCACTTCGTTATCAATGGTTTTGCACTTCACCATTTTGACCGGATCGCTGTGCAAAAAGCCCGCCAGAATCATTTCATCAATGCCCGGTGGCAGCGGGGCCGTGGCGCTATAGATGATGTGCGGGGCGCAGCCGAAGGCGGCGGCCACCTCTACCCGATCTTTTCCCAGGCGGCGGGCGTTTTCGTAAATGCGGTTGCCGTCGTGGTGCTTGTGCCAGTGCATGCCGGTGGTGGTGTTGTCGTACTTCTGCATGCGGTACATGCCCACGTTGCGCTCGCCGGTGGCCGGATCTTTCACGAACACGCAGGGGTAGGTCATAAAGGGGCCGCCGTCATCCGGCCAGCAGGTGATAACCGGCACGGCATCCAGCATGGGTTGGCTGGGATCGGTAATGACCACTTCCTGGCAGGGGGCCGGGCCCTTGTGATCGCGGGGCAAAAACTTGTTGAGTTCGGCCAGCTTGGGCAGCATCTGGATTTTTTCCCAAAAATTGGAGGGAATATCCGGCTTGATGAAGAACTCGATGCGCTTCTGGATCTCCTCATAACGTTCCACGCCCAGGGCCAGCATCATGCGGTTATGGGAGCCCATGGCGTTGATGAGGACCGGCATGTCGTATTTTTCCCCGTTGGGGCCGTGGACGTTGGTAAACAGCAGGGCTTTGTTCTGATTGCCCGGGGCTTTGCTGATGCGATCGGTGATCTCGGTGATTTCCAGGTGGGTGTTCACCGGGGCGGAGATTTCCACCAGCTCATCTGATTTTTTCAGTAATTCAATATAACCGCGTAGATCATTAAACTTGGGCATGGCCATCATACTCCTTCAAACAGCAAATCAGCTTGGGAACGGTTATGGAAGTGGGGCAATACAAAGTCGGTGTTAATAATGGAATTCATTGGCGCTCATCGGGGTTCACTTACCGTGGGGTTGAGCAGTTGCTTCAGAAAATCCGGGAGCCATTGAAACGTCTGGCATCAAGCGGGAGGCCGTTTAAACAAAAATATCGAGGCTTATTTACTGGGTAACAGTAGCACAAAGCCGGCCCGCATCAGATGTTATTTCGCAAGAAACCATTCCCGAACAGAAATCTTAAAGGCGGCACGCCGGGCGGCTATCTTCAGCAAGTCGGCCTCTGTTCAGACAATCCTGAAAAATCTTGTTAAAATAAGGGGCAGTGTTGCAGTTTGTCTCAGCCGTTTGTGTCATTAGAGCGTTGTGAATTGAAGGGAATGCGTATGCCTGCCGTTTCAGCCCAGAAAAGTCCGGTATGGTTCCGTCAGTGGTTGACCTGGGGACTGTTGCCCGTGCTGTTGACGGGGGCGGTTTCTCTGAGCGGATGCAACTGGTTTGGCCCCAAGCCGGTGTTGCCGCCGGGTCAGCAAGCGCCCATTGCCTCCGATGAAGTGGCCGTATTTTTTAGTAAATATCAGGGGAATCAAAGCATTGCAGAGCCGGTTATTCGAAAAATCCCCGAAGCGGCCAAAGCCGAGCCCCTGAAATTCGCCCTGACCGAATTGCTGAAAGGCCCCAGCGCAGAAGAGAAAACACAGGGCTTTTACACGGAAATTCCCAAGGGCACGCAGCTATTGGGCGTGGCTCAGGATCCTAAGGTGATTACCATCAACCTGTCTGGCCAGTTTGCCACCGGGGGTGGTTCCACCAGTATTACCCAGCGGCTGGAAGAGCTGAAGCGCACCATTAAGGCCATTGATACCCAGCACGAAATCACCGTGCAAGTGGATGGAAAGCCCCTGGAACTCCTGGGTGGAGAAGGGCTGGAAGTGCCCGGCTCTCTGCAGTCCGAGCCGCAATAGACCTTTTCAGCAGGAATACTCACGGCCCCTTGCGAGGAATACTCGGGCCGCTGGGCGGTGGATGGCGCTTTGTGATCAGTCCCGCCGCCTCGGGTGGAACGCACCTGCTTGAAATCGCAGGGGGATGATACCTTGGGTTGTGGCTGGCGTTTTTGTGTTTTTCGCAAAATTTTATGCGGGGCTACTTTCGTTTTCTAGCGCGCTTTTTGGCCATGCTCGCCCAGTGGGCTGTGGGTAATTGACATGAAGGAAAAGGCAATCTTTTCCATTTGGTTGTTTTTATTTTATTAGCTAGAGAGGTCGTAGGCGGTTTAAAGACGTTCGTAAGATATCTCATGAAATACCCTATGTACGCTGGTTTTAAGTGTTCCGGGGTGTCTCAGGGAGTTGATGTCAATGTGGCTGGCGTTTTTGGACTGGTTTAGAGGAGAGGGTGAATTAAGATGGTCGCAGTTCCACAGTTTGTGAATGTGGTGAATGTCAATAACAATTATTTTATGGGTGGCCCACCTGGCATGGGAGGCGCTCCAATGATGATGGCGCAGCAACCTTCCAGCATGGATCAGTTCATGTATGGGATTAACTATCAGGTCGCCATGGCCACCGCAGGGCCTTGTGGTGGCAGTGTCGTTGACTGGGCGCGGTCGCTGGCCGCTGGGCAACAGCAGGGGGGGGCTTCCGGGGCCGGTGGCGGAATGGAGCTTCTGGTGCAGCTTTTCACCATGCTGACGCAGGCCGTTGCGGCCAAAGTACAGCAGCGAAGAGCCGAAAAGTAAGGCGTCTCATCAAGCGATTTTGGCGGTCGGGGGCCTTGTTGTCCCCGACCGTTTGCGTGTTCGGGCCTTAAGCCAGTGGGATCGAAGCTGTTTACACCGGCCCGCTTTGTTTGTAGAGTAGGGGCAAGCAAGGGTTTTCAGAACGTATTTGCCTCCGATTTGATGGTTCAGTCTGTTAAAACCAAGTCAAACTGCGCTCAGGCCCTTTTTTTCTGACACATCAGCAACTGACTCAGTAATTAACAAGGGGGCCCTATGAGCGTCTCAACCGATATTCTGGCCGAGGGTAAAACCAAGATCCTGCAGGCGGCAGCCTTGCCTGAGATGTTGTCGGTGACTTTCAAGGACGCCGCCACGGCTTTCAATGGCAAAAAATACCAGGAGATTCCGGGCAAAGGGGCGCTGAACGCCAGTATTTCCGCCTTGCTATTTCAGTTGCTACAATCCCACGGCGTGCCCACCTGCTTTGTGCAAAAGGGCAGCCATCCCGGCGAACTGATTTATCGTCGCCTGACCATGATTCCGCTGGAAGTGGTGGTTCGTAATTACGCTTATGGAAGCATCGTCAAACGCTTTGCCCTGGAGGAGGGAACGCCTTTCCATAAGCCGCTGGTGGAGTTTTTTCATAAAACGGCTGATGACCCGCAAATCACGGAAGATTTAATTCTGGAATTCCAGTTAGTGCCCACGGAAGGGGTGTTGCAAACCATTCGGCAACTGGCTCTGCAAATCAATGAAATTTTTGTACCTTACTTTGAGGCTTGCGGCATTCGCTGCGCCGATTTCAAGCTGGAGTTTGGCCTGACCAAAGAGGGGCAGGTGGTGCTGGGCGATGAACTCAGCCCGGATAATTTCCGCCTGCGGGATATGCAGACCGGAGCGGTGCTGGATAAAGACGTGTTCCGGCTGGATTTGGCCGATTTGCGGGAAACCTATCAAGGGCTATTGACCCGTCTGGAAGCGCCTTCCCAAACGCTACAGGCTGTACCCCGGACCTATACGGCGGAAGTGTATGTCCACAGCCGCAAGAATATTCTGAATCCGGAGAGCAAGGCCATTCTGGAAGCCCTGCAGGCTCGTGGCTATAGTAGTTTGCAAGCGCTGTCCGCCGGGAAGCGCTTTACGCTCAAAGTGGAAGCCCCCAGCCTGATCGTCGCCGAACAAACGCTGCGACAGCTGGCGGAGACCGTGCTGAGTAACCCGGTGATCGAAGATTACGAACTGATTTTCAAGAATTGAGATAGCAAGAATTGAGATAGTTTGATGAAATTTGGCGTTGTTGTATTTCCCGGCTCCAACTGCGAAAAGGACATGGCCGATGCCGTGCGGTTGTATTTAAAGCAGGATGTGACGTTTTTGTGGCACGACGCCACCGATCTGGCGGGGGTTGACGTGGTGCTATTGCCCGGTGGCTTCAGCTACGGCGATTATCTGCGCTCTGGAGCCCTGGCTCGCTACTCGCCGGTCATGGAAAGCGTGAAGGCCTTTGCCGATAAAGGCGGCCCGGTGCTGGGTGTGTGCAATGGCTTTCAGGTGCTTACGGAAGCCCACTTGCTGCCGGGCGCCCTGATGCGGAATCAATCGCTGAAGTTCCAGTGCGAACAGGTAGACGTACTGGTGGAAAGCACCCGTACCCCCTTTACCAGTCAGTATCAGGCCGGACAGCGGTTACGCTTGCCCATTGCCCACGCCGATGGCAACTTTGTGGCCGACCCGGATGTGTTGCAGCGACTGGAAGCGAATCAGCAAGTGGTCTTGCGCTATACCAGCGATGTGAACGGCTCGGTGAGCCGGATTGCCGGGGTGTGCAACGAGAAAGGCAATGTGGTGGGCATGATGCCCCACCCGGAGCGTAACTTGTGGCCCACCGCTTCCGCTCAAGGGGGGAACTGGAACGGGGATGGCCAGGGCGTCTTTGATTCCGTGCTACAGTGGGGCCTTGGCCTGCTGAAAGTCTAGAAACGTTCGGGTAGATGCCCGTCTCGTTTGTGCAGACCGGACGCTGCTATAATCAATAAGCACCGGAGCCGAGAGCTCTTGTGCAGGCGTTTTCCTGGATCGTTATTGTGGCTGTGATGTTGTGGCTTTGAAAGGTTGGGCTCGTTGTGGGACGTAAATTCTGGATTTTGGTGACGGCAATGCTGATGGGTTTTATGGTATTCGGCATTTTTTTTCAAATGATGTTTAACACGAGACAAAACCAAAATAAAAGCCACATGACTGTGCCCACCCAGCAAGAATAGTCCCGAGGTTTCGCTCGTGCTGCAGCACCGTTAGGCAGGGCTACCGGTGGTCAGGGTCAGGGCGGTTTCCAGACGGTGTGTGACCACCTCTTTACCCAGGATGTAGAGGGTTTTTGACAAGTCCGCCCCATGGGTGCGGCCGGTGATGGCGGCCCGAATGGCCCACATGACGGTTTTGGTCTTGATGGGCTTCATGCGGTTGGTAAAGCCCTTAATGGCTTCCGCCAGAGTGTCCGGGGACTCAAAGTTGGCGGTGGCCAGAAAATCGTTTTTGAAATCCGCCAGAATCTGGGCGGGTTCCGGCCCGGTCAGTACCTCGCCCACCAGCTGGGCATCCAGAATGACAGTGCGGCCAAAGAAGTAGTTCACGGCTTCCGGTAACTCGCTGAGAACCGTAATGGGCTCCCGGACGGCATCCAGAATTGCGAACAGCTTGTCTTCGCTGTACTGACCCAGATCAAACTGGTGCAGGTAGGGCCGGGCCACAGCCAGTAATTCCGGCAAGGGCATGGTGCGAATCCGTTTGCCGTTGATAAAGTTGAGTTTGTCTTTCTCGAAAATGGCTGGGCTATGCGTAATGCGCGCCAGTTCAAACTGTTGGGCGAAGTGGGACATGGTGCCAATTTCTTCTCCATCCGGCGGGGACCAGCCCAGCAGGGTCAGGAAGTTGCAAAAGGCCTCCGGCAGATAGCCGTCCTTGATGTAGTCGGAAACGGCCACGGCCCCATGGCGCTTGGAGAGCTTGGTGCGATCGGGGGCCAGAATCATACCCACGTGGGCGAATTGGGGCGGGGCCACCTTAAAGGCTTCGTAAATCATAATTTGCCGAGGAGTGTTGGAAATGTGATCTTCCCCCCGGATGACGTGGGAGATCTTCATCAGCATATCATCCACCACCACGGCAAAGTTATAGCTGGGGGTGCCGTCGGACTTCATGATCACAAAATCGCCCAGCAACTGGGTATCAAAGGAAACCTCGCCACGAACGGCGTCCTGAAAGCTCAGGGTGCCTCGTTCATCGGGAATGCGGAAGCGAATGGAGGGCTTGCGGGGATTGCCATGCTCGTCAGGCTTGGCGGCCAGTTCTTCACGGACTTTGGCGTCTCGGCAAGCGCCACTGTAAATGTAGGCCCGTTTTTCCGCCTGGGCGGCTGCTTTTTCAGCGTCCAGTTCCGCCTGGGTCAGGTAGCAGTGGTAGGCTTGTCCACTGGCTAGCAGTTTTTCGGCCCACTCCTGGTAAATGGCGGTGCGCTCCGATTGGGCATAGGGGGCGTAGGGGCCGCCAACATCCGGGCCTTCATCCCATTGCAGGCCCAAGGCCTTCAGGCTGTCGTAAATATTCTGGGTGTAAATATCCTGAGAGCGCTCCCGGTCCGTGTCCTCAATCCGCAAGATGAATTGACCGCCGTGCCCTTTGGCGTATAAGAAGTTAAAAAGGGCGGTACGCGCGGTGCCAACGTGCAAAAAGCCGGTGGGGCTAGGGGCAATGCGAACTCGGATGGGGGAGGACATGACTTTGGGATACCTGTTAAACGATTGTCCTTATTATACCCGACTCAAAATGCTTTACAGCATAAAAGCCCCTGGTAGGTCCAAAGGCTTTTATGGTGAATCGAGCAATGAGAGCGATGCGAATCGCCTGTTTAACCGCGCTTCTGCACGACTTCAACGGACACCCGGGCCACGCCGGAACCCAGCATGTCGATTTTCTTGGCGGCGCCACGAGACAAATCGATAATGCGTCCGTGGGCAAAGGGGCCCCGATCGGTGATTTTCACGTAGCAACTTTTACGGGTACGCTGGTTGATGACCCGCACGATGGTGCCGAAGGGCAGGGTGCGGTGGGCAGCGGTCAGGGCGAACTGGTTGAAGCGGCTGCCATCCGCGGAACGGCGGCCGTGGAAGTAGGGGCCGTACCAGGAGGCCATCCCGGTTTGTACCTTACCGGTGCCTTTGTAGTTGGACATGTTCTCTGCCAGACTTTCCAGAACCTTGTCATCCAGCGCCGTTTGACCCAAGGCCTGACGCAAGCGGTTGCTGTACAGCAGGGCCAGTTTGAGCGGGGATTCCTGGGTGGCTTTGGCCGTTTGGGCGTCCACGGTAACCAGGGTCTGATTGTCGGCCTGAATGACCGGCAAGTTGTTGACCAGAGCGGGACGGATGCTTTGGGCTGTTTGTGGATTGTTTTCCAGCAGCTGGTTTAGTCGGCTGGCAATGGTTTTGACCCTGGTGTACGAATCCAGACCGGCTACTTCGCCCTGAAAACGCAGAATTTCGGTGCCATTCAAAAACAGGCTGGTGGTGCTGTCATCCTGAGGTAACACCTGAATGACGGTCGGCAAAGTGCCGGGCCCGTTGCCGATGGTAAAGACGTCGGTGGTGTCTGAAGGCTGTCCCTGAGGGGCTTGATCCGCGCTTACATTGAAATCGGGATGGCTGATAACGGATGCTAACTGTAGGCTTTCTTGCGAGTTGGAGGTGGTGTTTGTGGCCTGGGTTTGGGCGAATACGCCGCTCATCAAACCGGCTTGTCCCAGCATTACCGCTGATGCCAGCAGTGCCGCCAGTTTTTTGTTAATCATCTATGTGCTCGCTCCTGTTACTACATCAACGGGGTAAGAGGAAAACTGGAGTTAGACTCGATTGCGAATTAATGCTATTAGCAATCTGGGTAGTTTGGGTTCCTCTTGAGCGATCCAAAACTTACACCGATTAAAACCTGTACCGCAACCCGTGGGAACACTGTCTTTACATTTTGTTTATATTTCCTGAGGCAAATTTAGATTTTTATGTTTCAAAAATATATACTATTGAGTAAGGTGTCATATCAGGCACTGTGTCAATTTGATATTTTTTGTATATGTAAATGACAACTGTAAAGAAAATGAACGAAAAGGCTTATTTTTTAGTCGGTTTTTTAACATTATTTTTAATATATTAATTAGGATTTTAATAAAATGTCAAATGATTGTCATCATGGTAGACAACATATACGTCACCATCACCACCATATTGGAGTGGCGGAAGGGCTATCGGTTCAACACGTTAAAAAGCTGCAGGCTGTTATGGTTTTATCGGTTCTGTATCTGCTTTTGCAGGCTGCGGGCGGATTTTATTCTGGCAGTTTAGCCCTTTGGGCCGATGCTGGGCATAAACTGGCGGATATTGGGGCAATTGCTCTGGCCTTGGCGGCCTCCTGGTTTGCCAATCTGTCCTCATCCCCTCAAAAAACCTTTGGATTTTATCGTTTGGAGATTTTGGCGGCCTTTGTGAATGCCGCTGGCTTGATGGTCGTCTCTTTGCTGATTTTCGCCGAGGCGTTGCAGCGGCTTCTTCACCCGGGGGAAGGGCATGTTCACGGCCATATCATGGTGGGGGTGGCTGGGCTCGGTTTCCTCATTAATGTGATTTCCGCCCTCGTTCTTTATCCTTCCCGCTCCTATAATTTGAACGTGAAAGGGGCCTTGTTGCATGTGATGACCGACATCGCCAATTCCGTGGGGGAAATGCTGGCCGCTGGGGTCATTCTCTGGTTTGGCTGGCTTTGGGCCGATGCCCTGATTGGCATTGCCATTTCGCTGATGGTGCTGGTCAACGCAGGCCGGGTGTTGAGAGAGGCCTTGAACATATTGATGGAGGCTGCCCCACCTCGCTTGAGCGTTCCTCATATTCATGACTTCATCCTGCGGCATCCCGGTGTACAGGATGTGCATGATTTGCACGTGTGGACTGTGACCACCGGAAAAGAGGCCCTGCTGGCTCATGTACAGGTTGATGAGGCCCACTTTCATGATGAAACGGCAAAGGCCCTGGAGCATGAACTCCGGGAGGCCTTTGACTTATGTCATATTACGGTGCAGCTGGAGCCGCCCGGTTTTGAGGAAGCGCTCCTGCCATTCTAGGACGGTATGGGAGTGGCGCTGGGCCCGTGGTTGAGGCTGAGCAGGTTCGCCCGAGTCAGCCCGTGCCCGGGGCTTTAGGCTGTTTGGTCCTGTTGGTCCTGAGGCTTTCCAAAGGCCTCTGTGAGTGCGGTGAAAAATTTCACAAAGGCATTGAGCATGTTTTTACCGGACTGGCCGTCCTGAGACGGATTCAGCATGGCCTGAAGCAGCTCGGTGAAGGCCGAAACGATATTGTTGATGGTGGCTTCAGTAGACTTTGGGTCTTGGGATGCCGCCGGGGTGTCACCCGTCGTTCCGTCTGTTACTCCGTCTGAACCATTGGCTGCCGGGTCCGACTGCCCTGTCTCTCCCGTTCCCTGTGCGGCAGAGGATTCTGGCGGGGTTTCAGTGGCAGTCCCTGCCTCGTTCACCGGGTCCTGCGTTGTGCCTGCTCCTGGGGCTGCCGTACCGCCTGAGCTATCCTCCGCGGTGCTGCCAGCCGCTGGCGGGTTGGCGGGTTGCTGTCCGTTGGCGATGGCTTCCAGATCGCTCAGAGTGAAGTCGCTACCGTTTATGTTGTAGGCACCGCTAAAGGCAAAGCTGAAGTCCTGGGTAGAAATGCTCATATCCTGCTGATCACCGCTGGCCAGCAAGGCCAGTTCGTTTGCGCTGATGCCGCCATCGCCGTTCATATCCGGGAGCAGGGCCTGTCCCTCTTTTCCGCCCAAAACCATAGACGCAAAGAGGCGTCCGACTTGCAGGTCTGTTTCGCTGGCGTTCGGGTTGTTTAATAGCTGGTATGCGGCATTGGCCAATTCTTGCTTGTCAACCACACCATCCCGGTTGTCATCGGCCATAATTAATCCTTGCTGGGCAGCGCTCAGGCTGACTGAGTCTCCGCCTATGGTCGATTGCTCCGCCACGAAAGGATTCTGAGCGTCCGCTTCCGCAGCTGACGTTCCCCGCACTGGAGAACCGCTACTGCCTGTGTTCGTCATGGTAAAAGGGGTAGATGAGCCAAACGTTGAATTTCCATTCACAGTCATTATTAATTCTCTCCTCACTCTAGGCACCATACGGGTAACGCGCTGGTGTTACCGGGCTGGATGAAATAAAACACACTCTCTATTTAGGTTTAAAAACAAACAATTGATTTAAATTGCGTACCCCTCTCTCTCTGGAGAGGGCTGTTTGCGCCATAGACGCTGCAAGCCCAGTCAAAGCCAGCGGTTGAATGGCGCATGTGAGCGACAGGTCTCAGCAAACACCTGCTTTTTACGGGTTTCGTACAGAAAGATTGGCGCAAAAAGCCAACTCCAAAAGTCCGCCCAGCACAAAGAAACCCGTGGAGTCACCAAGGCGGAATGGTCAGGGCAGCAACGCCCGTTCTAGCCTTCAGTCTACCGCTTTAGCAGCCTGTGTAAGGTAAGCGGGGACAGTGAGGGGTTGAGTCGTAGTCCCTTAGTCTCCCTTTAGTACCCTTGGGTTAGTACCCCTTGGGCGGAATGACCAGCTTTTGATCCAGTTGCAGCTTGTCAGGACTGCTCATATTGTTGGCACGCTGGATTTTATCCACATACTCCGGGGCGCTGGAGCCATAGACTTTTTCAGCGATTTTGCCCAGCGTATCGCCGCTGACCACGGTGTAAGTGGTGTTTTTACCGCTCACTGTTCGTTCGGTCACGGTGCCCGGCTTGGCTGGGGCGGGGCTGGCTTCTGTGCCACTCTCCGGTTTGCCCTGTAGTAGTTCTTCATTGGCGGGAGCCAGTAAGTCCGTGGCGCCCGTTTGTACCTGGGGGCGCATAACCAGCAGCAGGAAAACGGCGCTGGTCAGGATACCACCGACAACCAACCCTGCCAGAAATGCCACCAGTGGGTTACGCTCTTCCTTGTGGAAAGGGCGGGCGTTGGACCACAACATGTCCAGTTCCTGAGGCAATTCGTTATCCGCCCGAACGTATACGCCCGGTATTTTTTCCTGAGTGTCAGAAGGCATGTCCTGATTGTCTCCGAAGTCTTGGCCAAAATCTTTGGGCACCATCATAAAAACTCTGTCCTTTTTATACAGCGCAGGTACGTTTCTTACTATTTAAAGAGGCAATTCTATAGGAAATTGCGATGCAAAGCCGAAAAGGGGCAAATCAACTCTCTGGCGAAACGCGCTGCGAAATGGCGAACTACCGGGGCCGGGATACCAGTATTATTGCTGACATTAACGGAAGGCTTGGCTCTCGGCAGCCGACTTTGATATTGTACTATAACTTATTTCCACCCTTTAGCAGTCCTTAAGCAGTTGCCACACTTTTTTACAAGAGCCAGCCTGACTTCAGTCCACATTTCAGGAATTCGGCTTTCTATTATTAAAGAGGCAACTGACTCAAACCAAAACAGGAATCATCCTTCATGACCTCTTCATCCTTACCCAAGGCCTTTGAGCCCAAAGACGTTGAATCCCGGACGTATCAGTTTTGGGAGTCTCACCAGTTGTTTAAGCCGGAGGCCAACACCCAACCACAGGGCAGGTTCAGTCTGGTGATTCCGCCGCCCAACGTGACCGGGGTGCTGCACATGGGGCATGCTCTGGATTCCACCATTCAGGACATCCTGATTCGCTGGCACCGCATGCTGAACCACAAAACCCTGTGGATGCCGGGCATGGATCACGCCGGGATTGCCACCCAAAATGTGGTGGAGCGCAACCTGCGGGAGCAAGGGGGGCAAACCAAGGAGGAAATGGGCCGGGAAGCCTTTGTAAACCACGTATGGGAATGGGCCAACGCCCGGAAGTCCGATATCGCCAACCAGTTCAAGCGGCTGGGTGTTTCCCCGGACTGGGAGCGGCAGCGCTTTACCCTGGATGAAGGCCTCACTCAGGCCGTGCGTCACGCCTTTGTGCATTTATATGAAAAGGGGCTGATCTATCAGGGCACTTATATCGTGAACTGGTGTCCCCGCTGCGTGTCGGCCATTTCCGATATTGAAACCGATTATGAGGATGAAAGCAGCTTTCTGTGGGAAATCGCCTACCCCTTAGCCGATGGACGTCCGGTGAGTGAGGCGGGGCATCCGCACCTGGTGGTGGCCACCACCCGCCCGGAAACCATGTATGGCGATATGGCCGTGGCCGTGAATCCGAAAGATCCCCGTTACAGTCAGTACATTGGCCAAAAAGTGCGCATCCCGCTGACTAGCCGGGAAATCCCGGTGATTGCCGATGACTACGTGGATGTCAGTTTTGGCACCGGGGCCCTGAAGATTACCCCGGCCCATGACCCCAATGACTTTAAAATCGCCCAGCAACACGGGCTGGAGCCTTTGTGGGTCATCGACGAGCGGGGCCGCATGAAGGCCGAGGACTTTATGCCCGAAGACATCCGGGGGCTGGAACGCTTCGATGCCCGCAAGCGCACCGAAGCCCTGCTGGAGCAGCAAGGCTTTTTAGTGGCTAAAAAAGAGCATAGCCACAGGGTGGGGCACTGCCAACGGTGCAGCACCACCATTGAGCCGTTACTGTCCAAGCAGTGGTTTGTGAAAACCCAACCCTTGGCTGAACGCTGCCTGCGCTCGCTGGAGGCGGGGGAAATCCGCTTTATCCCGGAGCGCTGGACCAAGGACTACGTGCGCTGGCTGACTGATATTCAGGACTGGTGCATTTCCCGCCAACTGTGGTGGGGACATCAAATTCCGGCTTGGCACTGTGGCCAGTGTCGGGGCGTCACCGTGGCTCTGGAAACCCCGGCGCAATGTAGCGCCTGCGGTTCTGCGGAAATTACCCAGGACACCGATGTGCTGGATACCTGGTTCTCCTCTGGCCTGTGGCCCTTTTCCACCATGGGCTGGCCCAATACGCAGGCAGAAGACTATAAAAACTTCTACCCCACCGATGTGTTGGTGACCGGCTTTGACATTATCTTCTTCTGGGTGGCCCGGATGACCATGTTCGGGCTGGAGCTGACCGATCAGTCGCCCTTCCACACCGTGTATATTCACGGCCTGATTCGGGATGAAAAAGGCCAGAAGATGAGCAAGTCCAAGGGTAATACCGTGGACCCGGTGGAAGTGATTGATGAGATCGGTTGCGACGGCTTCCGCTTTGGTCTGACTTCACTCATTACTTATGGTGGACAGGACATTAAGCTGAACAAGGAAAAGCTGGAGCAGGGCAAGCTGTTTGGCAACAAGCTGTGGAACGCTTCTCGCTTTGTGTTGATGAATATAGGTGGGGAGGATGCCCAGGGGGTAGATGATCAGCCCATTGATTTGAGTGCCCTGTCCCTGATGGATCGGTGGGTGCTGAGTCGCTACAACACCGCCGTGCGGGAGGCCAACCGCTTATTGAAAGAATTCAAGTTCGGGGAGCTGGCCGATACGCTGTATGAGTTCATCTGGAACGGCTTTTGCGACTGGTACGTGGAGTACGCCAAAAAGCAGATGCAGGATCCCGCCCTGCGGGCCAACACCCAGCGTGTGCTGTTGCACGTGCTGAGTGGCATTTTGCGCCTGATGCACCCCATTATGCCCTATATCACCGAGGAAATTTTCCAGAAGCTGCCCCACCGCAAGGAATTGTCGGTCTCCATCGCCCCTTACCCGCAAGCCGATGAGTCCCTGATTGATGAGGGCATCAGTCAGCGCATTGATTACCTGTTGGAAGTGGTGCGTTCCCTGCGGAATATTCGTCAGCAGTACACCGTACCCCATCAGCAAGCGGTGAAGGCCCATGTGGTAACCACCGAGCCCATGGAAAAAGAGGCCATCGAAAGCGGGCTGGCCATTCTGAACCATTTTATTCGCCTGGAGCAATTTGAAGTGCGCGACGTGGTGGATGCCCGGCAAGAGCATGTGGCTGTGAATGTGGTAGGCCACAGTCGCATTGTGGTCTCTCTGGAAGGGCTGATTGATATTGGTCAGGAGCTGGATCGGGTGCGTAAGAAGATGGACGCCCTGATCAAGGAAAAAGATCAGCTGGATAAAATGATGATGAACTTTGAGTTTCTGGAGCGGGCCCCTCTGGCCGTGGTGGAAAAGAACAAAGCCCGTTTACAGGAAGTGAATAAGCAGGTGAAAGCCCTGGAAGAGCAGCTGTCCAGTCTGAGCAGCTAAGTCATCCGGCTTTTGCAATGGTTTTCGGGGGCGGTTATGATCCGCCCCCGTTTGCTAATATTGCGCCCGCTTTTTTTGCGAATTGAAGGTGGGTTGACGATTGCCCGGGTTGAAGCCTGCTTGGGCTTAAGGCTGGGCAGGCTTTAAAGGTACCCGTCGGGAAGGGCCGAACAGCGCTTTGATTTTGGCGTTTAACTCCGCGTTCAGGGAGGGCTCTCCGGCGGATGGGGTTGTTCTGGCCGTGGGAGGGCCGGCTGGCGGGCGCAGTGGGCGCTGGAAACTGTCCTGAAGGGGGACTGTCTTCGGGGTGTCCGGTTTGACGCTGGAAGCGGGCCCGTTCTTGCCCGGGTAGGGTGGTTTGGTCAGCAGGGTCGGGCGAAGTTTCGATGGTTTGGACAGGCGTTTGAATACGCCAAAAATGGCTTGCATAGGACAATCCCCTCTCACATTGTGGACAGACAATGACTGCGTTTAAAGAATGCGTTTAAAAATTGGATTCAGCGAGGCTTTAAGGGTACCCGGGGCACGCCGATTTGCCAAGTGTTTTTTGAGTGTATTGGGTTAAATTGTGCCAAAGCCAGCCCGACTGGAACGTGGCTGGCCTTGCACGATGTTTATGAGTTGTTGGACCTATTTTTTAATAGGTGGCTTGGCCTTTTGGAAGGTGTCCGCTTTTAACGGTTGCTGAAGGCCTGCTTGAGGCTTGGCGGCCATGGCTTGTTTTGCTTTTTCGGCCATTTGTTTGACGGAGGGTGTTTTTCCACCGAAGCTGATGACTTGCATAAGACTCCCTTCTAACAATATGCACTACCGTTGTGATGAACAAAGTCATCCGGCCAGAGTGCCGGACACCATGCTCTTGATCCCTGAATTAACCTAAAGCGATTGAATAATCATCAATTTACCGCATGCAGGCCAACTGTAAAGAACCCATGCTGACTTGCGCGTGGTTTGAAATGGTTTTTTAGTACCAACCACCGAGGTGTGGAAATGTGGCGGAAGGACAAAAGGCTGTTCCTGAAAACTTAGGGTCTTTTGAACACCATCGTCACAGAAACGTCACAAAGCAAATGTAAATTTTTGTTAATTCAAGGGGCTTGATCCATCTTTGCTTTTTCCTGGAATTCATTTTTGAAGCGGGATTTGAGTAAAAAGCGTAGAATCGCTCAGCAAAAGTGGGCCGGGCCTGTGCAGATCCAATCGGGTTTTGGCGTTTTTATTAATACAGCGGATTCGATCGGGGCAGCCATGTCCCGCAAAGAAACTTTGCTCTAAGGCTTTCGGCTTGTGTCTGCTTTTGATAATATTTCTCAATACATGGCCTCACCCCGAGCAAGCCGTTTCCCGAGCAAGCCGTTTATGGTCCCCCTCCGTCTCTGTTATTTTTCACCTCCGTCCCTCCCTTAATGAAGGCACCAAATCGTATGGCATCTGCTGATACCCTTGAAAAAGCCACCGTGGGTGAAACGCTCTATATTAAAGCCATTCTGGATGATGAAACGGCCACTGTGGCTATGCGGCTTGGCATTGCCGAAGGGGAGACCATTCAGTTGGCCTCCAAAGTCCCGGGTGGCCCCGTGGTCATTCGCCGGGGGGGCATGGAAATTGCCTTGGGGCGTGAATTGTGTCGAGGGATTGAAGTGCAACGTCTGGAGGGAAGTACCCGATGAACATGGCCGCCCTCCCGGAGCCCAGCGGACTGGTGCTGGGAAGCTCATTAGCCACGGAAAACACCCCGAAGACCGTGGTGCTGGCCGGTAACCCCAACGTGGGCAAGTCCCTGTTTTTTAACGCCTTTACGGGCTTGTACGTGAATGTGTCCAACTTCCCCGGGACAACCATTGATGTGCCCAAGGGGCAGATGGATGACAATACCCGGCTGATGGATACGCCCGGTGTGTATGGTCTTTCCGCCATGAGTGAAGAGGAGCGGGTGGCCGAGGACGCCATTTTGGGCGCCGATATCATTATCAACGTGGTCAGCGCCATTAGTTTGGAACGAGATTTATTTTTAACCCAGCAAATCATTGACTACGGTAAACCCCTGATTGTGGCCGTAAACCAGATGGATGAGGCGGCTTCCCGGAATCTCTCCGTGGACTTGGCCCGCCTGGAAAAACTGCTGGGCGTGCCGGTGCTGCCAACAGTGGCCGTGCAACAGGAGGGGTTATCGGCAGTGAGGCAGGCCGTGACCTCGGCCCGTTTGGGTCTTGCCACCCCGGGTGCCCCGGAGCCCAAAGAGATCAAGAGTCTGGAGGCCAATCTGGCCCATCGCATGAAAATTTATGGGCTGCGCCGTCAGTATGTGAATGCTTTGGCCGCTCAGGTGGTGACCGATAGCACCCGCCCCGGCTCGGTGCGACAATTGCTCTCTCAGCGGGTAGGGCAGGCTTTGCTCAATCCTTGGGTGGCTTTTGCGGTGATGTTGGTGGTGTTGTACGCCTTGTATCAGGTCATTGGGATCTGGGTGGCCGGAGATCTGGTTACCTTGACCGAAGGCAAGTTCATGCTGGGGGAAGACGCCGGGATGTGGCCGGGTCTGGTGCCCATGCTGCAAGGCCTGATTGCCCGGGTTTTTCCGGAAGGCAGCTTTCTGTACACCGTCTTTGGCGGAGAGTTCGGGGTGCTGACCATGAGCATCCGCTATATTTTCGGGGTGCTGTTTCCGCTGGTCTTGGGCTTCTACATTTATATTTCCATTCTGGAAGACTGCGGTTATTTGCCCCGTGTGGCCGTCATTTCCGATGGCTTGTTGAATAAAATTGGCCTGAACGGGCGGGCGGTCATTCCCCTCATTCTGGGGCTGGGCTGCGTGACCATGGCCACCGTGTCCACCCGGGTGCTGACCTCCAATCGGGAGCGCACCATTGCCTCCACCATTCTGGCCATCACCATTCCCTGTTCGGCTCAGTTGGGGGTGTTAATCGCGCTGATGGCCAAGGCCGGTGGCGTCAAAGCCTGGGGTGTCTACATTGCCGTGTTGTTCGCTGTCCTTATTGGACTGGGGACGATTCTCAACAAAGTATTGCCGGGGCGTTCCACCAGCCTGATTCTCGATTTACCGCCCATGCGCATCCCGAATTTCAAAAACATCGCCCGTAAAACCTGGGTGCGCACCATGGTCTTTATCAAGGAAGCCGCGCCCTTGTTCGTGTTGGGCTCTCTGTTGGTGGCGGTGTTACAGGCCACTCAAATGCTCCAGCTTCTGGAACTAACTTTGGGCCCGGTGATTAAAGCGGTCTTGCACCTGCCCTACGAAACCGCTCAGGTGTTTATCATGGGTCTGGTGCGTCGGGATTTTGGCGCGGCTGGCCTGTATTTAATGGCCGATCGCATTACTCAGGCCCAGTTGCTGACCTGCCTGATGGTGATTACCCTGTTTGTGCCCTGCTTTGCTTCGGCCACCGTGATTTGGAAAGAGCGGGGCATCAAGGAGGGCCTGACCGTTCTGGCCGGTTCCTGGATCATCGCCTTCGGGGTGGGGGCCGTTATTGCCCGCCTGCTGGAGCTGTTCCCGGTTTTAGGCTAGGAGCAGTTGGCCTTTATAGCCCTTTTACTGAATCCGTCAGCTGATGGAGGAAGTGCGGTCTGCATGCGGTTACAGTGAGACAACGACCGGTTAGAGAGAGCCAGATGGGGTGTACGCATGAATTTTGGAACCGCTGCGTCTATAGGGATGGAACTGATTCAGGGTGGCAACGGCATGGGGGCTGTGATGAAAGGGGCCTTGAGCGCCGCCCGGCTGACTCAGGGGAAGGGCTTTTCCCAAATCGCTCAGAAATTGGGACTGTCTGAAAAGTTGGGCCAGCAGGTGGGCCAGGCGGTCAGCGAACTGGCCAATGCCATGGGCAATCACAGCGGGTCTCAGGTTCTGAATGCCCTGCAATATTTTGACGCCGATAAAAACGGGGCCATTACCCGGGATGAATTGACTCAGGGGCTACAAAAGTTACAGGGCTTGGGCGTGAGCCAATCGGGTACCACCGGCAAGTTGTACCAGATGGGCGATAACCTGCTTAAAAATTATGATCGTCTGGCCGCTCAGGACGGAAACGCCAGCACCCTCAGCTTTCAGGACGTGGGCACGCTGATGGCCAAAGACGGCCATCAAGCCACGCTCTCCAGAGCGGATTGGCAGGCTCTGAACGCATAGCCGCTGCCTCGTCCCCCTGTCAATGCTAAAGACGCCCCTGTGCGCCTTACTCTATCTCGGCGGCCCGGATTTGAGCCCCCAAAGGAACCCGGGTGACGGCCAGACAGACCAGCTTGTTGCCCGTCTCTTCCGGGCTGGCCGCTTCGCTGCGAAAAGCGCGGGCAGCTTCCATAAAGGTGGCCCCGGTGGTGGTAATGTCATCCACTACAATCACTTTCTCGTAGCCGGAAATGACGCCGCTTTTCAGGTACAGACTCTGGGAGATGTTCTGCAGGCGGGTTTGTTTATCATGAATACGGTGCTGGGGTTTGATTTCCCGCATCCAGCTGAGTAAATCCGGTCGATAGTCGTAGCCGAAGTGGCGGGCCATTTGGCTGGCAAACAGCTCGATGCGGCTGAGTTCCCCATGGTGCGGTGGAATGGGAATGACCAGCACGTTTTCCGGGTGAACCACCTTAAACCCGCTGCTGGGAGGCAGGCTTTCCCAGTATTGGGTTAATAGTCCAGACAGTACCGGGATATGTTCCACCCGGTTGTAAAACTTGTGCCCATACAGGATGCGCTTGATGTTGGGGTTGAAATTGGTGGCCGCGTGAATGGCGCAGCTGGGACTGCTTAAAATGGCTTTGGGCTGGCGCAGTCCCAGCTTTTCGTGGCAGCGGCCGCAAAACTGAAGGTGATCCGGGCGTTTTTGCTGACAGGAGACACAGGTTGAACTGGCCAATGCCAACTTTACTTTACCAATGAACGTATCGATGAACATGCGTCACCCACCCAAGCCCATCCAAAGGAGCTAGATTAAACGATACTTTAGAGTCTAACCGACAGAGAAAAGGTACAGAATCACTCGTTGCTTTCTTATACCACCGAAGTGAATGTGAAAATTTGAAAAAACTCAATATGATTTTAATATCAGAATAGCATACCGTGAAGGGGTTTAAATGCTTGTTTTTAGAGGGTTTTTGAGGATTTTGGCGGGTGTTTTTTCTTGTCGGCACTGGCGAACCCGCATCCATGAGGGGAAATGCTACTGCCCCGACTGTGGACGGGGTCTGATCTTTCAGTGGGCGGTTTTGCGCTGTCTGCAGTGCCATCGCCGGGTGGAAAGCCGATTGTGGTTTGGGCGGATCTTTCCGGTGCAGCGGTGTTGCCCGCATTGTGGCCATGCTGAGGTACAAACCGATTGGCTGAGTACGCCAGCTTACTTTCAGTTGCACAAGGCCCAGCTGGTTTTGATTGCACAGGAAGCACAAAGGGAGGCTCAATGGCAAAAATACATCCTGGAGGACTCTGGTTCAGGCTTCTTGGGAAAGAGCGGGCTTGATACCCTCTTTAGGGCGATCCGAGCCTTCGAGACAGGGGACAGCCACCTGAATTTCCTGGATGACAGGCGCTCAGGTGGCAGTAGGGCAATGGTTTAGAATTGATACGTCTATTTTTGGTAGGCCTTGAGCGCCGCTTCGACTTCTATTGGCCCGAGTGCGTTACTAGTGGCTCCAAAACGGTTAAAGTTAAATTGGTTAAAGAATCGAAGTAAATAGTTTGCAAAGTTTCTTTGCTCGAAGCTAAACAGCTGTGTCCCTCGTTGAACCGCTGTAAGTTCTTGCCAGGTCAACAGGCTATTATCAAGCCCTGGTGTGTATTTTTCTACGTTTTTGATGAAGCCCGTTGCTGACCCTAGGCCAGAGCCACCGCCGATGCCGCCAATCCCACCGATCCCACCGATCCCGCCAATTCCGCCAATTCCGCCAATTCCGCCACCACCTGGCTTTACTGCACCGCCACCTGGCTTGACAGCCACACCGCCTGGCTTGGTAGGTATGCCAAATCCTCCGGGTTTGGCTGGTTGGGCAGGTTTTGTCTGTTTGGTGTTGGCCGCAGCTTGATTGAAATTGAAATTGGGCACACTGACCATGATGATGGTTCTCCTAAAAATTCTATAAATTACAATGTATATATCTTGTATATTTTTAATAAAACAAATAGTCTCGCATTATTGCGCTTGATAAAGCTGAGGCCAGCGATTTGTTTTAGACAAAGACATCCCTCGAACAGTGCCTTTCAGGACGAAATGCCAGCCTGGGTTTTTATTTAGAGCATTTCTCACTAAAAGCGCTTTAGCGCGATGGTGATAAAAGATTTGTAAGGCTGCCTTACAAACAGTGTTTGCGCGGGGTTACCCGAAAGTCTTAAAGGACAGATCGATGTTTTTGTCGATGACCTTCTGCACGGCGTCTATTTCGGTTTGCACAGCCTGTTGTTGGGTATCCACCCGTCGCAATTGCAGTTCCAGGGATTTATCCAGGGTTTGCAAGGCGTTGATCCGCAACTGAATTTGCACGGCCTGGGCCTCATCCGGGTCCAGAGGCGTGACTGCCGTAATGAGCTGGTTGGTGATATTGGCCAGCTGAAGGCGGGACTGGTTGATTTGTTGACCAGTCAGCTCCAGATCGCTCTTGCGAGCGGTGAGGGCTAAAAATCGACCTTGACTCGCGCCTAAACCCAATGGAGAAATCCCTATGCTTATCTGTGAATCTCTTCGTACCCGTTTATTCGGCACCGGCAGCCGAACCTTTAGGAATGTAACGTTCTGTTAACGCCTGTGCCTTCGTGCGTGCGCTCGGGCAGAACCGTCGATGCGTCCCTGTTTAACCCTCTAGGGGCATTCGTGTTACCATTGCTAGGCGGTGTAAGCCGCCCTTTTTTCACGTCCCCCCCTGCCTTGTGTCACAACGCCCAACCAGAAGTTGACCCCAGCCTTTATGACTTTGTCCCCTATGACTTACACGCAGCAAGTTCAAAAACGTCGTACCTTTGCCATCATCTCCCACCCGGACGCCGGGAAAACCACCCTGACCGAAAAGCTGTTGCTCTACGGTGGGGCGGTCAATCTGGCCGGATCGGTCGCCGCCAAAAAGCAGCAACGCCAGGCCACCTCCGACTGGATGGCCCTGGAGCGCCAGCGGGGCATTTCCATCAGCTCCACGGTATTGAACTTTGAGTACGACGGCTTTCACATTAATCTGCTGGATACCCCCGGTCACCAGGACTTTAGTGAGGATACCTACCGTACTTTAATGGCTGCCGATAGCGTGATCATGCTGCTGGACAATGCCAAAGGGGTAGAAACCCAGACGCGCAAGCTGTATCAGGTGTGCAAAAAGCGGGGCATCCCGGTGGTCACCTTCATTAACAAGCTGGATCGTCCCGGTCGGGAGCCGCTGGAGTTACTGGATGAGGTAGAGAAGCTCTTTAACATTCGTACGTGCGCTTTCAACTGGCCCATTGGCATGGGGGACAGCTTCAAAGGCGTGTACGATCGTCGGGAAAAGCAGGTGCATACCTTTGAGCGTACCAGCCACGGCAAGTACAAGGCCCCGGTCTCGGTGGCCGATGTGCATGATCCGGCGGTGAAGGCCGCCTTGCCCGAAGATGTCTATATCCAGCTGGTAGAAGAGATTGAAATTCTGGATATGGCCGGGGAAGAGTTTTCCACCGAGTTGTATTTAAACGGGGAAATGACCCCGGTATTCTTTGGCAGCGCCGCCAATAACTTTGGCATTGAGCTGTTTTTGTCCCAGTTCCTGCGCTTGGCCCCCATGCCCAGCGCCCGCAAAACCACGGCGGGCTCGGTCGATCCGGCTGCGGAAAATTTCTCCGGGTTTATTTTCAAAATTCAGGCCAATATGGACCCCCAACACCGGGACCGCATCGCCTTTATGCGCATTTGCTCCGGCCAGTTCGCCCGGGATATGCAGGTTAAGCACCCCCGCTCCGGCAAGATGATCCGGTTGTCTCATTCGCATCGCCTGTTTGGGCAAGACCGGGAGACCATTAACGAGGCCTACGCTGGCGATATTGTGGGCTTGAGCAGCAACGACCAGTTTGCCATCGGGGATACCCTGTGCGTGGGCCCGGCCATTGAGTTTGAGCCCATTCCCACCTTCTCCCCGGAGTGCTTCGCCCTGCTGCGCAATCCCAACCCCTCCAAGTACAAGCAATTCCAGAAGGGCATCGATCAACTGCGACAAGAAGGGGCCATTCAGGTCATGTACCTGCAGGATTCCGGGCAACGCAACCCCGTTTTGGCCGCCGTGGGCCGCTTGCAGTTTGAGGTGGTGCAGTACCGCCTGCAAAGCGAGTACAACGTGGAAACCGATATTGAGAACCTGCTGGAATTTACCCACGCCCGTTGGCTGGTGGGTGAGCCTGCCGACCTGGAAAAGGTGGAGTGGATCGTCAACGCCCGCAAGGCGGAGGATGCCGATGGGCGTCCAGTGGCCCTGATTAAAGGGGAGTGGGCCTTGAATTATATGGTGGAAAAAAATCCGCACATCACCTTCCAAGATACCCCTTATTGAGTAGCGTTTTGAAGAACTGTCCCCTTTCCCGCTTTGACGGGTAGCCTTACAATAGCCCTATGTTTTACAGGCTAACGATTTAGGGTAGAGGAGTGCGGCATTGTGAGCGTCGAAATTGTTTCGGATCAGTCCCCCAAGGGGATGAGTACCGGTAAAAAGTGGCTGATCGGTTGCGGGGGGTGTCTGACCGTTTTGATTATTCTGGCGGTTGTGGCCGGGGTAGCCATTTCCACGACTTGGAACAACCTGCAAAAAGGCAGCAGCGAGTCGGTGAAAAAACTGTTTGGCGAAAGCTACAACTCGGCTGGCTATTTGGCCTTTGGCCTGCCCCTGAACAAACCCGTCAACGGCAGCATGGTCATGATGATGTCCACGGATCAAAGCACCATGATTTTTGCCCTGGACACCGAGGGGCTGGGTCAGGAGTTGTCCCTGTTGCAGAAAACGGATGACAAGGCCTTGCAAGCGTTCTTCAACGGCTTGGGCAAAGACTTCCTCAAGAACAGCCAGGCCTCTCAAAGCAGCACCGGCAAGTTTGAGGGACTGGAATTCCAGAAGCCCCACTTTGTGACCCTGAGCGCTCAAAAGCGTTATCCGGTGGTTTATGCGGTGATGGAAACCAAAAAGAATGAACAGACGACCTACATTCCGGTCACGGCGGCCCTGATTCCGGTCAGTAATCAGCGGGCGGTGTTGCTGCTGGCCCTGTCTCCCTCGCAGTCCTCTACGGTGGCTGGCACCCCTTTTGAAGCGGTGCAAAAGGAACTGGAAGAAAAGTTAAACCAGCTGGTGAAGGACAGCGAACTGGATGATCGTCTGCTCTCCACCATGGCGGAGAAAGCGGCCAAGTAAGCTGATCCGTTTTCCAGTGCGTACTGCCTAAACGTCAAAATAGCGCTTCAGGAATCGCCCGGTGTAGGAATCTTCGCATCGGGCGATGTCTTGCGGGGTGCCCTCGGCCACCACAAAGCCGCCCCGGTTGCCGCCTTCCGGGCCCATATCAATGATATGGTCAGCCACTTTGATGAAGTCCAGGTTATGCTCAATGACCACCACGGTATTGCCCTGATCCACCAGACGGTTCAGGATGTGCAGCAGGTTCTCCATATCGGCCCAGTGCAGGCCGGTAGAAGGCTCATCCAGCAAGTACAGGGTTTTCCCGGTGCTGCGGCGGCAGAACTCGGTGGCCAGCTTGACCCGCTGGGCTTCTCCGCCGGATAGGGTGGGAGCGGGCTGCCCCAGCTTGATGTAATGCAGGCCCACGTCGTTCAGTACGCCCAGCATTTTCTGGATGCGGGGCAGGGTATGGAAAAACTCGTAAGCCTCGGCCACGGTCATGTCCAGCACTTCGGCGATGTTCTTGCCGTGGTAGGTGACTTCCAGCGTTTCCGGGTTGTAGCGCTGGCCATGGCACACTTCGCAGGTAATATGCACATCGGGCAGGAAATTCATCTCCTTGACGATGACCCCATCCCCCTTGCAGGCCTCGCAGCGTCCGCCAGACACGTTGAAGCTGAAGCGTCCGGGTTTGTAGCCCCGCACCTTGGCCGCCTCGCTGTTGGCGAATACGTTGCGAATGGGATCGAAAATACCTGTGTAAGTGGCCGGGTTGCTGCGGGAGGAGCGCCCGATGGGGGACTGGTCGATATCGATCAGTTTATCGATATGCTCCAGGCCGCTGATTTTTTGAAATCCGTCCGGCTTAACCAGATTTTCCCCAAAGTGGTAGCGCACCGCCTTGTATAAAATGTCAAACACCAGGGTCGACTTGCCGGAGCCGCTGAGGCCGGTCACGCAAATCAGTTTTTCCAGCGGAAAGTGGACCGTCACGTTTTGCAGGTTGTGAAAGGTGGCCTTATGCACGGTCAGGGCCTTGCCGCTACCCGATCGTAAGGTTTCCGGGATTTGGATACTGCGCTTGCCGGATAAATACTGCCCGGTCAGGGAATCGGCACTCTTCATGACCGCTTTGGGCGATCCGGCGGCCACAATGCGCCCCCCGTGGACGCCCGCCTGCGGGCCGATGTCCACCACCCAGTCCGCGGCCCGGATGGTATCCTCGTCATGCTCTACCACAATCAGGGAGTTCCCTTGATCTCGCAGTTTTTGCAGGGTTTGAATGAGCTGGTTGTTGTTGTGTTGGTGCAGGCCAATGCTGGGCTCATCCAGAATATAGAGAATACCGGACATGGTGGCCCCCAACTGAGAAGCCAGCCGGATACGTTGGGCTTCCCCGCCGCTGAGGGTGGCCGCTGGGCGGGTCAGGGTCAGGTAGTCCAGTCCCACTTCCAGCAAAAAGCGCAGGCGCTCTTCCACTTCGTGCAGGGGGTGGCGGGCAACGGTCATCTGGAACTCGCTCAAGCTCTCCGGCACGCTCTGGATGAACAGCAGGGCTTCTCGGATGGGCAGTTCGCACAGCTGGTGAATGTTTTTGCTTTGTTCGCCCTGTCCGAGCGTGACGGCCAGACTGAACGGCTTCAGCCGGGCTCCGTGGCAGGCTTCGCACTCCCGTTCCCGCATAAAGGTGCGGATGTAGGCCTTGGTGCTTTCGCTGCCGTGTTGCAGGCGGCGCTTCATGATGTTCATAACCCCATCGAAGCCGCCCACAAAGTCAAACCAGTCAGACTCCTCCTCATCGGTTTCCGTGGCGAAGCCGTAGCCTTCCTGAATCAGGGCGTCCCCCTGTACCTGTTTGCGAAACTCGCCATAGAGCAGGAAGTTTTTTTCTTCTGGCTTGAGCTTGGCAAAGGGGGTGGTGGTGGAAAAGCCGTGTTTTTTGCCCAGTTTCTTGATGAAGGTAGGATAATAGCGCCCGGTGAACTTCTCAAACGGGGCAATGGCCCCTTCTTCCAGGGTTTTGTCCGGTTCGGGAACCAGCAGATCCTCGGCGATTTCAAACTGCACGGCCAGCCCTTGGCATTGGGGGCAAGCCCCGTAAGGGGAGTTAAAGCTGAACAGTCGGGGAGACATCTCTTCCAGGGTTTGGGCGGTCTCTTCATCCTCATCGGCGCTGCTGGACAGGTGCAGGGAAAAGGCGTAGTCCTTGCTGTCGCCATCGTCATTCACGCGCTGCACCAGCACAAAGCCATCCGATTTCTTGAGGGCGGCTTGCAAGCCTTCCATCAATCGCTGTGCGGTGGCGTCATCGGACTTGAGTACCAGTCGATCAATGACCAGCTCGATATCGTGGCGCTTGTTGCGCTCCAGTCGGTAATCCTCCGGCAACTCTTCCAGCAGGTGCATGGTTTCATCAATGCGCACCCGCACGTAGCCTTCCTTGCGCCATTGGCGGAACTGGGCGTTGTACTCCCCCTTGCGGCCCCGCACCACGGGGGAGAGAATCTGCAGCTTGCTGCCCTCAGGGAAGGCCCGCACGGTGCTGAAAATGCTTTGCAGGGTGTGGCTGGTCAGGGTTTGTCCCGTTTTGGGATCGTGGGGGGTGCCCACCTTGGCGTAAATCAGGCGCAGGTAATCATAAATTTCCGTGACTGTGCCCACCGTGGAGCGGGGGCTTTTGGTGGTGGATTTCTGATCGATGGCGATGGCCGGAGACAGCCCTTCGATGCTTTCCACATCGGGCTTCTCGAACTGGCCGATAAACTGCCGGGCATAGGAACTGAGGCTTTCCACGTAGCGGCGCTGGCCTTCCGAAAAAATGGTGTCGAAGGCCAGGGAGGACTTGCCGGAACCCGACACTCCGGTAAATACCACCAGTTTGTCCCGGGGAATGCTCAGGCTGACATCGCACAGGTTGTGTTCGTTGGCCCGTCGAATCTGGATTTCATTCATAAACTGCGTATCCTGATCAGTACTGCTTCTATCACGCCTGGAGGTTGAAACGGATGGCTGCTTCTGGAAGGGAAAGGAGCATATTCAAGTTTTTGAGTTGGTTGTCGAGAGTGAAAGTATCCGCTTGATTCTGGAGATGAAATGGCTTTTTTTCAAAATAACCCATCATTACGGGCTGATTCGATGGCTCCCGGTTCTGAGGAGCCGCCGGATACTTCCCATTCTCCCAGATCCGCCCCGCTTTTCAAGCAGGAAGCTCATCCGGTCGGATCGCCAGTTGGATCATTGAGCGACTATCTGGCCCGACATTTGAACCCGGAGAACGAGGAGGCGGTAGCCCCCCCCGGTTCGGGCGCGGCTCGGCTGAAAGGCGGATTCAGCTTGCGGCAGCCTCTCCCGGAGGTTCGCCCTGAGTACGCCACCGAGGGGCAGTTTTTGAACAGTCTGGACGTGGATTTACCCGCCGGGCTGGAGCAGTATTTGCCCACCCTGATTTTTCGATTAAGAGTGATGAAAAAACGGCTGGACGGAGAAATTTTTGAAATGCGGGGCTTGCTGAACAAATACCAGCGCTTGCCCGATCCTTCACCCGATATGCAGGATCGCATCCGGGCGGTGCAACACCGCTTGCGGGTGCTGGAAAATCAGGAGCGACGGGTCAGTTGGCAGCTGGCGGAAGCCCTGCCCTTGGGCCAATGGTTATTTGCCGTGGCTCAGTTTCTTAGCAAAGGCCAGAGACAGGCCGAACGTCTGGGAGATCAACTCTGGCACGGGTTGCTGGCTTTTTTTCATGGGCGGGCCTATTTATCGGTGGAACGTGCGGGACGGGAGCTGGTGGAGCTGGAAGGGCTGTATCGGCAGCGCTCAGCGGATAAAGTGATGTCCAGCGCCGAGTTGGGACAATTGATTAACCGGTACGAACACACCTTGACCGAGGTCGAGAAAAAAGCGGCTGAACTTTCCCAAACTTCCTTTTGGGGTCGGTTGTGGCAAGAGGCGCGTGGTCTGGTAAAATAAAATAACAAGACCTATTGAGTGATTGATGGCACGTCATCAGGCGGCATCAAGCGAACCGTCCACGATAGAGAGGCTATGAGCAAATACAGCCGTCGGCGTCGGCCCCGCCAGATTTTTCTGGGCAATTTTTATTTAAATCCCAGTGTGCAGTACCTGACCACGGTGATTAGCGCCATTGCTCTGGCCGGTTTTGTGTTTTCCGGCTTTTTGCTGTTTCGCTTCACCGATGAAGAGGATTTGATTAACCGGGGTAAAACCCAGTTGATGGAAGGCAAAGTGGCCTGGGCGGCCAAGACCTTTCAGACTCTGGTGTCGCACCACCGGGACAGTTATGAGGGTCACTTGCTGCTGGGGCAGGCTTACCTGCAACTGGATGAGCGTCGCAAGGCCGAGCAGGAGTTTGAGATCGCCGCCTCCCTGAAGCGTCGGGATAAGGATGCCGCCCCGGAAATCGCCATGAGCAAGGTGGCCATGGCCCAAAGTGATTTTTTGCGGGCCGAGACTATTTTGGTGAAAGCCTGGCGCAAAAGTCGTAAAGATGTCGCCCTGAAACAGGCCCTGTTTGAGCTGTATGAGCATTGGGGCAACACCCTGTACGATGCTGAGACGAAGGACTATGCCCAGATTGTGCAGAAGTATCAGTCCGCCCTGTACTATGCCAGTGATTATCAGGCGCAGCAGGTGATTGAACAACGCATGGTGGAGTGCATTGAAGCCTATACAGAGCGTTTGATTGCCCTGCGGGAGTATGACACAGCCATTCAGCAATTGAAAGTGTCCCTGCGCTATAAGTATTTGCCGGATACGCTGATTCAAATCGCCGAGACCTATAACCGCATGAACCGTCTGGACGATTCCATTACCTGGTTCAGGAAGGCTTTTGATGTGAGTCCGGATGTGGTGGGACTGCGCCTGATTAACGCCTTGCTGGAAAAGGGCCAACAGCTGGAAAAGGCTAAAAAGCCGGATGAGGCCAAGCCCTATTTTGATGAGGCCGATAAAATCAGCCAGAATGCCAAAGTGGCCCTGGATATGTTGTATCCGGTGACCATTTCCAGCGTTAAAATCAACAACGATCTGGATGACGTGACTGGAGAATTTGACCCGGTAATCACGGTGAACCTCTCCAATGATTCCACCCGGGATTTGAACTTTCTGGCCGTGAAAGCCGAGTTTGTGTCCGGGAATTCCGTCATTGCCAGCGTGACCAGTCGTGTCGCCACCCCGGATAAACCGCTGCCATCCAAAATTTTAAAAACCTGGCGTCCGGTGAACCGCTTGAGCGTGGAGCTAAAGCCTGATAGCAAGCTGAACGTCCACGCCTTGAAGGAAGGCAAGTTGACGGTGAAGATTTCGATTGCCTATCAGGATGGGGACGATGCCGTCTGGAAGCTGAAATCCATTCAGGAAGCCTCTATTTCCACCGGCACCCTGCGTCCGGTGCTGGAAGCCAAACCCGTTTAAATGCCGCTGGTTTGCTCGGTTTGTTTGAAGAGGGCGCTGCCTTTCAGGGTGAGCCACAGGGGCACGAGCGTGAGTAGAATTTCACTGATGACCGGTAAGTTCTGCAGAATGGTAAAGCCTGCCAGTTGAAACAGGGAAAAAATCAGGGCAAACTGCCGCAGCCGACTGGATTGGGGGAGTAACAGGCACAGGGGCAGGAACATGACCGGGTACCAGGGGTGGAACTTGGCGCTGATAAAGGCGATCATGACCACGCTCACCAGTGCAATTTCCCGAAGGAGCCTCTGGTCAGCCAATGGGGAGGTTTTCAGGGTGGTCCACAGACGCCAGCCGTAAAAACTGGCAAAGCCGACCCAAAACAGCGGCTTGAAGACGGACAGAAACTGCGTCTGGAGGGCCTTGGCCGGGGCGTGGCACCACTTGAGCGGGTAGTAAAGGGCATTGGCCAGCAGGCTGATCACAGAGTGCTGGGGTTTCCCGGCGTTATCCAGCAGGGCGTTCCACGGCCATGGCTGGGCGGGATCGACATAACCTGCCCCCAGCCATAAAAGCAGCAGGGCGGAAAGCCCCAGCCCCAGCAGAAGGGAGCCCCTCGCTTTTTTTTGCCACAAGGCCAAAAGAATAAAAGGGGCCGCCAGCAGGGAGGCGTACTTGGTAAGGATGGACAGGGTTAACAGGGGCAGGCAAGTCCACTGGAACCGCTGGCTAAGCAGTGCCCAAAGGGCCATCAGTAGCAGAAAGACCATAATGATATCGTTGTGCCCGTTGCCCATAGCGTGTAACAAGACCAGCGGGTTGGCTCCCCAACAGTAGGCGGCCAGCCACGGGTTTGGATGGCCCATTAACCGGCTGATTTTGGCAATCAGCCACGTGGACGCTAGTAAGAGCAGCCAGTTGAGGCCCTTGAACAGCAGGTAGGCGCCGGTAAAACTGGGCCCACTCCAACGGGTTACCCAATCCGTCAGCCGGGCGAAAAAGAATCCGTAGGGGCAGGGGTTATCAATCCAGTGGGCATGCAGTAAGGGACTGTTTTGCCACTGGGGAATCTGGGAAATGGTGGTGAGATAGGGGTTGGTCTGAAAAACGCTTTGCTGAAAGCCTCGGTTGAGGTAGCCGAAAATATCACTGCTGTGAAACGGGGTGGTGAAAATGAGGACGGCCCCGCACAAGGCTGTCCAGCTCAGGATGGTTCGGGGTAAGGCCTCATTTTGATTTGATGCTGGCGAGTTGGGTTTCCACTGCGTGAGCAGCCGATACCCCCGGTAAAACAGCCAGCCCAGCGCCACAATCACCAGCGCTTCCAGCGTGTCCAGCAGTACCCGGCTGGCCAGCGCGTTCAGCCCCGGGAAATGCCAGAGGGTACCCTGCCAGGTGCCCTTGATGGAACGGGAAAGGCTGGCGTCGGTTGACCCGTAGTACAGCCACAGCAAGAGGCTGGGAATCACCAGCAGGCTATAGAGGCCCAGGCTGTTTTGCTGGAGTCGTTTTAAGGGATCCAGACCGTTGGGCTTCAGCATGGGGATGTTCTCTCATAGCGCCACTGCCCATCAATCATGACCGCCTGTACGCTGGTAGAGGCTTCAAGCACTTGTTTTTCCGGGCAGTGTCGGGCCGAGTCCGGGGCTGCCTGCCAGCGTACCCAGTCCGCTCGCTTCCCCGGGGTGAGAGAACCCAGTTGCCGGGCTTGTCCCAGCACTTTGGCCCCATCCAGTGTCAAGGCCCGCAAGGTCTGGGCATCACTCCAGCCGTGCAGCCTTTGGGCCAGACGGGCCTCCTCCCGTAGATCCAGCGTGGCTGTGCTGAGACGCCCGTCGGTACCCAGTCCGACCGGAATATTAGTGGATTCCCAGTCCGCCCAGCGCAGGGTTCGCCCATGCAGGGCCAAATTGCTGCGGGGACAATGGGCTATCCCGACCGGGACTTGCCCCAGTGCCTTTCGATCCGTCGGGCTGGTATGGATGGCGTGGGCTAAAATGGTGGGCTGGCTGAGTAAATGATTGTCCAGCAGACCTTGTACGGGGGAGGGCAAGGGTTTTTCCACCCTGAAGGTTTTCCCCAGTACTTGCTGATGCAACTGATCAATGGCGCTGGGCTTTTGGGCCAGATAGTCTAGTTCGGCTTCCACTTCGGCCAGATGGGTATGGATGAAGGCGGGTTGCAAAGTCCGTTGCAGCGCTTGCCATGCCGGGATGGACACATTGTAGAGGGCGTGCGGCGAGAGGCCCAGGGTGATTAACGGCGCAAGTGCGCTGGCCTGTTGTAATTTCTGGTAGGCCTCCAGCCAATGGGCGATCTGAATCGGCTCATAGCCCGGATGAAAAACTTCCAGTGCAACCATGGCCCGGAGTCCGGCTTCTTGCAACGCCTGGATACTTTCCGGGCCGGAGGCGATGTCATTCACGCAGGTGACCCCACTTTGCAGGCACTCCTGGACGCCAAACCGGCAGCGCTCCAGCTTGTCCGTGGAAGATGCCCGGCTCCGGTTACTCTCGATGACCGCCAGCAGCCAGTCGATAAACGACTGCTGGGGCTCTTTGGGGATGGGCTGTGAAAAACTTTGCTCCAGATGAATGTGGGTGTTGAGGAGGCCCGGCGTGATCAGGCTGCCGGGTTTCGGCACCGGGCATTGAGCGCTGGGTGGGCAGTCGGCATATTGTCCCACCGAGTGGATGTGAGGGCCCTCAATGGCCAAAAATCCCCATTCAATAGGAGGTCCGTCAATGGGGATGACCCACTGGGCGCTGTGGTATTGAAGTGGGGTGGGCTGGCTGGTGGACATGGGCGGTTATTCGTATGGCCTGAAGCCATTTGGAGGGTACCTATAGAGCATAGACCGAGCAGGTAAGTCCGTAAAGCCAGAGATGGAGGACCCGGCGGGGGGAATGGCTCCGGGACTTTGTCCTTGTTATAATACAGGTAAGTCAGGCTGGTTTATTTATAATGACAGTCTACCCCTATATTCCAAAGAGAAAGGTAAATGACCCCGCCATGAGCGATAAAGCCAAGTCTTCCTTTTTGTGCGCCAACCCGGAAAAAGCCATGATCATCATGTTCCCCCTGATTTCCTTTGCCCTGTTTGCGGGTGGAGCGGTGTTGTGGTGGCTGGTGCAATTTATTTTGTCGCTCTAGTTGAAGGGGTTGTCTTTTTTTTAATGGCCTAGAGACCAGAGCCGGTCGTTTGCCTTGTCGGCTGTCTCTTTGACAGGGCAGGGTTGACTCAAGTTTCAGGAGCGGGGACGGGAATGACCACCAGCAGAACCTTTATGTCGCCAATTATTAATCCGTTGGTCGTGGCTGGCGTGCGGTTTATGCTGCCCTTTTTGTTTCGGCATTTATCGGGTCGGCTCTCGATTCATATTTCCCAGCAGGATCTGGCCAGGCTGAAGGAGTACCAGAACCAGCGCATGCTGCTGTTGCCCAATCATCCCACCGGGGAAGAGCCATTGGTGCTGTTTGAGATTGCCCGGCGACTGAATGAGGTATTTCACTTTGTGGCCGCCCGGGAGGTGTTTGACTGGGAACATGGCTTTCGGGGCTGGTTGCTGCGCCGGGTTGGGGCTTATTCGGTAATTCGGGGGGCCGCTGATCGGGAGTCCTTTATGACCTCCAAAAAAATCCTGATGGAGGGCCTGCATCGGTTGGTGATTTTTATTGAAGGGGAAATCTCGCGCGGCAATGAGACACTCATTCCCTTTGAGCCCGGGGTGATCCAGCTGGCCTTTTGGGCTCAGGAAGGCTTGGTGAAAGAGGCTGTCAAGCAGGCCCGCTCCGGTTCGGAGCCCGGTGCTGTGGCCGCGCCGCCTATTTATATTGCCCCTGTGGGCATCAAGTATTTTTTCGCGCCCGGTTTTGAGCCGACCGTCGAACAGGCCCTGCAGCGTCTGGAAATGGCGGTGGGCTTAAAGCGTAATGCCCGACAGGATTGGTATGAGCGCATCGGGGCTGTGGGCGAAGTGGTTTTGAAGGTGCAGGAAGAGTTGCATCACGTGGTCACCCGCCCGGAGGCTAGTTTTACGGAGCGTGTGGAGACAATTCGCAGCTGCATGTTGCAAAAAATGGAACTCTTCCTGGACATAACGCCACCTACTGGGGCTAGTACGCTGAACCGCCTCCGGGAAATTCGGAATACCATGGATCACTTGATTCACACCTATGAAGACCCCACGGATCTGACGGATTATCAGCGCCGTATGGTAGAGCATTTGCGCATTGCCCTGAGCGATTTTTATACGGATCTGGACCGAGTGGTCTATTTTCTGACCTATGACGAGGCTTATTTGCGTGAGAGCCGCTCTCCGGAGCGGTTTATTGAAATGGTCTGTCGGCTGGAGCGGGAAGTGTACGGGGAAGTGCGCCTCCGGCATCCCCGGGTGGCCGTGCTGAAAGTCGGGGAGGTGCGCAATCTGCAAGCCTGTTACCCGGATTACGAGCGGGACAAGAAAGGGTATGTCCGGCAGTTGGCCGCCGAGCTGGAGGAAGATATGCGGGCCATGATTTTGGGAATGCCAAATCCCTTTCACCATCACCAGTAGCACAGGGGGCGGTCCGTAAAATATTTCAGGCGCAAAAAAGCCTCTGGGGGTGCCAGAGGCTTTTTGAGCTGAGTTGGAAAACGAATTAACGTTTGGAGAACTGAGAAGCTTTCCGGGCTTTTTTCAAGCCGTACTTCTTGCGCTCTTTCACGCGAGCGTCACGGGTGAGGAAGCCCTCTTTCCGCATGACAATTTCGTGTTCCTTGTTGATTGCTTTTAAAGCACGCGCCACACCCATACGGATGGCGATAGACTGGCCCACAACGCCGCCACCGGTGGCGTTCACAAGCACGTTGTAGCGATCTTCGACGCCTGCGGCTACCAACGGTTGCTTGACCGGAATGTGCAAGGCTTTGCGGTTACCCAGGTATTGCTCCATGGATTTACCGTTGATGATGACCTGACCGTTGCCGGGAACCAGACGGACGCGTACAATTGCTTCCTTCCGGCGGCCGGTGCCACGGGTGCCTACTTTAGGATATGCGGCTGCCATTAGTTAGCGCCCTCCTTTGCGAACTGGTAAGAAACAGGTTTTTGAGCGGCATGCGGATGCTCTGCGCCAGCGTACACAAACATTTTGTGAAACTGCTGACGTCCCAAGGTGTTGTGGGGCAGCATGCCTTTTACAGCGATTTCAATAATTTTGTGCGGGCGATTCGCTTGCATATCGCAGAATTTAACAGTCTTCAATCCACCGGGATAGTGGGAGTGACGGCGATACAGCTTGGTGGTGAACTTGCTGCCGGAAACCTTTACTTTTTCGGCGTTAATCACGATCACGAAATCACCCGTATCAATGTTGGGGGTGAATTGTGGTTTGTGCTTACCACGGAGCAGGTTTGCGATTTGGGAAGCCAAACGCCCCAAGGTCAGACCTTCGGCATCGATTACCCACCAGGTACGCTCAAGCTCAAGAGGCTTTGCGGAATAGGTTTTCATTGTGTGGAGACTCCATTTGGGTTGATTTGAGTAGTTGTGTTAGCTGTCGGACACGGGAATCCGACTCGAAGTAGTTGAACGGGGAGGGATAAACAATTGCCATCAGGCTTAAACCTTCAGGGCGAGCGGGTGAGGCTGCCTTGGTTCGGTCGCGCCCAGCCAGCACTTGTAAAATACTTTCTGGTGACAGGGAATTTTCAGGATTCCCGATGAGCAGAAGCTGACCAGCGATATTCCTTACCATTTTATAAAGAAAACGGTTGGCGGCAACGTCAAAATTAATAAATTCGCCTTCTTGCTGCGCCTGAATATGCCAAATCGTGCATAAATCATTGGTTTCCGGGGAACTGGAGTCTTTAAAACTTGTGAAAAAATGAGAGCCAAGCAGGTATTGAGCCGCCTGATTCATTCGTTCCACATCCAAAAGCTGAGGATAGTGGGCACTGTCGTTCCCCATCAGGGCTGACCGCTGGCGATTGTTGTAAATGCGGTAGCGATACCATTTGCACTGGGCTTCCCGGCGGCTGTGGAAGTTTGGCTGCGCGTTCAGCTGAAAATCCCGAATGGAAACGGTGTTGGGAAGGCGCACGTTTAAAGCCGCCGCCAGGTTGGGAATATTTCTTAAAGCGCCCTCTGGGAGATCAAAATGAGCCACCTGCCCGTACGCATTTACCCCGGTATCGGTTCGCCCCGCAAAGCTGACCGCAGAGGCGGTTAAGCCCAGTTTTGACAACGCCAGCTGAAGTTCAGCCTGCACCGTCGGTACGTTGGGCTGGAATTGGCTACCATGGAAGTCTTTGCCACAATACTCAACCAGAAGAGCGACTCTGGTTGTTGAATCCTGCTCTTCTGGTTGGAGTGTATTAAATTGTGAAATGGCGTTAATCATGCCTGCCTGTTTTCAGCCTGCTACTTTTCACAGTTCGCCGCGTAATTGAAATTTATTCGGCCAACTCGTAAGTCAGTTGAATCAAGGCCATTGGGGCTGCATCGCCACGGCGGGGAGGCATTTGAATCACTCGGGTGTAGCCACCTTTGCGGTTTTCAAAGCGCGGGCCGACCTTGCTGAAAATACGGCGGAGAACGGTTTCAGGTACTTCCCGATTTTTTTCATCAGTCAGCATTTCACCAGTCCGGCTATGATAAATCAGGTTTTTGACCTGACGAATGGCATGGACATCCCCACGCTTGGCCAAAGTAACGATGCGATCGGCGTGCTTTTTCAAAGCCTTTGCCCGCACCAGGGTCGTGGTGATCTCATCATGCGTAAACAAGCTGGTAGCCAAAGTGCGGATCAACGCCTTGCGCTGATCGGCAGGTCTGCCCAGATGGTCAACTTTACAGCGGTGTCTCATGATGAATGGGTTCCTTTTAGGTTGTGATCTTTAATAATGATTGCTATTCAACGTCAACCGGCAGCACAGTGCCTTCCGGATCAGGACGCAAGTACAAACTGAAGGCCTGAAGCCGCTCAATTACTTCATCAGAAGACTTCTTGCCGAAGTTTTTGATATTTAGCAGATCACTTTCAGACTTGGTTAATAACTCGGCGATACTGTTGATATTGGCACGTTTCAAGCAGTTGAACGCACGAACGGAGAGTTCTAGATCCTCTATGGTGATATTGGGGGCCTGAACCTCTTCCTTGCTTTCGCTCTCCGGCTGGGCCTGTGTTACCAGCGTCGGAATTCCGCTCAAAGAAGCAATGGGGACCAGGTGTTCGATCAGCAAATTGGCAGACTGGCTGAGCGCTGAGCTAACATCAATGCTGCCATTCGACCAGATTTCCAGAATCAGTTTGTCGTAATCGGTACGCTGACCAACCCGGGTATCTTCGACGGTGTAAGCCACACGACGGATGGGCATGTACACAGCATCCAGCGTCAGGGTGTCAACAGCCTTGTTCGCCGTGTTGGTGTCTGCCGGAACATAGCCTTTACCCACTTCGGCGGTCATCACAGCGTGAACGCTGGCACCTTCGCTCAGTGTGCAGATGTGCCAGTCGGGATTAACGATTTTTACATCCGCAGGGACTTCCAGATCACCGGCTACCACAGGACCCGTCTTGTCGGCATCCAGGCGAATGTAAAGCGGCTCATCGCTGTTGCTCTTGAGAACAACACCCTTGAGGTTCAACATAACATCCAAGACATCCTCAACCACACCGGGGATGGTTGTAAATTCGTGGGTTACACCTTCGATACGCACAGAAGTGATAGCGCAACCTTTTAAGCTGGACAGCAGTACACGTCTCAGGGAATTCCCCAAAGTCGTACCGTATCCTCTCTCCAGAGGCTCAATCACAAACTTACCATAAATGGAACCATCCGAATCAGTAGTAGTGTTTACACACTTGATATTCAGTTGCTGATCCATGTGATTTGTTGCTCCAAAATTAATACTTTACGAAGTAGATCAATGCGACTGTGATTAACGAGAGTAGTATTCGATGATGAGTGCTTCGTTAATGGTTTGATCCAAATCTTCGCGCTCAGGAGTACTCTTGAATTTAACCACCATGTTGGTTTCATCTACTTCTAACCAGTGTGGAACCATGGGAGAGTGGTGCGGGTTGGCTGCTTGCAGGTTTTTAGCCAATGCCTTACTTTTTTCACGGATGGCCAACAAGTCACCGGGCTTCATTTTGTAAGAAGCGATGTCTACTTTATGACCGTTGATTTCGATGTGGCCGTGGCTAATCAACTGACGCGCTTGAGGGCGGGTGGTGGCCAAGCCGGAACGATACAGAATATTGTCGACGCGACTCTCTAAGAACTGGAGCAGAATGGTACCGGTTACACCTTGACGGCGTACAGCCTTTTCATAAGTGCGACGGAACTGCTTTTCAACCAAGCCATAAATACGACGAACTTTTTGTTTTTCAGCAAGCTGCAAAGCATATTCGGACAGCTTTTTGCGCGCTGCGCCGTGCTGACCTGGCGGGTTGCTGTTTTTCATTTTGGCTGCTTTGGGGCTTATGTCCAAAATGGTGCCGGCTCTGCGGCTTTGTTTGAAAATTGAATCGCGATAACGTGCCAAGGCAAAAACTCCTATTAGGCTTTAGTAATTAAACTCTACGACGCTTGGGTGGACGGCAACCGTTGTGAGGAATGGGCGTCACATCCTTGATCAAGCTGATTTCCAAGCCAGCCACTTGCAGCGCACGAATGGCCGTTTCCCGACCGGCGCCAGGGCCACTGACATAAACCTCTGCGGAACGCATGCCGTTATCCATCGCTTTTTTAGCCACGGATTCAGCAGCGGATTGAGCAGCAAACGGGGTCCCTTTGCGAGCACCCTTGAAGCCTTCAGAACCTGAACTACCCCAGGCAATTACATTACCTTGAGGGTCGGTTGCCGAAACAATTGTATTGTTAAAAGTGGACTGAATATGAACAACGCCTTGAAGAATATTCTTCTTCTCTTTGCGTTTTGGTTTTGCAGACTTGTCAGCCATATCGACTTTATATCTCCATAATAAAGATTGTTAAAGTGAAGTTTACCTTCAGTTGAAGACCGGTTGAGATTGCTGAGCCAAAAGCAGAAGTCCTGATGGCTCATTGCTTAATCTGTGAAGGTTAAGCTTTCTTCTTCATCGGGGCAGAGCGTTTACCGCGACGAGTCCGTGCATTTGTTTTGGTACGCTGACCGCGAGTTGGCAAGCCACGTTTGTGACGTTGACCACGGTAGCAATTGATTTCAATCAAACGCTTGATATTCAAGGACTCGGAGCGACGCAAATCACCTTCAACCTGGTAATTCTTTTCGATTTCGTCCCGGAGGGCGTTAATTTCAGACTCAGTCAGATCGTCAGTCCGCTTGTCCGGGTCAATTTTAGTAATCTGCAGAATTTTACGGGCCAAGGACAGACCAATGCCGTAAATGTAAGGCAGAGCATATAACATTTTTTTGTTTCTAGGGAGATCGACTCCAACGATTCTTGCCATTAGGACTCCTGTTTAACTGGTCTTCAGAACTGATGAATAGAAAGAGGGAGGTAGCACAAGGTGTTGTGCAATTGCACACTCAAGACAAACAAAGTTAGTTTAAAAACAACGCATAATCAAGAGGGTGACTTTTATCAGGTGCAGTTTATAAACTTATGTAAAACCCTGACTGCCAGATCTTCAACAGCAAAGAGACTCTTTTGCCAGAGTCCCACAGCGTTTTACAAAGCCTTTTACCCTTGACGTTGCTTGTGCTTGGGGTTCAGGCAGATGATAGCAACCCGTTTCTTGCGACGGATTACCTTGCAATGCTCACACATTTTTTTTACAGATGTACGGACTTTCATGGTCTAACCTTCGATTTTATGGGGGATGGACTTTACTTGAGACGATAGGTGATTCTGCCACGGGTGAGGTCGTAAGGCGACAATTCAATCTTGACTTTATCGCCAGGCAGAATACGAATAAAATTTTTGCGAATTTTACCAGAAATATGGGCCAGGATCACCAAACCGTTTTCCAATTCTACCCGAAACATAGCGTTGGGTAGAGATTCATGGACGGTGCCTTCCATTTCAATGACATCTTTGGCCATAAGTATTTTTATAGGTTCCTAATAATGCGACTGGGTGTGCTGGAAATCACTTCAGGAGGGTGAGAATCTCAGGCTCTCCTTTGACAACAACTACTGTATGCTCAAAATGCGCTGAGGGCAAGTGATCTTTTGTTAGGACAGTCCACTCGTCTTCAGCTGTATAGACGTCATCGCCGCCCAGATTGAACATGGGTTCAATTGCCAGAACATTGCCCTCTTCTAAGGTGGGGCCTGCTTCGCCTGTCCTGAAATTGTGAATAAATGGTGCCTCGTGCGGTTTTTTGCCCACGCCGTGGCCGCCGTAGTTACGCACCAAGCCATAGCCATATTTTAGACAAACGTCTTCAATGGCCCCTGAAATCTCATCCAGCGGGTTACCGGGCAGCATTTTGCTGATGCCCGCCATCAAAGCCTCTTCGGTGGCCGCAAGTAACTTTAAAACTTCTGGTTTTACCGTGCCCACCGGCCAGGTGACTGCTGAATCAGAGTATAAACCCTTGTAAATCGTTCCACAGTCGACGCTGACCACGTCTCCTTCCTGAAGAATCTTGTCGGACTTAGGGATGCCGTGAACGACTTCCTCATTGACCGACACGCACAATGTGGCCGGAAAACCATAGAGTCCCTTGAAAGCAGGTACACCACCGGCCTTTCTGATATGAGCCTCTGCGATTTCATCCAGTTCCAGCGTTGAAATGCCTGGCTTGATGGCTGCCTGAACTGCTAGATGGGCTTCTGCGTTAATTTTGGCTGCCGAGCGGATCAGGCTGATTTCGTGTCTGGATTTGCGGTCAATACGTTCCGGCATGTTTAATTTCCTTGGGAAGCGGTGGTTAAGCCCAATAATGGGTGAATGATCTGCTCAATGGCTTGAGTAACTTTTTCGGGAGCCTGTTCTCCGTTGATTTCGGCGATGAGGTCTTTTTCTCTCAACAAGGCGATGAGTGGATTGGTTTCTTTTTCGTATTCCTGCAGGCGCTTGTCCACTGTCTGGGGCTCATCGTCAGCCCGTATGATGAGTTCAGCCTGATCGATGTCACAGAGCCAGATGGCCCGACCTTGGGCGTCGGTCACTGGTTGGCCGGACTCGCTCAACTTTTCTTGTCTGGGTGCGAGCCGGGCATCGTTGACATTGTAGACGTGCCGGGTATTTTCTGAGCAAAATCGGCGGCCGGTGGCTCTTGCCCTGACCACATCCAGACCCACGTTCAGGTATATGGTTTGGCTAAGGGTAGCGCCCCAGTGCTGGCATAATTTTAGCAATGCGTCTGCTTGTTCGTTGTTTCGGGGAAAGCCGTCCAGGATGAAGCCCTTGGCTTCAGGATGACTCTCGGCCAGCGCTTCAAAACCTTTTTGGAATACCTTTACAACCGTGTCAATGGGCACCAGTTTCCCATTGTTCATGTAAGACTCCAGCTCCGCCTTGAGTTCGGGGTCTTTTCCCTCTTTCATGATGGCCCGGAAAGTGGAGCCCATGTCAAACGTGGGTAGATGGTAACGGTCAGAGAGAATTTGGGTTTGGGTGCCCTTGCCACCATTGGGAGGAGCCACGAATGGGAATAAGAGTTTGTCCTTTAAAGCCGGGCTGTGATTACTCATAAGTCATCCTTTGCGGGGAGCGGGGTAATTACTTGAGGAAACCTTCGTATTGGCGGGCCAATAGGTGAACCCTGATTTGGTTCACGGTGTCAAGAGCCACACCAACCATGATGATCAGAGAGGTGGCCCCCAAGCCCTGCAGGGTGGTGATTCCGGTGATACTGGTGGCGGAGCTGGCGATTAAAGTGATGGCGGCCAGGGCAAACGCACCAATGAATGTCGTGCGACTCAGGATTTCACCCAGTTTCTCAGACGTGGGTCGTCCCGGTTTTACGCCGGGAATGGAGCTGCCGTATTTTTTGAGATTGTCCGCAATTTCCTTCGGCTGCATGCTGGGAATGATGGACGAGTAAAAGAACGTAAAGAAAACAATGAGCAAGAATTCCAACACGATGTAGGCGGGTTTACCTGCGGCCAGGTACATGGTGTAGAAGTCAAGCACATTCCGCATCAGGCCGGTGGGATTTTGCTGCTGCAGGAATGCAAAAATGGTGCTGGGGAAGGCAAGTACCGCAAAGGCGAAAATAATGGGCATAACGCCAGCCGGATTAATTTTGAAAGGAATGTGCGTGTTTTGCCCCCCGTAAATGCGATTGCCCACCTGACGCTTGGCGCTGACAATGAAGATTTTGCGGGTGGCTTCCTGCAACACAATGATTAAGCCAATGGTGACCAGATAAATCGCGAGCAAAATAACCAGAAAGAATGCTTTTTGGGCGTCATTGGATACCAGCTGCTCGGTTTGAGTCCAGTAAAAAGGAACGCGGGACAGGATGCCAGAGAAAATCAGCAGCGAACCGCCGTTACCAATCCCGCGCTCGGTGATGATCTCCGAAACCCACAGCGCAAAGACTGAACCAGCGGTCAGTGCCAGAATAGCCTGCACGTAGAATACCCAGGGCGTGATACCAGGATCAATGGCCCCTGCGCTGCCAATGAGACGCAAAATCAAACCTGCCTGAAACATGGCCAAAACCACGGTCAGGTAGCGGGTGTATTGAGAGATTTTTCGGCGGCCAGCCTCACCCTCTTCCTTCTGCAATTCCTCCAGGCGTGGAATGACCACTGTGAGAAGCTGCATGATGATGGAGGAGGTAATGTACGGGCCAATCCCAAGTGCCAACACCGAAACACTGGTCAGCGCCCCACCGGAAAACATATCCAGGAAGCCGAGCATTTGACTGCCCAGTGCCCCTTGGAGCCGTTCCGCGTGGACGCCCCAGACGGGTACTTGAACACCCAGTCTGAAGACGGCGAGCATGGTGATGGTGAATAGCAATTTGCTTTTGAGGCCGGACGCTTCCCAGATGGCCTGGATATCGCCGACTCCCGGGATTGCGCCTGCTTTGGGCTTAGCCACCGAAGAATCCTCTTAAAAATACACGGTATGGTGAAACGAATTACTTACTTTCGGCTTCAGCGCCCATCAAACGGATGGTGCCACCAGCCGCTTCAATTTTCTCACGCGCGGAAGGGGTCACATAGTGCGCTTCCACGGTGATCTTGCGCTTGACTTCGCCTTTACCCAGAATGCGGATGCCGTCGTGCTTGATCTTCATCAGGCCGCCGGTCAGCAGCAAATCGTAGGTCAATTCGTTTTCTTCCGGTAACAGGATTTGTTCCAGATCTTCTACGTTCAGTTCCAGCCACTGACGGGGGTTTACCAGCTGGAATCCGTTGATCTTGGGCATACGACGATAACCGGGCATCTGGCCACCTTCGAAACCACGTTTTCTGGAACGACCGGAACGCTGGCCTTCACCATTGTGTCCCCGGTTGGCGGTTTTACCAGCGCCGCTGGCGCGACCCCGACCCACCCGTAACTTGGCTTTGACAGAGCCTTTGGCTGGTTTTAGGTCACTCAATGTGAGAAAAGCGGCGCTTTCGGTAGCTGCTTCAGTTGATTTCTTTGCCATGATTATGCGGTCTCCACGGTGAGCAGGTGAGAAATTTTGGTGATCATGCCACGGATGATATCCGTGTCGTAATGCACCACGGTGTGATTGGTTTTGGTTAAACCCAAAGCTCTGGCCACGCGGCGGTGCTTCTCTGGGCGGCCCAATAAACTGCGGGTCAGGGTTACTTTCACCTGACGATCGCTTTTTTGTTGTTCGTTATTCGCAGACATTTGAAACTTTCTCCAACGTTAGTGGCAATTAAAGCAGAATTTCTTTGACGGTTTTGCCACGGCTGCGAGCGATTTGCTCGAAGGTGCGCAATTCAGCCAAACCTTTTAAAGTGGCGCGGGCCACGTTCAAAGGAGAGTTAGAGCCTAGGGACTTGGACAGGATGTTTTCAATGCCCGCCAGTTCCAGTAGCGCACGGGCAGCGCCACCAGCGATGACTCCGGTACCTTTGGAGGCGGGACGAAGGACCACTACGCTGCCGCCAGCTTTGGTCTTGACAGGGTGAGGAATGGTTGTGTTGTGCAAGGGAACCGTGATCAGACTCTTCTTGGCTGCGGCGACACCCTTCTGGATGGCCCCGATCACTTCGTTGGATTTGCCGATACCGATACCAACCTGACCCTTGCCGTTTCCTACGACCACAACGGCCCGGAAAGACATTTTTTTACCGCCTTTAACAACTTTAGTTACCCGGCGGATTTGAATGACCTTTTCTTTCCACTCGTTGCGCTCATCATCTTCAGCCTGGGAAGGACCTGCGTTGCGACGATCGCCGGGACGACCGGGGCCGCCACCGGGGCCACGCCCTTGACCGCCGCCTCTTCTGGGGCCGCGATCACCGCCACGTGGGGGCTGTGCTACGGGGGCCTGAGGTTGAGCAGATTCGGTTACAGCATCCTGAGCCACCTGGCTTTGCTCCTGTTGCAATTCGTTATCTTGAGACATTTCGTTTGTCATTACCTTTTCAATTCCTATGTAAAGGGCTATTGCTGCAATTGCTTGCAAGAAGTAAAGCGCATTTTTCTCGGGTTAGTTAGAAAACTGCGGGTTAGACAAGGCTTCCGTGGACACTGAATACGGTTAGAGGGGACTCTAAGGGCCAAGCCTACATTGAGGACTGTTACTCTAACAAAAGCATATGGTACTGACAAGATTTGTGTAAATTTGCCTTGTTTTTGCGTGGCGGCACTATTTTAGGGTAATCTATGTTCGGCACCCGTTTCAATGAGAGAGGTAACGCGTGGCATGAATCGTTCTGTTTTAATAGCGTCTCTGCTGTCCCTGTTTTTGGTGGTTTGGGGCTCTTTTGTCACCCGAAGTAACGCGGTTGCACCGTCCAGGCCTACTTTGGATGGGCTTTCGGCCTATCAGGGGGCAAAGCCTGTCGCTGGAGCCACTTATCGATTTGTGGCCATGGGCGATTGGGGTGCTGGCACCCCCTTTCAGAAAGATGTGGCCGCGCAGTTGGCCAAGCGTTACAAGGAAGCCCCTTATCAGGCGGTATTGTTGCTGGGCGACAATATATACCCGGATGGCAATGTCACGAAGCATGGAAAGGCCTACTTCACCGATACCTATGCTCCTTTGATTGAACAGTCGGTTCAGTTCATTGTGGCGCTGGGCAATCATGACGTCTTGGCTGGTCATCAGGATGACCAACTGCGTTTTTTCCACATGCCCGGTTATTATTACTCGGTTCACAAGCCGCTTGTTGATATTTTTGTGATTGATTCCAACCGCTTTGCCAAGGATGAAGTGCAGCAGCGCTGGCTCGCAAAGGCCCTCCATGCTTCCAGAACGCCATGGAAGGTGGTGATGGGACACCATCCCATCTACTCTTCCGGGGATCATGGGCTGAATTCTGGATTGCGTAAAACCCTGGAGCCCATTTTGGTGAAAGAAAAGGCGGATTTGTATCTGGCAGGACACGATCATGAGTATGAGCGCTTTCAGCCGATTCAAGGGGTGGTGCATCTGGTTTCCGGCGGAGGTGGCGCCTATTTGCGTAACTTTGAAAAGCCCCTGCCCGGTTCTCTGGTGCGCGTAAAAGCCCATCATTTTCTGGATTTTGAAGCCAGAGCCAATCAACTTACCCTGACGGTCATTTCCAAAACCGGAGAAATCATTGATCAGGCCTTGTGGCCCAAGCATGCCCCTGCCCAACTGCCCTCCGCCGCGGTGGTTACTCCGAAATCCGCCGCGCTGCGATAGCGCTGGCGCCTAGATACTCCAGAATACAAGGGACGGACTCAACAATGCCCTCTAGCATCTCCTCTTCCTCTCCAAAGTCGACCCGGACCAAGCGAATCTGGGGACTGCTCGCACTTAGCCTGGCCTTGTTGCTGGGAGTGCTTTTCTGGGCATTCTGGTTTGAGGATTTTGACTTTTACCGTCCCCAGACGCCCTTGCTCTGTTCCGAAGCCCCAGCGCAGGAGCGGCCCTTGCGCTTTATCGCCTTTGGGGACTTTGGACAGGGTACCCCCTTTCAGGCCCGACTGGCGGATGAAATGGTCCGGCTGAGCCACCGAAAGCCTTATGGGCTCACCCTGCTGTTGGGCGACAATATTTATCCCAACGGGGATATCAATAGACTGGCCAAATCGCATTTTGAAGATCCCTATTCGGGGTTGATTGCACAAAAAATGCGGTTTCTGGCGGCCATTGGGGATCATGATGACCGCAAGGGCCACAGAGAAGATGAAATGGCTTACTTCAAAATGCCCGGGGATTATTACAAGGTCTCTGAGGGGCCAGTAGACTTTTTTATCCTGAATACCACCTATTTTGTGCGCAATCCGGCGCAACGGGCCTGGATTGCCAAAGCGCTGGCTGAAAGCAAAGCGCCCTGGAAAGTGGTGGTGGGCCATCACCCGCTGTATTCATCCGGTCGGAATGGTAATACGGAAGGAACACGGGCCATTCTGGAACCTTTATTGGTGAAATACAATGTGGACTTGTATCTGGCAGGCCACGATCACGACTATGAACGCTTTGCGCCCATACAGGGCGTGCGTTACATTGTTTCTGGCGGCGGTGGAAGCTATTTGTACAACTTCAAGCAGATCCAGCCGTATTCCGAAGTGCGCCTGAAAACGCATCACTTCCTGTTTCTTGAAGTGACGCCCAAGCACATCTGGGTCAAGGCCATCAATCGGCACGGCGATGTGATTGATTGTCTTGACTGGGAGAAGCAACGCGCGGGTACCGATGCCAAGCCGCCCACGGAGAGTGTCTTGTAGCGGAGCCGTTTCCCTTTCGCTGATTGGGGGGGCGTGATTGGCCTTGCTTAGGGACGCCGGCGTGAACGTTGAGCATTCTTTTTCATCGTTCCATTACTACTCAACAGATTCTTGTGTATAATTTTGTTAAGTAATCGGATTGTTGGCTAAAGTTTTCCGTATCAGGTGTCGAACTTTAGGCAACACGTTACTTTCCTTTTATTTTGAACTGCCTGCCACGATGGAAGAGCGTTTCTGGCGATGAAAGTAAAAATCAAGGAACTGGCCAAAGAAAAAAAAGACTGGAGCCTGTACCGACTGGCCAAGGAGTTGGGCTTGCCGCAGCAGACCGTTTATTCCTGGGCCAGCGGGCGAACGCAGCCCAGCTATGACAACATGGATCGGCTGTGCGATATTTTGGATTGCCCGGTGGGCGACCTGTTTGAGGCGGAGCCGGTTCAGAAAAAACTGTTTTAAAAAGACTCTGCCCGTATTGAGATTAAGGACAGGCGTTGTAAGGACAGGCGTTGTAAGGACAGGCGTTGAATGTCCTGGGGCATGGCCTAATGCTGTCTGGACTTCGAGTGGGGCCGAGCCCTTTGAAGTTGACTTTACACCTGTACGCTGGGCTTTTGCCAAACGTCGCCCACCAGCACTTCTTCAATCAACGGTGGAAGGGTGACGGGTTGGGGGGAGAAGTGGAAGGCTTTTTTCAGTACTTCAAGGGCCTCCCAATGATCTTTATCCCCGGCGTGCAGCTCCACCAGTGTTTCACCTTCCTTCACGGCATCGCCCACCTTTTTACGCAACACCACGCCGACCCCCAGGTTGATGGGGCAATCCTTGGTCAGGCGACCGGCGCCCACCAGCTTGGCGGATTTGGCCACTTCCAGGGCATCAATCTCGGCAATGTATCCCGATTGTGGCGAAGGTACCATGAGTACCCGATCTGGCTGCGGTAACAGGCTGAAGTCATCCAGAATGCCTACATCCCCCCGCTGAGCCTGAATGAGGGCCTTGAATTTGGCCAAGGCGGTTCCATCGTGCAGTTCAGCCCGCAGGGTGCTTTCGGCTTCTTCCAGACTGTCAAATCGCCCGGCGCCAATCAGGGCCACCCCGCCCAGCCGCACGCACAGATCCTCTAAATCCTGCGGGCCTTGCCCTTTCAGCAGGTTGACGATCTCGATGACTTCCAGACTATGCCCGATGGCATAGCCCAAAGGCTGGTTCATGGCGGAAATGACCGTGGAAATACTTTTACCCAGTCGCTTGCCCACTTCCCGGCAGGTGAAGGCCAGGTCCTTGGCATCTTCCAGGGTGCCCATAAAGGCCCCGGAGCCATATTTAATGTCCAGCACAATCACGTCAGCCCCGGCGGCAATTTTTTTGGAGATGACCGAGGCCGCAATCAGGGGAATACTGGCCACTGTGGCGGTCACATCCCGCAAGGCGTACATTTTGCCATCGGCAGGGGCCAAATCGGCGGTTTGGGAGGAAATGGCCATGCCCAGTTTCTGGATTTGCTCCACGAATTCAATGCCGCTGAGGGAGGTTTTAAATCCCGGAATGGCCTCCAGCTTGTCGATAGTGCCGCCGGTAAAACCCAGCCCCCGCCCGGAGAGCTTGGCCACCTTGACACCGGCGCTGGCCAGCATGGGGATCAGCGCCAGGGTAGTTTTATCGCCCACCCCGCCGGTGCTGTGTTTATCGACCACCACACCGCCAGCCTCGGACAGGTCGATTTTCTTCCCGGAGTCCACAAAGGCCTGGGTCAGCCAAGTGGTCTCGTCCATATTGAGGCCCTGAATGCACACGGCCATCAACCAGGCCGAAATCTGGTAGTCGTGGGCTTTTCCCGACTCCATCATGCCTACCAAAGTGGCAATCTCTTCGTGGGAATGGGTTAACCCCCGGCGTTTTTTATCTATAATCTCAATAATGTTCATGGACAGTGCCTGCCTAGATTGACTGAATATGGTCGACTGAATGTAAATGGCTGGATATGGACAACAAAACTTTGAAAGCACAGATTTAAGGGAAGGCGGCGTTTACAAGCGCCTTTCCCCAAATTATAGCCCAAAAGCCAAACAGGATTTTTTACCATGTCTTTTCAGGAACAATTGGCCGAAGCCGTCGCCTATATCCAGAATCACCTGTCCGGTCAGTCTCTAAAGGGGCTGGTCATCTTGGGATCTGGGCTGGGGGCCTTTGCGGATACCTTGCAATATTCGGTTGCCATCGATTACAAAAATATTCCCCATTTCCAAAAGTCCTGGGTGCAGGGACACGCGGGCCGTCTGGTGATTGGGGATGTGGCGCCCGGCTTTACCATCGCCTGCATGCAGGGGCGTTTTCACTACTATGAAGGGCACTCCATGGAGACGGTGGTTTTTCCAGTGCGAGTTTTGAAGCAACTGGGCATTGAGTTTTTGATTGTGACCAACGCCGCGGGCGGCATTAATCCCGCATTCCAGCCGGGGACGCTGATGCTGATTGAGGATCATTTGAACTTGATGGGCGATAATCCGCTGCGGGGAGAGAACCATGACAGTCTGGGGCCTCGTTTCCCGGATATGAGTGAAGCCTACAGCAAGCCACTCCGCGTCCTGGCCCAGCAAGTGGCTCAGGATAACAGTGTTGAGCTGGCGTCCGGGGTTTACGCCGGACTCAGTGGACCCACCTACGAAACACCCGCCGAGGTGCGCATGCTACGTGCGTTGGGTGCGGATGCCGTGGGTATGTCCACCGTGCCAGAGGTGATTGCGGCCAATCACATGGGGCTTTCCGTGCTGGGGATTTCCTGTATTACCAACGCCGCTTGTGGCCTGTCGGATCAGAAATTGAGCCATCAGGAAGTGATGGAAACAGCCGAGCAAGCCCGTCAGCGCTTTACCACCTTGCTCAGTGGGGTCTTGATCCAGTTGGCCAGTCAGGCTGCGGGCGCTTTGTCGCAGGTGGGCCGGTGATGAGCGGATTTCAACTGGAAGATTTTCAGGCCCAGCTCGATTTTCCGCTGGATGATTTCCAGCAGGAGGCCATTCGCAATATTTCCGAGGGGCACAGTGTGGTGGTGTGCGCCCCCACCGGTAGCGGGAAAACCATCATCGCTGAATACGCCGCCATGCGGGCCCTGGCCGAAGGGAAAAAAATCTTTTACACCACGCCGCTCAAGGCTTTGAGCAACCAGAAGTATTTTGATTTGAAAAAGCAGTACGGCGAGGCCAACGTGGGCTTGCTGACCGGGGATTCCTCCTTTAACCGGGATGCCCGTATTATTGTGATGACCACTGAAATCTTCCGCAACATGTTGTACGGCATTGAGGGCGATAGCAGTGTCCTCAGCTATCTGGGCTATGTGGTGCTGGATGAGTGCCACTACATGAACGACTCCGAGCGGGGCACGGTGTGGGAAGAGTGCATTATTTACTGTCCGGACAACATTCAGCTCATCGCCTTGTCTGCCACGGTGGCCAATGCCGCGGAGCTGACCGACTGGATCAATGAGGTACACCACGATACCCGGCTGATCTGGAGCGATTTTCGTCCGGTGCCGCTGCGCTTTTCCTTCTACGATCGGGATCGCCTGCTGCCCCTGTTTGAACCCATTGGCGCTGACGGGCAGAAAAAGCTCAATCGCAAGCTGAAACTGGACCTGAAGGGCCAGCGCTTCGCCAAGGGCAGTCGCTTTTTCCGGCCCAACGAGCTGATTTCGGCCATGGCGGAGAAGGACATGCTGCCCGCCATCTTCTTTACCTTCAGCCGCAAGGATTGCGATAAGCATTTGGAGTACACCTTCCCCCTCAAGCTGTTGTCTCCCGCCGAGCGCAAACAGTTAGAGCGTAAGGTGGATGAGTTCGTGGCCCAGAATCCCTTTCTGGAGAGCAGCCCCCAGATCAAGTTCATTCGTAATGGCTTTGCTAGTCACCATGCCGGGTTACTGCCGGCCATGAAGCATCTGGTGGAGACTTTGTTTCAGCAGGGCCTGATTAAAGTGGTCTTTGCCACGGAGACCTTGGCCGCGGGCATCAACATGCCGGCCCGCTCTACGGTCATTACCAAGATTTCCAAGCGCACCAACGACGGGCACCGTATCCTGACGGCCAGCGAGTTCCTGCAAATGTCCGGACGGGCCGGGCGGCGGGGCATGGATGACGTGGGCTACGTGATCATCGTCAGTTCCCAGTACGAAGGGGCCCAAGAGGCGGCCACTCTGGCCAGCAGCCCGCCGGAGCCCCTGAACAGCCAGTTCACGCCCACCTATGGCATGGTTTTGAACCTGTTGCAGAAGCACAGTTTGGAGCAAGCGGAATTCCTGATTCGGCAGAGTTTCGGCCAATTTACCGCCGCTCGGCGCTTGCGCCCCCTGGAGGAGTCTAAAGCCCATCACGAGGCCGAATTACAGCAGTTGTTAGGCTTCAAATGCCCGGTAGGGGTCACGGACAAGGATTTTCACGGCTACTTGCGGGCCAAGGAACTGGTGCATGAAACCGCCCGCTTTGTGCGCATTTTGCAGAAGCAGCTCAAACAGCATGGCAATTCCCCGGAAGTGCATAAGCAGCTGAATCACGAGCAGGGCAAGCTGAATAACCTTCGGGCCACCATAAACAGCAGTCCTTGTAACCGCTGCGATGTGCTACGCAAGCACGAGCGGGTGGAGGAGCGCATTCAGCGGGAGCAGCGCAAGCTGAAGACGGTGAATCGCTTGCTGGAGGAAGAGAATAATACCCATTGGCGGCGCTTTATGAACATTTACGCCTTGCTGCGAGAGACCGAATACCTGAACGAGCAGGACAAACCCACTCGTCGTGGGGAGCTGACCGCCCAGATTCGCTCGGAGAACGAGTATGCCATGGCTGAAATTCTGCTGGCCGTTGGGGTGATTGATGATCTGACGGCCCCGCAGTTGGCCGCTTTGGTATCCGCCTTGCTGAACGACAGCAACCGGGAGAATTTATACGTCAAATTCCACTTGTCCAATGCGGTGGGAGAGGCCTTAAACAAGGTGGATCTGCTCTTGCAGCGGGTGGATCGTCTGCAACGCAAGCACAAGGTGGCCGTGGGCCTGATTCTGAACCCGGTGGCCAGCGGGCTGGTGGAAGCCTGGGCCATGGGCTGGGCCTGGGAACGCCTGACGGGTATTACCAATATCGGGGAAGGCGATATTGTGCGCTTACTGCGGCGTACCGCCGATATCCTGCGGCAAATCAGCCGCATTGATACCTTGCCCCTGAACATTCGCCTGACCGCCAAAGAGGCCCTGAAGCTGATTGATCGGGAACCCATCAAGGAAATCGAGCTGATTGAAGAGCCGGTGAGCGTGGCGGTGGCAGCCACATCGCCGGTGGAGCCTGCCACCGAGGCGGGGCAATTATTGCCGTTTCCCAGTGTTGATTCACTTAATGGCGCCTCTGAAAACCTGGCCGTAAATGCTGATGCCGCTGAGGAATCAGAATCGGAACCAGAAGCCACGCTTGGCGTCGACAGTTTCCAAGAGGCTTTGCCCCAGACCCCGGAGTTACCCCAGTCATGAATGATCCCAAAAACTTGGAGCCCAAAGCCAATGAGACTTCGGCGAGCGCGGAAGGGACGGAGTCCGATGGGGTTGTTCGGTCCAAATTGCCGGATTTTCGTCCGTTGGGAACCGTGCGAGATTATTTTACAGAACTGATGCGGCAGGATAGTATTCGTTAAGGACTTCCCCCTGCTCAATCCAAACCAACAGGTGTACAATTAACTTTATGACTCAATTTCAAACCCTCCCCCTTGATGCTGCTGTTTTAAAATCCCTGGATCAGATGGGTTATCAGGAGATGACCCCCATTCAGGAAATGGCTATTCCCAAACTATTGACCGGACAGGATTTTTTAGGCCAGGCGCCTACCGGAACCGGTAAAACCGCCGCTTTCGGCATTCCGCTGATTAGCCGCTTGCAAGCGGGCAGTGGCAACATTGATGCCCTGATTCTGGGGCCCACCCGTGAATTGGTGCAGCAAATCGCCGAAGAGCTGAACCGCATTGGCGCTGAAAAGGGCATTCAGGCCCTGCCCATTTTTGGCGGGGAAAACGTATTTGTGCAAAAAGAAGCCCTGCGGGAGCGCAAGGCCCAGATTATCGTGGGAACGCCCGGCCGGGTGCTGGATCACATCGGGCAGGTCACCATGGATTTGTCTCAAACCCGCATGGTCATTCTGGATGAAGCTGATGAGATGCTGGATATGGGGTTCCGACCCGATATCGAATCCATCTTCAAGCATTTGCCCGGCGGTCGGGAAACCTGGCTGTTTTCGGCCACCGTGTCTCCAGAGATTCGCAAAATCGCCGATCAGTACATGTACCACCCGGAAGAAGTGCGGATTCAGCCGCAAACCAAAACGGCGGAAAATATCCAGCAGCTTTACTACATCGTGAAAGACGAGGAAAAGCATCGCCTGCTGCGCCGGATTGTGAAAGATCACCCGGATATGTACGGCATTGTGTTCTGCCAGACCAAGCGGGATGTGGTGCTGTTGACCCGTAAAATGCGGGATTACTACCCCATCGATTGCTTGCACGGGGCCATGGCTCAGGGCGATCGGGATCAGGTGATGGATGCTTTCCGTTCTGGCAAGCTCAAGTTGCTGGTTTCTACCGATATTATGGCCCGGGGCATTGATGTGGATAATCTGACCCATGTCATTAACTTCTCCCCCCCGCATGACCCGGAATCCTATATCCACCGCATCGGACGGACGGCCCGTAAAGGCGAGACCGGTGTGGCCATGACCTTTTTTAATCCCTTTGAAAAACGGGCTCTGGAGCAATTGGAACGTCGGGTGAAGATGGGCTTGCAAAAGCACCCCAGTTGCGAACTGGAGTTTGAGGACGCCCCTCCCAAAGGGTATGGACGTTATCAAGGGGCGGGAAATGCCGGTTATTCTCACGGTCGTGGCGGACAAAAGCCCAACGGGCAGCATCCCAATGGACAAAAACGCCGTCCCCGTCGATCCGGTTCCGGTAAGCCGAACCCGGTTGCGGGCCCAGCCGGGGCTGCTGCCGCACCCACCACGGCGGAAAGTTAAACTCCCCGAGCCTGCCCCCCCGGACCCGATCTATCGGTTCAAAGCCATCGCCAGAAACACGGGCGTTGGGAACAGACTCGTGCCGGATATCGTCTTTAGGGTTTGTGGCGTGGCGCAAGGATAACGGAATGCTGATGGACGGTGCGAAAAAAGGGGTCCTGCTGATTCATGGGTTGACCGGTTCTCCGCTAGAGATGCAGCCGATTGAGTCCTGTCTTCGGCAGGGAGGCTATTACACCCGGCTGATTACCTTGCCCGGACACGGGGAGCGGCCTGAGAAGCGCTTTTTTGAAACCTCCGCCCTGGAGATTCTGGATCACTGCGCCGCCGAGTATGAGCGCTTTGCCAGTCTGGTGGATGAGGTTTACATTGTGGGGCACTCGCTGGGCGGCATTTGCACCCTGTTGACGGCGGCAGTGCGCCCCCCGAAGTTGGGCGGCATTGTGGTTTTTTCCGCCCCGTACGAGCATGCCTACTTTTATAATCACCTGCGGGGACTGACTCAAATGTCTTTCCCGCAGCTGGTGCGCAGTATTTATTTGGCTCCGCGAGACAGGATTGTCTTCAACCGACCGGATGTGACACTGTGGAATGTGCCCAAGCTGCTGCAACAAACCCAGATTATGTTTTCGCTGATGAAGGAGCAGGTGGGGCATATTCAGGTGCCGGTCAGTCTGGCCCATTCCATTTATGATCTCACCATCCCCTACCGGGAAATGGAAAAACTGGCCGAGGTCATCGGACGCTCGGCCCCGGTCAAGACCACGGTGCTGGAACGTTCCGGGCACCGTATTTTTCCGGTCAGTCAGGATATGGACACCGCAATACAGGTTATTCACGATTTTCTGGAAGCGGATTGTCAAGCCATGCGGGACTGCTGGCCCATTCGATATTCCGGTTAGCCCCGGCCGGTTAGCCCGGGGCGATTACGGGGGAATGGCTGGGGGTTACTGGAAGTTGTTCAGGATTTTTTGATCCGCTTCCAGCCCGCAGGGGGTGGCCCGGTAAACAATGACCGGCTGTAAGGGGTTTTCCCGATACTGGCGCACCACGATTTCATAGACGCCATCCTTGTCCAGATCTTCCACAACCCGGTTGGGAATGGTGTTGGCCCGGAAGTTGGCCAAAGGCTGGCCAGTGTTGCTGGTGACCCGAACGTGATACTGCTTTTCCACCGAGGTTGGGAAAAACTGGATCAGCGCCGGATTCCCATTCAGGTTGGCCGCTTGCTGGGCGACCATGGCCCCAGCCTCTCCCGCGGCGTTCAAGTCAAGCGGACCGGGCTCCGGGCTGCACACGCTGCCAAATGAGGCGCTGGTCAGTGCCCCTTCTGGGTTATTGGTGGTCAGGGCCTGACTGCTGGACTGAATGCCGGGCAAGGGCACCACGGCATTGCCATAAGGAACGTAAACCAGACTGAAGTCCCGACTGCTGAAACTTTTGTAGGCGGGCATCTCTTTCATTTTTTCGATGACCTGAATGTAACTGGGCCAAAAGCCGGGCTGATGATTCTTGGCATCTCGCTGAACGGCGTCGGCCAGCTTGAACATGGCATCCAGCTTGCGGGTGGTGGTGACTTCCGGGGTGGACTCCTCCAGATTCAGATCCGCCTCCACTTCGGCCATGCCATAGGCCAAAGCCGAGAACTGATCCTGAAAATAGTCGTTGGCCTTGCGCAAAAAGAACAATCCGGTTTTGTTTTGCCTGAAAACCAATTGGGCATAGCCATGATCAAAGCCCAGCATCAAATCTTTTTCGTTGGTCATGCGGCGTTTGTGGATGGCTTCCAGCAACTTCTCATGGCTGCCAATGTCCAAATCGTGATAGGCCCGACGAAGGGCTTCCATATGCACCAGCAGCACCGGCGTGCTGTTCAGGGCCTGAATCACTTGATCGGGGGTGGTGAATTTTTCCGGGAAGGTTTTGGCTGAGGCGTACCCTGTCACATTCAGGGGAATGGTTCTCAGAAAATCCACGGTCTCAGCCTGAGCGGGGATGCTACAACTCCACAAAAGACCCAGGCAACTGACCCACAGCCCGATTATTTTGAGGCTGGCTTTTGGGGGAAATCCGTTAATCACGCTCAGGTTCATGCCTTACTCTCCCGGTTTTCTATCTGGTACGGACGCTTGAAATAAATGGGTGCGGCCACCCGGTTGGGGTCAAATTAAAGACAACCGTTCACCCGCTAGAAAGGAAGCGGCTGGGGCTGGCTCTGTAATAACGTCTAACGCTCTCTAACGCCAGATTGCCTGACCTGATGAATCCGGCAATCGAATACACTGATTTTAGCACGCCGGTGGGCTGAGCCCAAAAAATATATTGATGGCGCTTTTTTACTTGATTCTACCGGGTTCAACCGGCACAATGAGACACAGGCGGAAGCTGCGTTTTTCTGGCTGGTTTTCTCGGCTGCCAGCCCACCCTGGCAGTCCTGCCCTCCCCCTTCTTAAAGGACACGTTTTGAGCCAAGTCAGTTTTTTCAGGCGTTTTGAACAGTACCCGTTTCAAGTATGGGTGCTGGTGATGGCCTTGGCTTTGGGGCTGACGGCGGTATTTTATAACATCCCCTTCCTGTCGGGGCCGCGCTGGGCCCGGGAGGTCTTTGTCTGGCCCCTGACTGCAGTACTGGTTTTTACCTATTGGCAAGGCTTTCTGGCCCTGCAACGGCAGTCGGTTTCCCTTAAAACCCTGTGGATGACAGGGTTGCTGCTGGCGCTGCTGGCCTGGGCCATTCCCCCGTTTCATTCCACCGATCTCTTCGGCTACATCAACCGGGGATGGCAACAATGGCACTATAGCCTTAACCCCTACGTTTATACCGTGGATCACATTCCCCATTGGGAGCAGGACCCCATGATCACCGATCATTGGGTGAATAATCCCAGTCCGTACGGCTTTTTATACCTGTTGTTGGCCAAGGCCCTGTGCGCGCTGGGAGCGGGCCATAAAGCGCTGACCGTGTTTGTGTTCAAAGCCTTCAATGTCCTGATTGTCGGGCTGACCGGCCTGCTGATCGTGGCCGGGGTCAACGCGCTGAATCGCACCCGTGAGGCTTCCGCTCAGCCGACGGCGCTGAGGGCCCCACAGGCGTTATACCTCTATTTGTGGAATCCGCTGGTTCTCATCCATGCTATCAGCAACGGGCACAACGATAGTGTCATGGGCTTTTTCGTGACGCTGGCCGCCCTCCTGGCCATTGCCGGGCAGTGGCTGTGGATTCTCCCCGCCTTGATGGCCGCCACCCTGATTAAGTATGGTGCCGTCGTGATTCTGCCACTGGCGGTGCTGTTTTTGCTGAAAAATCGGGCCTGGTGGGCTTTGGGCGGGGGCTTGCTGTTGGCGGCCCTGTTGTTTGGGCTTACTGGTCTGCCCTATTTGCCGGATTGGCAGCAGTTTCATCTCACGGAAATCAACCGGAACGCCTTTGTCAGTCATGGGTCGCTGCACTCTTTTGTGTATGCCCTTTTTAAAAATCTGGACAAAACCCTCTTGCCCGGTCTACATGCTCATCGGGAAACCATTCGGGCCATCCTGAAGAATGCCTTGCTGGGGGCGTATGCCCTGTTTGTGGCCGGTTTGTTTTGGCGTCGTGTTCGGCAAGCGGATTACCCGCCCCGGGTGTGGATTCGGGATGCCTTGCTGGCCATGGCGGTGCTGATTGGTTTGGTGAGTTTGAAGTTTTACCCCTGGTATTTGGGCATGTTTTTCCCGCTGGTGCTGTACCTGTCCCCGGCGGATGGCCTGCAACGCCTGTTAATTTGGGTGTCCTGCACCCAGATGCTCTCCATCACCTTTATTGGACAGGCCCATTTGCTCAATTTTGTGCTGATGACCGGCTTGCCCATTTTTTACTGGTGGCGTCCACAGAAGAAAGCGACTATTTCTGAGCAGGAGCCTTCCGCAATGGATACCGAGGGGCCCGTAGCAGAATGAAGCGGATGAAACCCTGGGCCTGGATGCTATTGGCCGTCATTTTAGTGATTGCGGCCATGGCCCGTTTTTACCGGCTTGAGGAAAAAAGCCTGTGGAGTGATGAAATCGCCACCATTGCCACCAGCATGGGCAATTCTATTGATCCGGAAGCCTTTGCCCTGCGGGGAGAGCGCTTTGATCCGCCCGCTCCTGTGGCGGCTTCGGTTTACCGGGCCAAGGCTACCCAGTCACACGGGGCTGGCAACTGGGGACAAACCGCTGAGGTACTGAAAGCCAACGTGCATCCGCCTTTGTTTTTTATGCTGATGAACCGCTGGATTCATCAGGTTGGGTTGGCGCCGGGAACGCTGCGAATCCCGGCTGCGCTGTTTGGGCTGCTGTCGGTCGGGTTGATGTTTGGCCTGGCCTTTAAGTTGGCGGATTGGGATTCGAAGAACTTTCTTGGTCACCAGCGGGAAGGGTTTGCCCTGCTGGCCGCCGCTTTTATGGCCTTTTCCGCCTATCAGGTGGATCATGCCCAGGATGCCCGGCAGTACACCCTGCTGATTGCTTTGGCCTTGACTGCCTGCTGGCTGGCGGTGTCTTTAATACAACGTCAAGGGAAAAGTGTGTGGCGCTGGGGGGTGCTGGCCCTCTTGCTGGCCGCTGGGCTCTACACCCAGTACTTTTTTGGCCTGTTTGGCGGGTTGATGGTTGTTCTCTTGCTGGCGTTCGGCGGGCGGCACAAACGGATTCGGGTGGGTTCGCTGGCTTGTGGTTTGCTGGTTCTTCTGTTGCTGTTGCCCTGGCTACCCGTGTTTCGGGAGCAGCTGGTGTTTTTGAAGCTGGCCGGACACTATACGGCCGGGCTGTGGAATCCGCTTCAATTACCAGAAAAGCTGTGGCGCATTTTTTGTGAGTTTTTCCTGCCAGAGAACAAGGCCGGTAAAGTGGTGCCGCTGTTGGTATTGTTGATAGGCATCGGGGGGGGGCTCTGGCATCGGGGGCAGGGGCAGCAGACCGAAGCAGAGATTGGCCAGCCGAAGGTCCTGGGGCTTTCCCCCGTGCTGGCTTTGATTTTACTGTGGTTGCTGGTGCTGGTGGGCGGACAAATCGGCCTGGATTTGCTGAAGGATTCGCACACGGCCACCATTCGGCGCTATTTGTTGCTGGCCAGCCCGGCGGTGTATTTGCTGATGGCTTATGTCCTGTGTGTGGGGTACAGGGCTTTTTCCAGGGGGCGTTCCCGCTGGATTCCCCGGGTGTTGACCGGGGCTTTGTTGGCCTTGATGCTGGGGGACACCTGGCACTATTTGTGCCGGGATCACACCGCTTCCGATGAGTTTAAACAGGCGGTCCGCCACATTCACCAGCAGGGGCAGCCCCAGGATTTGGTGTTGATGAGTAAAACCGGGGCCATGGCCGTGGGGCTGGCATTTTACCTGAATCCTGAAACCCGTCTGTGGGGGATTGATGTGCCCACTGCCAGCACCCTAAGTCCCGGTTCGGAGACGGTGAAGCGCCTGAGCGCAGTGCTGGGTCAGCTTCCGAAGTCCGCCGGGGTGTGGCTGGTTTTTTCTCATACCGCGCCCAGTACCCGCAGCCGGTTGTCCGGGTTGTTGACGGACTTGGGGTATCAGGCTGGTTCCGAGCTGAAAGTCCCCGGGGTACGACTGACCCGCTGGCAAAAGGTCTCCGACTGACATCCCATTCAAAAACATGATTCAAAAACCGAAACCTGTAGCAAAAAAATCCTCAAATTTGTTTTCATGCTTGTACAGGGGATTAGGCAGTTTTTTTAGAACGTTTAATCACACGATAGAACAGGCAATAGGGGACAATGATTATGGCATATCCTTTCGCCGGTTATGGCGGCGGTTATGGTTATGGGTTTGCGCCTTCTTATGTTCCGACTCCCGGTGGCTTGACACCCGGTAGGGTCGGAGCGGTGGAAAGCACGCCCACAACTCCTTTCGAAAAAACCAGCGGAAAACTACACACTCATGAAGAGGGTGTCAAAGGTTCCTGGATTGGCGCTGGCGCCGGTGCCGGTGCGGGTGGCCTTGTAGGCGCTGGCATTGGCTATAAGTTATTTGGAAAAAGCGGTACAGGCGCCCTTTTTGGGGGGCTTTTAGGTGCTATCGGCGGCGCATTGGGTGGTATTTTTGCCGGTAAAAACATTGGTCAGGCCAAAGCGGCTGAATCCGACGCGCGGGATGATGGCAAATTCAATGGATCGGGTAGAGGCGATTTCCAGTGGGATCGTACCTACAACGGGGTCTTCTAACCCCCTCCACTATACCCTCCTCCGCAACCGTCAAAGTCGTCTGACTTTGGCGGTTTGCTTTATGACTTGTTTTATTCAAGGTGTGGCTGCGCTCACAACCCGTTTGTAACTGTTTGAGTACAGCGAGTTCAAAAAGAGTGCTGGGTCTACTTGCCATAAGCGCTCTCTCTTTGTTTGAGCTGCACGCAGTTTTACAGACGGGTTGTGAGCGCAGCCACACCTTGTGTAACGAAAGATCAAATAAAGCGACGGCGAGACAGCGGTCGTAACAAAAGCATCGCAACGTCTTTTCAAAACCCGTATTTGAGAGAAAATGGAGTTGTATCCTTTAATACTGATTCGGCGAGGTCAGTAAGGGTTCGACAAACAGCGCAATATAGATGCACCGCTTGCTCGGCAAGAGCCTTTTAGGGCTCGAGTGTGCGCAACACTAGTGAGTCTATAGAATCTGTTCAAGCACACCATGCCCTCCTCGCCCCAAACAGGAGGTTTTTTTATGGCTATACATCCCCCGTTACCGGGTAGTGGGAGTTGGAACCGGCGACATGTCATCGATTCGGCGTCTCTCACCTACGAAGAAGTGCAAGAGGTCCTGCGCACCGCGGCGTCCTTTGCCCATATCCTGAGTCGACCGGTCAAAAAAATTCCCACCTTGCGAGGCAAAGTGGTGGTCAATATGTTCTACGAGAACTCCACCCGCACCCGCACCAGCTTTGAGCTGGCCGCCCAGTATCTGAGTGCGGACGCCATCAATTTTTCGGTGTCCAGCTCTTCGGTGAAAAAGGGAGAATCCCTGATTGATACCGCCGAAACGTTGGCCGCCATGGGCACCGATGCCGTGGTTATTCGCCACGCCAGTTCCGGGGTGTGCCAGCAGTTGGCCAACTACTTCGGGGATCGCATGTGCATCCTCAACGCCGGGGATGGGTACCACGATCATCCCACCCAGGGCTTGCTGGATTTGTTCAGTCTGAAAAATCGAATGGATGATTTGCTGGGCAAAAAAATCGTGATTGTGGGCGATATCCTGCACAGCCGGGTGGCTCGCAGCAATATCCACCTGCTCAAATTATTCGGGGCCGAAGTGCATTTGCTGGCCCCCTCCACCCTGTTGCCCATGAACATTGAGGCGCTGGGTTGCAAGGCCCACACCGATATCGAGGAAGCCTTGCGGGACGCCGATGTGGTGATGTGCCTGCGCATGCAGCTGGAGCGTCAGCGGGCGGGCTTGATCCCGGCGTTGCGGGAGTACATTCGCTTTTACTCCATTACTCAGGAGCGTCTGGATCGGTTTTGCAAGCCGGATGTGCTGGTCATGCACCCCGGCCCTATGAACCGGGGCGTGGAGATCGCCAGCGATGTGGCTGATAACCAGCAACTGTCCCTGATTACCAATCAGGTCACCAGCGGGGTGGCCATTCGCATGGCCCTACTCTACCTGTGTATGAGTACCCCCACTGAGCGTTCCGGTCTGGAGCGCTTTCAAAGCAGTCAGTTTCAAGGCAGCCAGAGTAATCAGAGCTTGCAGGAAGGAGTGTTGGCCGTATGAAGACTTTACTGAAAGGCGGACGGGTCATTGACCCCGCTTCCGGCCTGGATGCCGTGATGGATGTGCTGATTGACGGAACGCAGGTGGCGGCTATCGCTCCCAATATCGCCCCCGAGCAGGCGGATGAAGTCGTTTCGCTGACCCCGCAGCATTGGGTCACGCCGGGCTTGGTGGATGTTCATGTTCACTTCCGCGATCCGGGCAGCCCGGACAAGGAAACCACGGAAACTGGAGCCGCCGCGGCCATTGCGGGGGGCTTTACCACGGTGTGTGTGATGCCCAACACCTCGCCGGTCATTGATAGCACCCCCATGGTGCAGTACATCCTGAATGCGGCCAAGCCCACCGGGATTCAGATTTTCCCCATCGCTGCGGTTACCCGTGGACTGGAAGGGGAGGAGATGACCGCCATTGGCACCTTGGTCAGTCAGGGGGCAGTGGCTTTCTCCGATGATGGGAAGCCGGTGTCCAGCGCTAACATGATGCGCAAGGCTCTGGAGTATTCCAAAATGTTTGACGTGCCCATTGTCTGCCACGCCGAGGATTGCTCCCTGTTTGGCAACGGGGTGATGCACGAAGGGTATTACTCCACCCTGCTGGGCTTGCCGGGCATTCCTTCTGTTGCTGAAAGCGTGATGGTAGCTCGGGATATTGAACTGGTTCGCTTCACCGGCGGTCGGGTGCATTTTGCCCATATTTCCAGCAAGGAAAGCGTGGCCCTGATTCGTAAGGCCAAAGCGGAAGGACTGCCCATTACCGCTGAAACCACCCCGCATTACCTGGCCCTGACCGATGCTTGCTGTCAGGCTTATGACCCGGATTTTAAAATGAACGGCCCCTTGCGGGGAGAAGCGGATCGGGAAGCGCTGATTGAGGCGGTCATGGATGGCACCATTGACATGATCGCCACGGATCACGCCCCGCATACACCGGATGAGAAATCGATGGCCTTTGACTGCTCGCCCAATGGGGTCATCGGCCTGGAGACTTCTTTGGGGGTGGTGTTAACCCAGTTGTTCCATACGGCCAAGCTGAGTCCCACGGCCATTATTGAACTCATGTCCTCCAAACCGGCGGAAGTCTTCAAGCTGAAGGACTCTGGCAGATTGTCGGTCGGGCAGCGGGCCGATATTACGGTGATTGACCCGGAGAAGGAATGGACGGTGGATCCGGCCCGGTTCCGCAGTAAATCCCGCAACAGTCCCTTCAAGGGGCAAGCCCTGAAAGGTCGGGCCATTCTGACTTTTGCCAACGGCCAGTGCCTATTCCGAGAACCCGGTTCGTTGCTGGCTACGTCCTCCTTATAGCGACAAGGCGATAGGCACCCCTAAAATCGAATATCCCTCTTGGGCTCCCGGCTTGAGAGGGATATTTTTATAGAGAGCGGGCACAATTTTTTAGCCATCCGGTTTATTTTTTATGTATGATGCCCTTACAACGTTATGTTCTAAACATAGATTCGCTGTCCATGTTCATCTCGTCCATTCAATTGAGTACAGTTTGTTGGTGGTGCCCTGCGATTGAAGGGCCGCCGTTCTCAAGGTAAGTTTGGACATTGACTTGAAATTTTGAGAAACCGGCAGACTTCAGCCCCTTGGCAAGTACGTCGGTTTTTTTGCTAAGCCTCTTTTTTACAAGCCCTTTTCTTTTTTACTCCTTTTTCCGGAAAAACAAGTTTACTGATGCCGCCTGTTGAAACACAAATTGCCAAAGTCCCGCTGGTTCTCCAGAAAATGCCTTTCTGGGAGAAAAGCGTGGGCAATTTGCTGCACCTGAGCGAGGGGCAAAATGGCTTGTCCTGGATGTCCTTTATTCGGGATACCTCGGTGGCCTGGTTGCCCAAACTGGTGGTTTCCCGCAGCCTGATTGAGATTTCGGAAAGCACTTTCCTCGAGTTTCTGGAGTCGGGGGTGGTGTATTTTTCGGTGCCGGTGGCCGCTCAGGGCATGCACAAGTTTTTCCGGCGTCAGGCGGAAAAAAGTTTGAACCAGAATTTGTCCAAGGAGTATTTGGGGCATTCCGTGGCCAAATTGACGGAGTTGGCTGAAAAGGCCGGGCATGAGGGCCTCAAGAAGGAGTTACCCCATTTGGTGGCGGTCAAGGCGGCTACCATTTTGGGCCCCATGGTGGCGGTAGGGCTGGGTTGCGAATACTTGATCAATTACAGCAAGAACTTGATGACTGCCCACTTTTTTAAAAAAGATAAATTCAGCGACATCGTGAATTTATCCAAGGGGGAGATGAAAACGGGTGAAGAGAGCCAGGTGGTCAAAAAATCCCTGCATCGGACACTAGCCACCCTGGGCCTGATGGGGGGGACGTTACTGGGTTCCGTGGCTTTGGCCAAATTTGGACACCGGTTGCCTCAAAAACCGCTGGCGGCCTTGAAGCAAAGACTCCTCAGCAGTCCGCGGTTTGGCAAACTGGGCCGCTGGGTACCGGAAAATCCGGTGGGCGCGCTGGTGGATCATCTGGATTATGATGCCAAGAAGGGCGGTTTTTCCATTTCGGGCAAGCAGTTGCGCTGGTACATGGCCGCTTCCATCCCCGCTTACGCCGATGCGGCCCGGGACAAGCTGGAGCGGGTGGAGGCGGTGTCTCGACTGGGTGTGATTATGGGCTACCTGGCCTTTGGGCAGCAGGCCCTGGAGCGGGGTATGCTGGCTGTTATCAAGAAGTTTCGTCGGGAATTGTATGACGCCATGGTGGCCCCGGTGGGGCCCAGCGGAAAAAAGCAGGTCATGCGCTTGCAGGATGTTGTGGAGCGGGCGTTCAGTAAGGCAAATGCCGCTCAAGGGAATCAGGTGGTGGTTGTGGATAAAGTGGAAGGCTTGCTGAGTAAGGCCGATGAGGCCGCCGCCAAAATTGCCGCCGATGCCCAGCTGAAAAAGGCCGTTTTGGGCAAGAATGTATTGTTCGGGGTGCCCATGGTGGTGGGGATTTTGGGCACCGGGGTGGGGGTGACCCTGCTGAACCAGTTCTGGACCAAGTACCGATTTGACAAGGCCCAGCAGCCGATGCCGTTACGAAATGCCAGTCCTGTGCCAGTCGGAGGCGGTTCACAGGCCGCTGTTCAGCCCGCCCTGTCTAGCCCCTATCGTTCTGCAAGCAGGCCCGTGTGGAGTCAGGAATTTTCCGGGCAACCAGGCCGTTTTCCCCGCCCTGCGGCTGCCAGTCCTTTTTCAAATATAAATCCTAGCCAGTCTTGGGCATGGCAGATATAATGCTTGCAACTGTCCAGCTTGCGCTGGCTGTGTGTTCATCCCTGTAGCCCGGTTGCTGGGCTTGCAGGCCGCCCTAGACGTATTGAAATAAAAGCCTGAACGCTTGCCTTGATTGTAAAGGGTCTCGACGCTGGCTGGCCTTGTGTTTTTTACAAAATGTATACAAGCCGGTCAGACCTGTCAGGATAGCGGACACAAAATTGCATGAGTCGTTTTAATACCACTGACCAACCAGAGTAATTCGGTGTGACCAAGGTTTCCCCCGTTCATTCCATCGCTTCAAATGCGGCCCAGGTGCTAAAGCAAAGCAAATTGGCCCAAACACTGGCTTTTCAGGAAGGCCAGGGTGGGGGGACTGCCATGAAGTTTTTGCAGGACACCGGCACCGCCTGGATGCCCAAAATCCTGATTTCCCGCAGCAAGGCGGAAGGGGCTGAAGTCAGCCTGCTGGAGTTTGGGGAGTCGGCCATGACCTACGCCTTGCCCACCCTTTTGGGACCGGGTCTGGCCAGTTTATTTTTCAGGGCCGCAGGCAAAAGTGAGGGATTCCGTAAACAACTGCTTACCCAAACTTTTGAGCAACTGAAGCACGAAGGCAACGCGCAGGCCGTTCATCGGGCCATGGCGGCCAAGGCGGGTATGATTCTGACCACCATCGGCGGAATTGGCCTGTGGGGGGAGTCGCTGGTCAATTATGGCAAGAATTTGATGACCGCCAAGGTTTTCAAGAAAAATACGTTCAGCGACGTGATTAATTTGAACCCTGAAACTGCCAGCACCGCCAGTGATGCGAAGGCAATTGATGAGAGCCCGCAGGTGCGCAAGGCCCGGCGTCGTATTGTGCAGGCCACGGCCGCCTTTGGGGGAATTGTCGGCAGTTCTGTTTTACTGGCGCGTTTTGGACACCGATTCGGCTGGTCCAAGGCCCTGTCCCAAAAAATGGTCAAACACCTTGATTTTGATTTTGCCCATAAAGAGGGCGGCAAGGTGGCCTTTGGTCTGGGGAACCGCAAAGGCTTGCTGGGGGCTATTATGCTCACCTGCGCCATTCCGTATCTCGATTCCGCCCGGGATGGGTATGAGCGGCTGGAAACGGCCATCCGGCTACCGGTGGTGTTCGCCTATATTTTGTACGGTCAGGAATTTGTGCAAAAGTTGATGTTCAAGAACTTCCCCGGTCTTTTCAAGGGGGCCCTGGACGACAAAAATCAATTGCTCAGCACTCAGCAGATTGCTCAAAACGCTGTCCAGGGGCATTGGAAAGAGGGACAGGCCTGGTCTTCGGACATCCAGCAGAAAATCCTGCAGGACATGAAGCGGCCCATGGTTTCCAAGGCCATGACGGTGGCTTTCCCCTTGCTGAGCGGTGTTTTTGTAACCGGCATTGGCTTGGGCCTGTTCAATCGCTTGCTCACCGCGCATCGGTTTAAAAAACAGGCCCAGCAACAGCCCGCTGTACCTGCTGCTGGCATGACCGCCGCAAGCGAGATGTCTAGCGCCCCGGCTACGCCGTCCCTGACCCCTTCCGCAAGGTCCTTTGGATTCTCCGCCGCGTCACAGCCGTGGTCGAATCATCCGGCAAACCCGGGTTTTACAGGATTTCAAACCCTGACCGCCCCCTTGAGCCTGCCCGCACCCATCCAGCAGTCGGTGGTGACGCCGGTGGCTTACCGCTAGTCGTTATAGGGGGCTGGAAACAGTCTATCCGGTTATTTTTCGGCCCGAGTGATTTTGGCCCGAGTGTTTTCTGAGCCTGTCGATCAAGCGGTGGTATCGGGAATAAACTGCTTGATTTCCAGTAGTTTGCCGGGCCGCTGAGCCAGGCTGAGCATAAACTCTTCCAGCCGGTTGCCGGGGACAAAGTAGTTGTTCAGGCGAACGGTGTGGCTGTCGTGATGGACTTCCATCATTTTAATGACGTAATGCTTGGCGTCCCCTACTTCCAGCAGGGAAGTCTCCTCGTTCAGCCCGTTGCTGTCGTGTTTGATGCTGACGTAGTTGAAACCGTCCGGGCTAATGACCATTTCCCCGCCTTCTTCCACCTCAAAGTGAAAGTGTTCGCCCCGGCGGTATTTCTGGAAAATACTGATGACTTTATTGCTGAGATCGTCGGTGGTCATGATGCGTATTCCTGTTTGAAAAAAGTGCGATGTTGAAAATTTAAGATATCTGGGGATTTAAGTCGATTATCAGGCGTTTGGTTTGAGTCGGTGGGCCCCGGGCTGGCGTTGCTCAATCCAGAGTTGTATGTCCAGTCCCTCGCTGCGTGCCTGGCAGTCGTACCACATCAAAATCAGGGCGCTGACGTAATAGGGCATCATTAAGCAATTGACCAGGCTATTCCACACGTTCCAGACCGTTTGCAGATAGAGGGGGATGGTCTGGTGGAGTCCCAGTCGGCTTTGCTCAAGGCCCATCCACAGCACCACCGGACTGAGCAAAACAGACAAGATGGAGAGACTGAGCAGCAGTCCACAAACACTGAAGCCGACCAGGCGTGGAAAATTACGGAAGATGAGCGTAATAGACCCGCTGACGGTTTTCCAGAGGTTTGGCTTTTCACTGGGAGCCGTGGCCATGGCGGCAATGGGAAAGTTGAGTAAAAACCACTGCAAGCTGATCAGGCAGGTCAGTATGCCCAGGGCTAAAGCGCCAGTCATCAGGATGGAGACCCCGATCATGAATTTGACGCCGAGATTGCCAACCGCCAGGCTAGAGCCCACTAAAGCCCCAACCGTCACGGCCACAAAAATAAAGCCCGCGTAAAAAACAATGACATTCACCACAATCAGGCTCAGGAACAGGAAGCCCAGCAGCAGGATCAGGCCGGTCAGTGGCAGCCAGTTTTTTTGCAGGTGCAGCAGGCATTCCCGCAGGGAGGGTGGTTGTTCCTGAAGCAAGGCCAGATAGAAAAACCGGCAAAGCAAGGAAAAGCTGATCATATAGACCATCGTGGTGGGAATGACCAGTAAAAAACTACCCAATAGCAACAACAGGCGGGTTTGTAACTCCGGTAGCGTACTCTGGGTCAGAAAAGCGCTGCTGGATAAAAGACTGATCAGAAAGTGCAGGGCCGTATTCAGCAAGGTTAGGGGAAGGAGTACCCACAGCACTTTTTTCAGGTTTAGGCGTAGTAAATTCCAGGCGCGGCTGAGCAGCGTTAAAACGCTCTGGGGCTGGTAGATGCCTGCGGTCACTGTGTTCATGATTTTAGAAGATCCGTTGGCTGACCGAACTCTTCTTCAGAAGCTGAATCTGGCTTTTTCAGCCTCTCGGTGCCCGGTGGGGCCATTTGCCTCAACACATCCTGAAAGGTCTTCAGCAGGCGAAACTGGTACCCGCACCCTTCGGCCAGTTTGCCGCCCATCAGCATGGCATGTTCCGATGGGTATTGGCGGCAAAAATTGGGGCGATCGTTATAAATACCGCAGGACTTGTCTGCCTGTAAATGCACACACTGAAACAACAGTCCTTCTTCGTCACTGTCCGCCAAAAGGGGTTTGAAGTATTGATATTCAGGGTTTTTGGCCTTTATGTCCTCAAACATGGCCACGCTGTTAATGGTTTGCTGCCCGTACACCAGATAAATATGCGAACAGCATTTACCGCACTGGTTACAACCGCCGGTACGCTCGTAATACTGCCCCTGCACGGAGCCACTTTGGCTGGGCTCCGCCCCGCTCAAAAACGATTTGACGATCTCTAACATACCCCTATTGTAGCGTGTTTAGCAGACTGAGGCGCAAAATCCGCCCCTCGACTCTGGCGGTCTGAAACAGCCTGATATCCGGTTCAGGATGGCAGAGGTGCGCTGTTTGAAATTCAGCCGACTAAATTCAGGGTTTTTCGGGGCAGATCCCGGGTTTTTCGCAAAATGACCGCATGGGTGATGTTGTTGTCGTTACCGTGAACGGTGGCCACTTTCTCGAACCCTGCCAGACTGGCGGGATCCAGACCTTCATACATGGCGTTTTTAAGGCCATCCACACTCCGAACAATGACCGTACAGCCGGGCCGGGCGGTTTTGGCAATTTGTTTTAGAATCTGGCCTTTGTTGGGCACCATTACTGCGATGCCGACATGGGAGTAGGGGCCGTAGTCAAATTTCTCACCGGCCATTTGCTGAAAGCCAATTTTCCCTTGAGACTGGGCCGCAATGCCTTCGGTTGCTGCGATGGCGAGTCGGTCAGTGTCGATGCCTGTTACCCGGTTGGCAAACTTGGCGTACGACAGCACCGTGTTGGGCTGGGGCCCACTGCCCACAAAGACGGCGGTAGACTGCCCGTTCATGCCGCTGGTGCGGGCTTCCAAGTCGGCAAAGGAGGTATTGAGAGCCTGATAATTGTTATCAGCCACCTTGGGTGTGGGGCCCTTATTGGTCTTTTCCAGGAGCAGGACCCGTTTTTGATATTGCTCCCGCAGGTATTGCATATCATCCGCATGAGCCTGCATAACGAAATCGCCTACGGTTTCTTGCCAGGGTTGGCTTCGGGCTTGCTCCTGAAGTTTTTCAATCCACTTTGGCTGAATGTTCCTCTCATTTACCGGGTTCTTTCGGGCCTCACTGGCCAGGGCCATAAACTGATCATCCAGTTTTTCGTAGGCGTCCACTAACATATCTTTGGGTGCGGAATTTAAATTCAGACTGCGGGAGGAGTGGGTCCGTTGCAGTGGCGAGCTTGGTTGGGGTGGGGTCATGCTGGTTGATTGAAGGACTAACACGGAAGCGATTCCTTATGAATGATGTCTATCAGGATGATTTGGAAAAACAGGGGGAGCGTTTAATATGGCCATCATCAGGCCCCCAGGGTGAGCAAGGGTTGTAAGTAGCTGGCCAGAGTCATATTTTCGGTTTGCTGCTTGGCAGCGCCTGCCCGCAGCAGGTTCAAAATGTAATCCACCCGGAACTGGCCCATGGTTTCGGCCATGGTTTTGAGTTGCTGAGGGTTGGACTCAAGTTGCTGAAGGATATCGGTGGCCCGCAGGGCGGGATTTCGCAGGGCTTCCTGCTGCAGGGCGGTCAGGTAGTTGACCTGCGCCCGGTATTTCTTGCTGTTAATGCGCTTGCCCTCGTTCACAATGGGGCCTCCCATTGAGGTTAAGCCTTGCCAGTGCTTGAGATCCAGAGCCCCTTTGAGTACCTGACCCGCTGTGATTAGCGGTACCCCCAGGAAAGTGAGCGCCCCGTCCACTTCTCCCTTGCTTTGCAACGCCCGCATCAGCACAGGCATATAGGAAATAATGGAGAAGACCAGGACAAATTGAGATAGGCGAGTAAAGCGTTCCGGGATTTTTTTAAACTCGGCAGGCCACTTGTTAAAGTTGTTCAGCTCTAATTTTACGTGAGGATTGTTTTGAATTTCCCTTTTTTGGAAGAAGTAGGCCAGAGTAGAGGCTATAAAGGCCACCAGATTGAGTTGGGCCCCAATGGCGGTTTGGTAAGGCTGCGGTTTTTTAAAATCTTCCTTGTTTTGAAGAGATTCCTGCAGGTTCTTCCAGGGCCCGGTGGATAAAGTGTAGCGAAAGTCCTTTCCCATAAATTTCAGGGTGTTCCACAGTTCCCTGAAAAACCCTTTTTCATCGGCCCGTTGTTCGCCTTTAAAGGCTCGAAACAGGCGATGTTGATCGAACTCTCGGCGTTGGCCGGGGTTGTTGGTGTTTTTAATGTCGTTGGTTTCCCCGGAAAACCAGAAAAACGAACTGAGAAAGCTGATGGTCTGAAAGTAGGGCCTTTTGACGTTGATGCAGGTGAGGGCCTGGGTGGTGGTGCCGGTTAAAGAGGACAGGCTTTTGGAGGGTTGTTGGGTGTTGATGCCCACCTGATAGCCGGTATTGAGCTGAAGCAACGCCGCAAAGCTGGCGGCCTTGTTCAAGGTTTCCATCAGGGATTTTTGATTTGCGTGTTTTTGGGCCCATTGCTCCACATTAGCGCCCCACTGTTCCCCCAGTCGATCGCCAATGACGGTTTTCAGTTTGTTTTGAACGGATTTTTGGGCCAGCTTTTGGGCAATTTGAGGAGAGAAAAACAGCACCCCATTGACTATGGTCATCCCGGTCAGGCTGGTTTTGGCCAGGACGTCCCAACCGCTGCGTTTGGGGGGGGCGGTGTCGGTCAGGCCGAGGGAGGCGACGGGGATGGCTTGGCTTTCAGGCCTTTGATTCCAGCCAGCAAGGGTATTATTGCCGTCCAGTGCAGTGATCAACTGGCCCGGGCGGATTGGAGGCCAGGCTGGTAAAGGGTTAACTTGTGAAGCCGCAAGAGAAATGGCGGATACCTCGGGGTGACATGGGGTGTGAGGGTTTGAGAATAATTCTCAAAATATGACAAATGAGAATAATTTTCAATAGATAGAACGATAGGCCTTCGGGGAAGGTACTTGGGGATATGTTGTATGAAACCCATCTTATTCAAACCCATGGGGTTTCAGGATTTGTCTGCAGATATAAAACAGCAGTGAGGCGCACGATTGCTGTGGGTTGCATTTGGGGGGGGCAACTTTTGAGATTGAGGGCATTCATAATAATATCTAATCCCTATCAGATTGAATGTGTTCATCCCTTTTTTTCCGTTTCCAGTGTTTTCCTCAAAAAGGATTGTTCAGATGATTACACCTGTTTTTGCCGCTTTGCCCCCCCGCTCAGTCGATCGCCAGCCTCGTCAGGCACAGCCGGGCATTCCCCTGCCCGCACCGCAACCGGGTGTGAATCCGGTGGAGAACAACGCAGAGGCCATTCCGGCTATTTTAAATGATAGTCTGCGGATTATGCACCAGCGCAGAGCGCAAAACCAAAACGCCGTGCGCTTTGGCATGGACGCTCACCCCCCGGAAGGCCCCAACCCGCCAGGGTTGCCCGGCCAGGAAGAGGATGACCCGCCGGGAACCCCTCCCGATCAGGGGATTCCTCAGGTTGTGCCCAATGCTCCGCAGGTGAATCGGGTGATTCCACGGGCAGCGGCCCCTCGTGGGGAGGCGCTGGTTCCCCAGGCCTTCCGGAACCTGTTGCCCCAATTCAATGTGGCCGCTCCGCCGCAGCCGCAGCAACCGCCGCAGTCTCCCTCGGTGCAATCTACTCAAACCCGGGTAGAAATGCCCTCTCCGACCAAATCGGTGAATGATTCCAGCCAATAGACGGTTTTATTCGGCTTTCAAATTTAAAATTGCCTGAAGGAACAGCCTCAGGCAATTTTTTGTTCAGGGACGGCCCGGTAACGCCAAGTAGCGTTTCACCCCCATTAGCGTTTTTGTAGCAGCAGCCATAAAAAGAAAGGGCACCCCAACATGGCCGTAATCACCCCCACCGGGATTTCCGCCGGGGCGATGATGCTGCGGGCCACCGTGTCGCAAATTGTTAACAAACTGCCGCCCAGCAATGCCGAACCCAGCCATAAATAGCGGTGATCGTGACCCACCAGCAGGCGGCCGGTATGAGGGGCCATCAAGCCCACAAAGCCAATGGGGCCACAAATGGACACAATCCCCCCCACGGTCAGGGAGGTTCCCCAGAACAGCAGCTTGCGGGTCTGGTTCAAATCCACGCCCCGGCTGGCCGCAATGTCATCGCCCATGGCAAGCAGGTTCAGCTCGTAGGGTAAGCAAGCGATGAGGATTAGCCCGGGGGTGATAAACAGGGCCAGTTGCGTCAGTGCGTTCAGGTCGACGCCTTCTAAACCGCCCATCAGGGAGTGCAGGATGCGGAACACGTTGGTAAAGTCGCTCAGGTACTGGATAAAAGTGACCGCCCCGCCAAAAAAATAGTTGATGGCCACCCCGGCCAGCAGAAGCGTGCTAATCGAGAATCGGCCACCCAGGCTGGCCAGCTGATAAACCAGTAGGGTGGTTAAGGCGGCTCCCAGCAGGGCCAGTAGCCCCGGCGCCCCGTAAAAGGGAAACAGTCCGGCCAGCACAATGGCCAGTACACTCCCGAAGGATGCGCCGCTGGCCACCCCAAAGGTAAAGGGGGAGGCCAAAGGGCTGCGAAACAGGGCTTGAAACACCATGCCGCACAAGGCCAGCCCCGCACCGGTGATAAAGGCGCCCAGAACCCTCGGCAGGCGAACCTGCCAGAAAATATCCGCATCCAGCGAGTGAGCGGCGCTTGTATGCCAGGGGGAAATCCACTGCATGCCAAAGCAGGGCGCTAAAAGCAGGACGAGGCAGGCTGTGAGGGCCAAGGCGATCAGGGTGCTTTCAGGCGTTCGCCGGGAGAGAGGCTGATTTTGAGGCTGATTTTGTGGCGGGTTCATTGGGCCGGTCTCCCGGTCGGTGGAGAGGAGGGATTCGGGGATGAGGCAGGCTGGGGCACCAGCCAGTGCTTGGGGCCAGTGGCCCTGTCGGGTACGGTCAGCTTGAGAAAGGGCAGTTCAAATAACGCCTCCAGCGGCTCGGGTTGTAGGGTTTCCTCCGTAGAGCCGTTCAATAGAACCGCTCCCTGCTTCAGGCCCAGAATGCGGTTTGCGTAATGGGCGGCGCTGTTGAGATCGTGGGTCACGCACAAGATGGATAGCCCTTGGGCTTGGTTCAAGTGGCTCAGCAGGGCCAGAATTTCCTGCTGGTTTTTGGGATCGAGAAAGGTGTCCGGCTCATCCAGCACCAAAATCTCAGGTTGCTGGGCCAAGGCCGCCGCGATCATTACTTTTTGTCGTTCTCCCCCACTGAGACTGCTCAGGGTGCGATCTGTCAGCTGACTCGTTCCAGTTTGTCGCAAGGCCTGCGCGACCCTTTGTCGATCGGCTTCTTGTGGGGCGGCCAGCGGGGCTAAATAGGGGTAGCGGCCCATCATCACAAAATCCCAAACCCGTTGGGCATCGCTGAACGCCGTGGCCACAACCGATTGGGGCACGTAAGCCAGATGCCGGGCTTTTTCCTTGGGAGAGAAGCTGGACAGCGGTTGCCCTCTTAGCGTGAACTGCCCGTCAGCGATGGGGGTAAGGCCCAGCAGGGCTTTGACCAGCGTGGATTTTCCAGCCCCATTGGGCCCGATGATGGCCATAAAATCACCGGTCTGCATCTGGAAAGAAACGTCCGTCAGGATGCTGTGGTTTTGCAAACGCACCTGAATGGATGTGGCACACAATAAAGGGGGGGAGGACTTACTCATGTTCCCAGTGTAATTCAGGGTGAATGGCCTCGGCAAATCGCTTCAGGATTTGGGGAAAGCGGGGGCCGGGGATGACCATATAATCTTGCCCGAAGTGGTATACCCGATGATGTTTCACGGCGGATACCTGCGGCAGACTGCGCCACTGCGCTTCGGCCATGGCGTTTTGTTGTGCTTGCGACAGAGTGCCGTGGGCAGGGCCCAGCGATTCGGTGGTTTCAATAATCACATCGGGATTCAGGCGTAAAATGCCTTCGGCGGAAATTTGTAGAAAGCCTTTTTTGCCTTTGGGCAGTACGTTCCGCCCCTCGGCGTTTTCCACCAGTTGGTTGTAAAAGCCGTCTTCTCCGGCCACAAAGGCCCATTTCAGTTTCTCCGATTGCACGTTGCGATCCAGCACCACCAGGACGGTGGGCCGACGGGTGGCCTGTTTCAGGATGGCGGCTATCTGGTTTATCTGCGCTTGCAGTTGTTGGTGCAGCGCTCTGGCCTGGGTTTCCCGGTGGCAAACCTGACCCACGGCCTCAATGGAAGCTAAAATCCCGGGGACGGTCTGATGATCCACAGCCAGTAGGGGAAAGCCCAGCGCCTTGAGCTGGTGGCTGAGCTGGATTTGCTCTTCTCGCAAAATGACCAGATCCGGCTGGAGGCGCAACAGGGCTTCGGTATCCGGGTCGACGTAGCCACCGACTTGCGGCTTGGCTTGGGCTGCTTTGGGATATTTGCAGTAGCGGGTCACCCCAGCAACTCGGTCTCCCAGATCCAGGGCGTATAAGACTTCCGTGATGCTGGGGGAAAGGGATACGACCCGTTGACAGGCGCTCGTCAGAGGGGCCTGACGGGCGCTTGGGCGTACGGGTTGAATACAACCGCTCAGGGTCACCAGCGCTAAAAAAAGAATGGCCAGCAGGGCCCTGACTTGGAAACAGGGGAACGTTTTGCGAATGAACTGCTGGCGATCCATAGCGAATGGGGTTGACTCTGGTTGAGGGAGGGGATATGTACAGGCTGACAGGGATAGGCTTACAGGGCCCAGCGTAAGCCGCCATAGGCGGAGATCCGGGGATTGCCGTAGCCTTTGACGGTCTCGTAGGGGGTGTCCAAAATGTTGACCAAACGCCCGTACACACTGACCTGATCGGTCAAAGCCAATTCCAGGGCCAGATTGATCAGAGTGAAGGATTTTAACTTGACCGGTCGGGCCGGGAAGGTAAAAAAGTCCAAATCGCTGCGCTGGCCGGTGTGGGTGATGTCCAGGTTGATGTTCAGCCGTTTGATGGGCTGGTAGTTGATGTTAAAGGAGGCCTTGTTGCGGGGACGTCGAAACAAGGCGTCGCCTTGCGTGCTGCTGGGCCCCAGATCCTTGGTATCCGTGTAGGTGTAGCTGCTTCTCAGTTGCAGGCACTTGAATGGCTGGCTGGTAACGTAGGCTTCCAGCCCTTGCATGCGGGCCTGGGCCACGTTGGTATAGGCCGTGGAAAACAGTCCGGTGGGTCGAAAATCAATCAGGTTGCGCACCTGATTCTGAAACAGGGTGGCCCCCACCTGCATTTTGTTGCCCAGCAAGGCTTGCTCCAAACCCAGATCCCAACCGGTGCTGGTTTCCGGCTGCAGGTTGGGATTGGCCCCAAAGGTGCCGTATAACTGGGACAGAGTGGGCGCTTTAAAGCCCGTGCCAATGCTCCCTTTGATGCTGGTGCCAGTGCGCTTGACGGTATAGATGGAATCGGCCCGGAAGTTATGATGACCCCCGAAGCGATTGTGCCGATCGTAGCGATAGCCCAGCGTGGTGAACCAGCGATCCCACAGTTGGATGCGATCTTGCACGTAAAAGGCCGTGTTGGTGGCGGAGCGTAGTTGGGCGGCGCTGTTGAATGGCCCGAAGATGCTGAGCGAGTTGTAATAGGAATCGCCCCATTCATGCTGCACGTTGAGCCCGGTGGTCAGGGTGTTGGTGCGGTGCAGGCGGAAGTTGTTCTGAAAGTCAAAGTTCAGCAATTTTCCCCGGTAGCGGTCGTGGCTTTTGCTGGAATCCAGGGCGTCCGGTTCGTTAAAGTTTTCCCGGCGCACATTGGTAAAGGCCAGCCGGGTGATTTGCTCATAACGATCGCCCCACAGTTTCAGGCGGGAGCTGCCGTTGAGGGTTAATGTGCGGTTGGTGCCGGTGAAGTTGGGATCATCCCCGGTGTAGCCGCCGTATTTGTCCAAATCAAAGCGGGAGCGGGTGTACAGGCTGGACAAATCCAGGGTCAGGTTTTTGAGCGGGGTGTATTCGGTGCGGGCGGTAATGGTGGTGTTGTGGTAACCATCCGGTTCCGCGTTGCGATAAAAAGTACCAAAGGAGTTGATACCGTAGCGGCTACTGGCCGCCGAAATGCCCCGCACGTCCTGCCGGGTGATGTGCAGGAAGGTTTTCAGCTTGTCGCTGTATTGGCCGCCCATCCCGATGTCTTCTTGCAGGGTGCCCTGCGCTCCGGCGGTGACCTTAGCGTACAACGTCGGTTTGCCCGGTTCGCCTTGCCGGGTAATGATGTTGATGACCCCGCCCATGGCGTCAGACCCGAAAATGCTGTTTTGAGGGCCTCGCAGCACTTCCACCCGCTCCACGGCGTCCGGGCTGATTTGATCCAGATAGCTATAGGTGCGATCAGGGGAGATGGGATCGTTCATGCGCACCCCGTCCACCAGCACCAGCGTATGGCTGGCGTTCATGCCCCGCATAAAAATAGAGGAGGTGGCCCCCAGATAGCCGTTGCGCACCACGTCCACGCCGGGCACCTTGGTCAGCACTTCGGTCAGCGAAAAGGGCTGCATTTGCTGAATTTGCTGCCGGGTGATGACCGTGGCCGACGTGCCGGTCTGGTTGCTGGGAATCCCGATTTTGGTGGTTTGTAGCATTAGGGGGGCGGTAGCGGCGGGTTCCAAGGGTGGTAGCGCATCGCCGCTGGCGGTGGCTTGGGTGGGGCTTTCTGTCTGGGCGGTCGATCTGCTCAAGTCCAGACCTTCCGAGGTGTCGGTTTCCAGGGCGACTTCTTCCAGCGGAACGCCCGATGCTTCTCCGTGGGCGCTCATAAGCATCCCTGAACTGAGTAACAGTAGCAGGCCCAAAGCGATGGTACGGGCCGCTTGATTCAAGTGGAATAAGGAGAACTGACAGCCTGAAAGCTGAAGTGAAAACTGGAACAAAATGGGGTTCCTTCCTGCGTCAAAAAATGTACGGCGAGACAGGCCAGATTCAATCAGGTTGAAACTCCGGTCCAAAATGCGGAAGTGCCTGACGAATGTGCCTTGACGATGAATTGGATAACTATCCAAATAGCCCCGGGACGGGGGAACCCACTAATCAAACTCGAAATGGTGCGCAGACATACTCATTATCCTCTTCGTGCTCGCAAGAGTGTAAACAAGCTCCCCCACGGTGTTCTGACTTTCCATTGCGTTTCATGCAACAGATTCACAGTTGCGGCACAGTCCCGGAGTTTCACCGGGTTTCCCGAATATAGGACGAGCCTGATAATAAAAACACAGAGTTTGCGTTCACGCAATCAGTCAGTCATCCAGAAGAAGGGGAGGAGAGCGGGTGCTTGCTATCTGCCTGCAAAATATTGCCAAACAGGAAGAAATTTTGTTGTTAATGGGAAATTCCTCCTGAGCAAGGGAAAAGAGGCTCCCCTGCAAAAATCCCCCGCTTACTAGTAAACGGGGGATTTTTTCTGTCTGACTGATTTTTCTACCACCAGCCGCGACGGGGAGCGGGGTGATTTTTATAATATCCCCAGCGATTGCCCGGCAGGTAGGCCACCCGGCCCGGGCGAACCCAGGTGTTTTTGACCACGGGTCGATAGTATCGGGGGCCATAGTTCTGCCTGTAATTCCACGAGCGATTGCGCCAGCCATCCCGATAGTCGCCCCGATCATGGGCAAAGGCGCTATTGCCGAAAACGGTAAGCGCTAACAGCCCTAACGCCCCCAGCCCCAGCATGGCCTTGCGATTAGACCCGAGCTTGATGAATGGTTTCATGTCCATCTCCTCCTAAAAAAACGAAAGTGTGGTTTGCGAAGTTAAAAACTATGAGCGAAAACTACCAGCGGAAACGGTTGTTGCCGAAAGTGCCCTGACGTCTGAGGTATTCATAACCGAGTCCGGCCCCGGCCCCAATCACAGCCCCTTTAATGGCCCCATCGCCGCGATAACCGTCGGGAGCCAATACGCCGCCAATCAGGGCGCCAGCGCCGCCGCCAATGGCCGCTTTTTTGACATAAGGATGCCGCTGACCAAAGGTTCCCCAGTTGCTGTTATAGCGAGAGTCATAATACCGGTTGTAGGATCGATCATGCGCTTCGGCAGTGGGGACGAGCGTGTTCGCCGCCAACATGCCCAGCATGACGGGTAAAACCAATAATTTGGTCAGGGTATTACGGGCACTTTTCATGGTGTTCTCTCCTCTTCCTGATCGTCACCGAGAATTGACTGTCACATTGTCTTTACGCAACAGCCCGGGAAAGAGTTTCAAAAAGGAGAGGTCATTTTTTCAAAACTGAAAATTTCAGAGTGTACCTTCAAATGGAATAGGGTGCTTGCCAACATTTGCCAAGACCCAGCAAAGATGGACCTTAGCATTGGTTTTTCAGTCCTGGGTCATGATTCGGGAGATATTAGCTCCTGGTATTTGGTAATCGGTTCTCTTGTTTTTCTGTTTATCACAACCTTATAGCGGAGAAACTCCTTAGTTGTAAGTCTGTTCACAAGTGTCGTTTCACTTATAGGAATAACAGTTGCTGGTGCAATAACATCATTTTCCCCACTCGTGTTAATTAGGCCCAAGGGAATTGTCAAATAATACTTATTACCGATGGTTTCATCCGTTGGCATTCTTTTGAGAAGATTATGCTTGTTATCTTTATCTATGATCATATAGGTGGATGATGGGGAAGCATCTCCAAAAAACTCTTGAAATGCAGTTAGGCCGTACCCAGCAGTTCCATCCTGTAAGCACCGAGCCAGAAAATGCTGTTTTTCAATTTTCTTTTCCCGGTTCGGATCCAGACAAATGTTTTTGCTTTCATTTAAAAACTGCATCAGTTTAATGGTCTGTTTCAAACTTTCTTCAGAGGGGTATCTCCGGGAAAATTTTTTTTCATTATGAAGCCCTTTTATCGCAACCTCAGCTTCTTTTAATGCCTCTCTTATTGTATTTTTGTCTTGCTCGTTATTTAGCAGTGTATTGATAATTGCCTCTTGCTCTTCCGTTGACATAACGCAGGTTGGATTTGCTTCATTCGGAGCAGCCTCGGGATCTGATCTTTTTTTAAATGAGTCAGCCGTTTGGCCGGAAAATATGTTTGTAAATGAGCGAAGCGGCTCGACGGGACTATTGTTTGGGCCTGTCTTAATGCCGATTGGCAGGGGCTTCTTGGGTTTCGATGGTGTAATTTTTTCGGCCGCGCTATTGAGTAGTGGTTTTGTCGGTGATGTAAGAGGTGTATTAATGCTCATGGGGTAGGTTCCTTTTACAGGGAATTCAGAGTCTTAATCGCAGGATATTCCATCAGTCCGGCAAGGGATTGGGCACCAGCTTCATTGATTGATGAACAGGCGAGTTTGGGCGCACGCTTTTCTGTTGGCATGCGTTTTAGGGATGGTTTCTGGATTGATCGATAATGGAGTGAGGTGGTGAACATCAATTTGATATCATAAAACCGGGCTGGGCTCCAGGATTGCTCTTTGCCTTGGGCGATGGGCACATTTTTGAGGACCGGTGTTTTCTTACACTGTAGCTAACGGTCAAACGAAACTCTGAATCAACCGCACCCATCAACTGTAGAATGGTACTTTTTTATTTCCTGTTTTTTAACTTTACCCGATGGATTGAAAGTAGTATTGAACAATGACCCATGTTGCGTTTTCCTTACCCGGCTGGTTTGATTACAGCGCCACGTTTTTGTTTGCCATGGCCGGAACCTTGTTGGCCCTGCGCAAGGGGTACGACATCGTGGGCGTGTTTACGGTGGCTTTTGCCGGTTCCGTGGGGGGCGGTCTGATTCGGGATGGCGTGTTTTTGCAGCAGGGCCCTCCGGCGATTACCACCAACGGCAATTACCTCATACTCATCGTCCTGGGCGCCTTGGTGGGGGTGCTGTTTCAGCGACGGGTGCCCCGTTTGCAACTATTGATTGAAATGGTGGACGCCCTGTGTCTGGGGGCTTATGCGGTGGTGGGCTGCAATAAGGCGCTTTTGGCCGGATTGGCCTGGCCAGCCGTGGTGCTGGTGGGGGTAGTCAATGCCGTGGGTGGTGGGATTCTGCGGGATATCCTCATCCGGGAAGAGCCCCTGATTTTCAAGCCGGGACAGTTTTATGTGGCGGTGGCCCTGGTGGGTTGCCTGACTTTTGTGTTGCTTAGCCGGTTTGTCAGTTGGATTGGTCACTTTGAGGCGGGTTTAATCAGCATTGCCGTCACTTTTACCTTGCGGGCCCTGGCCATGCGGTACAACTGGCAAACCCCCAGCCTGACAATCCCAGAGGCTACTCAGTCTCAGGGGTCCTGATCAAATTCATAATTATTGTTTTCAATTATTAAAACAATAACAATATTTCAGGCGAACTCTTTTTCATGCAGTTACAGGTTTTATAAATCTGGTATCTCACGAGTGGGACATCGATACACGTGGGGGTTGTGGGTTAGGAAAACAGGCGTTGATGAAAACGCTAAGTGGAATGGGGGTATACCATGGGAATTTCTTCTATATTCAATGCGGCACGGCGATCATCGTATGCCAAAAGCAGTTACAAAACTGCTGGAGGCTTTGGGTCAAAGGGTGCGCCCCATCAACCAAAAGGCGGGGTTTTTGGTACGCGGGGCGGTGTATCTGTGAACCCGGGACCAGCGGGTCTCGGCGCTTCATTACGAGGATTGGGTGGTAGACTTTTCACCAGGGTCCAGTCGGGATTGAGTTCTTTAGGACGTCTGGGGAGTAGACTGTTCAACCCCGGCTTGCAGGGCTACCATAAGCCGCAGTCGGCTGGAGATTGGGCGAGTCAATTTACGGGGCATTCTTACACATTTCCTGGCAAGCAGCACTATAAGCCCAGGCCAAACCCCTCTGGAGATGGTGATTGGGCCAGTCAATTCACCAGACCTCAGGCGAATCCTTATTCATCCGCAGGCAAACCGCATGGGGCTAAGCCACAAGGGGCTCAGCAAAGGCCGCAATCAGGTCCTAAGCCTCAAGCCCAAGGCGCTCAGCAAAGGCCGCAATCAGGTCCTAAGCCTCAGGCTCAAGGCGCTCAGCAAAGGCCGCAATCAGGTCCTAAGCCTCAGGCTCAAGGCGCGCATCAAGAACAGCATTCCGGTGGTAGTCGCCCATATAGCTTTATGACAGAAAATGCAAATAAGCGGAAAGATGCTCTGAATACATTGGGTATGGGGCACCTGAATCTGGAAAACATGTCTCCCGCAGACAAAGCAGCCCTTCGTAAATCTTACTTGCAGTGGTCAAGGAAAAATCACCCCGATAAAGGGGGAGACACGGCCTTGTTCCAGAGCGTCAGCGGCGCATTGGATACCTATATTAAATAAATTACAGCTACAATCATTGAGTTTAAGCAGGGCCTTTAGGCCCTGCTCAAGCGTTTCCGCCACTGAGCAGGCTAACCACCAAACGGCGTGAAGTGGGGCTGAACGCCTCAGTCTTTAAGGCTGGATAGACCGTGCCGCCGGATGCCCCTTCCACGGTTTGCCCTAGATCGCTTTGCACAAAGCGCACCCCTTGGGCCATATGCTCTTGGGCCATAGTCTGAATGCTGACGTTCAGGGCGTTCAGGGCTTGCAAATTATCCGGGGCGATTTCAGCCACCCGGATGGCATCGCCCAAGGGCGCTTGCAGGTCTTTCAGCCGCAAGCCCACAAAGCGCAGGTTGACGTTCCGAAAAGCCGGTTCCCACGCCGAAGCCAGCTTGAGTGCCGTGGCTGTTCCGGTCAACAAGCCACCCCCGCCAATGGGAGCGATAACGACCACCTCTTCATAGGGGTGCTGGCCCAGTAAATGACCAATTTGGGCCAAGAGTTCCAAGCCAAGGGTACCTTGACCGGCCACTACCCAAGGGTCGTTGTACGGATCGAGGTAAGCCTCATCCTGCCCCTGGTTGGCCATGGCCCAGGTGCGGGCTTCATCAAAGGTATCCCCTTTACATAATAAATCGGCCTGAACACCGTTGGCATTCAGACCGTCTATCGCTTTACGCAGCTTTTCGAGTTTAAGGACGGCGGTGTTACCGGGTACCACCAACCGTACCACCTGCGGAAGAAGAAGTTCCGCAGCCTTCAGCACTCCCAGGGCATGGTTGCCGGTGGATACGGTGAGAAAGCACTTGACCTGCTGGCTCTCCAGGGCTTTGGCCATGCCCACCAGGGCGCCTCTTAACTTATAGGCCCGGGTGGCGGTCTGATCCTCTCGCTTGTAGTACAAGTGTGGCAGCAAGGTGGAGGGGCTCAGGGCGGTCAGGGGAGCCTGCGGCTCCCGGGCGTTGGCCAGCGCCGGGTTGAATCGGGCCATCAATCGCAGGTGATCCCGGTGGCGATCCAGTATGCGGCTAGCCTCCAGAATTTGGGTATAGCGATGCACCAGCGGCAGATAAGACTGAATGGATAACCCCGCCGGAAAGCCCGGCAGCCTAATTCGACCGTCCGCATCAATGGCCGGAATGGGGCTGGCCGCTTGATGGCTGGGGTCGAATTTCAGGTAGGCGTTCGGGCTTTCCAACATGGGTCTATCTCGCTCTCTGTCTAGTTTTTATCCCGGTTGACCAGCTTATTGCCAGACAACCAGCTCATCATGCCACGGAGTTTACGGCCTGCCACTTCCAGCGGATGCTGGCGATCGGCTTCCACCCGTTTTTTCAATTCGGGCATGCCGCTGCGGTATTCTTCCATCCATTCACGGGCAAACTCGCCGGATTGGATTTCGGTCAGGATCTGCTTCATGGCCACTTTGGTATCGGCGGTAATCACCCGAGGTCCCCGGCTGACATCGCCGTAACGGGCCGTATCGCTGATGGAGTAGCGCATATCCTCCAGACCGCCTTCATACATTAAATCCACGATCAACTTGAGTTCGTGCAGACATTCAAAGTAGGCCAGCTCCGGGGGGTATCCCGCTTCGGTCAAGGTCTCAAACCCGGCTTTCACCAGGGCGGCGGCCCCACCACACAGCACGGCTTGCTCCCCGAAGAGATCGGTTTCTGTTTCATCTTTAAAGGTGGTTTCAATGACCCCGGCCCGACCGGAACCCAAGCAGGCCGCGTAACCCAGGGCCAATTCACGGGCTTCCCCGGTGGCATCCTGATGCACGGCAAACAGGGACGGCACCCCACGATCCCGCTGGTACTCAGAACGCACCAGATGACCGGGGCTTTTGGGGGCGATCAGGAACACGTCCACATCGGCGGGTGGCACGATTTCGTTGTAATGGATGCTGAACCCGTGGCTGAACACCAACGCCTGACCGGGCCTGAGTTTGCCTTCAAAGTATTGTTTGTAGACGGGGCCGTGTTGCACATCGGGAATCAGGAACATGATCAAATCAGCCCACTCGGCGGCTTGTTCCAGAGAAATGGCTTCCAGACCGGCTTCTTTAACTTTGGCTTCGGTGGCGCTGCCAGAACGCAAGGCGATTTTTACAGTGGCCCCGGACTCTTTCAGGTTTAAACTCTGTCCGTAGCCTTGGCTGCCAAAGCCCACCACGGCCACTTTTTTAGCCAGCAGTTTACTGCGGTCGATGTCTTTGTCGTAAAAAATATTCAGGGTTTGGGGGGCGTTAAGCGTTGTGGGCATGGGCCATTCTCCTTTGGGGCTGATCTTGAATCATATCGGACACGAACAGGGGGGTAATGTTAGACACTTCAGCGCTGTTCTTCGCTTCGGCGGCCGGTTGAAGGGTGTGCGCTTTCAGCACATACACTTGCTTTTGCAGGAATTTGACCAGTTTTTCGATGGTCTTTTCATCCTGCGCTTCAAAGGTCAGTAGAATTTCCAGTTGATTGTTGTCGCACAAGGCGGAAGCCATCCGTTGGGGGATGATGCCCCGATGGGTCAGGGCGCCCAGCACCCGATCCAGTGCCCCCAGGCGGTTTTGGGTCAAGCAGTATAAGTGCTGCGAGTCGCAAGACTGGTTGGGATCAGTCATTTCAGAACCTCTTACATTATGGGTAGGTGATAATTGCATACTTGAATCTCTTATTTTTTAATTCTCTTTATTTTTTAATCTCTTATTTTTTGTCATTCCCGCGCAGGCGGGAATCCAGTAAGGGTCTATCTTTTTCAGCGATTTGTCGTTCATTTTTTGTCTTTTCTGCTTTTTTTAGTGTTCTGTTGTTTCTGGATTCCCGCCTGCGCGGGAATGACAGAGAATGTTTGTGGGTCTTTGCTTTACGGTCTTGTGATTTCTTGGGCCTTATTTTTCTAGCTGTATTCCTTTGGCGTTATTCTTCGGTGAGCATGTCCTCATTGGCCCCGCCTGCGGGCACCCACGGATAAACATCCGCTTTTTCCCGCACCCGGAAATCAATCAACACCGGGCGATCGGTAATGGCGTAGGCTTGCCGGATCACGGTGTCCACATCTTCCATACGCTCCACCACAAAGCCCGCACAGCCGTATGCTTCGGCCAGCTTCACGTAATCGGGAGAGGTCATTCTGGATTGAGAAGGACGATTCCAGGTTTTGTCCTGCCACTGGCGAACCATGCCCAGATAGCCGTTGTTGATGATGGCCACTTTGACGGCCAACCCGTGATCGCGGGCCGTGGCCAGCTCTTGGAGGGTCATTTGGAAGCTACCATCCCCGGCGATATCAATAACCGTTTTATCGGGAAAAGCCGCTTGCACCCCAATGGCCGCTGGAAAGCCAAAGCCCATGGTGCCCAATCCGCCGGAGCTGATAAAGCTGCGAGGGCGATCCAGGTTGAAGCGCTGGGCGGCCCACATCTGGTGCTGGCCCACTTCGGTGGTCACAAAGGCGTCTTTGGGCAAGTGGTGGAAAATGCGATCCAGCACGTATTGCGGGGTCAACACGCCATCCAGCGTTGGCTGATTCTTGCGGCGGGTTTTCCAGCTCTGGATGGTTCTGAACCAGTGGGAACGGGTATCCAGAGCCTCCCAATAGGGCGTCAGAACTTCCGTTTTGGCCAGCAGTTGCTGAAAGATGTTTTTAATATCCCCTTGCACCGGCAAAAAGGCGTCCACGTTTTTTTGCAAGGTGCAGGGATCCAGATCGATATGCACGATTTTGGCGTTGCGGGCAAAGCGATCGGGCTTGCCGGTTTGCCGTTCGCCCAGCCGGTTGCCAGCGATGATTAACAGATCGGCGTTGGCAATGGCGATGTTGGCCCAATACTGGCCGTGCATGCCGCAAAAGCCCAAAAACTGGGGATGGCTGGTGGGAAAACCGCCCAGCCCCATCAGGGAGTTGGCCACCGGCAAATGAAAGCGCTCGGCGAAGGTTTGAATTTCGGCATGGGCCCCGGCGTTGATCACCCCACCCCCGGCCAGTAACACCGGTTGCTTAGCCTCTTGTAGCAGGGCCAAAACGGTATCCAGATCCGCATCCGTAAATGATTCTTCTACCGTGTAACCGGGCAGATCAATGCTGGCTGCTGCGTAGTCAAATTCAGCGGTGGCCAGCAGCACATCTTTGGGGATGTCCACCAGCACCGGGCCCGGACGACCCGTGGTGGCCACATGGAAGGCTTCCTTGATGGCTTGCGCCAAATCTTCTGCCCGCCGCACGATGATGTTGTGCTTGGTCACCGGGCGGGTGATGCCCACAATGTCAGCTTCCTGAAAGGCATCGTTCCCAAGCAGGGAGGAGGGCACATTGCCGGTAAAGGCCACAATGGGCACGGAATCGTAGTAGGCATCCGCCAAGCCGGTGACCAAATTGGTGGCCCCCGGGCCGGAGGTGGCGATGGCCACACCGGGTTTACCGGTGGCTCGGGCATAGCCTTCCGCCATGTGGACAGCCCCTTGTTCGTGGCGCACCAAAATGTGGTTCAGGCTGGGAAATTCGGGCAACGCTTCGTAAATGGAGAGGATAACCCCGCCGGGCATGCCAAACAGGGTGTCTACCCCTTCGGCCACTAGGCAACTCAGGAAAATCTCCGCCCCGGTCAAGACGCTACGGTTTAGGTTGGTTTCGGGAGCAGTGGCATTGCTCCATTCCAGTCTTTCACTAGGCGCGGCCATAACACCCTCCTTGCAGGGTAATTCGGCTTTGGGTGTTGGCGGCGGTGGCCGCGTTCAGGGCGAACACGACCACCCGGCTAAGGCATACCACAGTGGGTGGTGTGCCCAGGAGCAGTACGACCACACGGTTCAGCAGCTTGGACAGGGCTTGGCACTTGCTGAAAGTCTGGGTGGTCATTGGGGCGACTCCTTTTTTGTGTTGACTAAATAAAGTGGAATAAGAGGAAGTTGGTTTTTAAAGCAAAACCGCCGGTCCCTGGGGCCCGGCGGTCTGTTGAATCTGTTGCTCTCTCGTTCTGAACAGGATTCAAATCCCACCGGCAGGGCCGCTGAGAATGACTACGAGAATAATGACTACGCTGTTCAGAATGTTCATAAGAACGAAAGAAAATTCCGTACTCAATAAGTGCCAAAGCCAAAAAAGAACGAGTCAGTTTTACACTTTGGTAGGTGTAATTATAACACATAGCTCAGGAAAAACAATGCCAGAAAAATAATCGGTTCCGTTTATTTTGCCTTGTTTCTCGCGTTGCGGCCCGCGCGGGAATGACAAATCGTGCGACCGGAAATCACTCCGAGCTTTTTTATGGTGGGGATATCGACAAGGGCGATCTTCGGGATGATATCGGGCAAGAGATTGGCGAATGAAAACCGGATGTGTACAATAAGGACAGCGTTTTGAGGCGAGGGCGGCTTGGTTTGGCTTAACCCGGATATTGTCGGGATCGGTTTTCTGTTTGGGAGCCAGTTCAAGTCAATGTCCACAGATTTTCAGGCCGTTCGCCCGGATAATTTTTGAAAGCGTGAATTCTGGAAGTGGATCTTAGAAAAGGATAGAGAGAGCGCAGATGCCGAATTTTTCACCACCGGTGCCAGGGAGATCCCAGAGAGGCCCGAATGAGCCTGGACTGGCCCTGATGCACCCGGGCGACAGTGGTAACGCCGTGCGGGTCATTCAAACCCGTTTGGCCCAGTTGGGTTTTCATCAGGGGGCCATTGACGGAACCTATGGGGCCATTACCCAGAAGGCCGTGGCTGCTTTCCAGCGTTCGCAAGGGCTTTACCCCACGGGGCTGGTGGATCATCAAACCTTGCGGGCCTTGGGGTACGAGGTCGATCCCGCCGCTCCCCCGCCTACCCAGATGAATCCTTCCATTGAAGCGGTGGCCAAGTTATTCCCCGACGCGCCCGTGAACAACATTCGCAATTATCTGCCTCTGGTGCTGCGGGCGCTGGCCGAGCGGGGCTTGGGCGATAAGTCCATGGTCCTGATGGCCTTGGCGACTATTCGGGCGGAAACGGCCAGTTTTGCCCCTATTAGCGAGTACCAGTCCAAGTACAACACCGCCCCGGGTGGAAAACCTTACGCTTTGTACGATTTTCGATCGGATTTGGGCAACAACGCAGCGGGCGACGGCGATCGCTATAAAGGGCGCGGCTTTATCCAACTGACCGGTAAAAGCAATTACGCCACCTACTCCCAAAAGCTGGGCTTGGGCGATTTGTTGCTGCGCCAGCCGGATGCGGCCAATGATCCGGTCATTGCCGCCCGTGTTTTGGCCGCTTTTTTGAAGGACAAGGAAGGCACCATTCGTTCCGCTTTGGCCAAGGGCGACTTGAAAACCGCCCGAAAGTCAGTCAATGGAGGCACTCATGGTCTGGACGTATTCACGTTGACCTTCCAAAAAGGGGCCAAGATGTCAAATCTGGCCTACGCTTGATTGCATGCCTCAAAGCCGAAAGGGCCTTTTCTGGGCGAAGGGGCTTCTGCTCTGTGCTTTTGTTCTGATGGGTTATTAACGGCTAGGGCAGAATCACCAGCACCATAAAGGGATCGTACAGAACCAGGGCATGTTCGGCCAGGGCCAGCTTGATGTCCTCATTGCTTAAGGATTCAGGATGCTCATCCAGCGAGGCCAACGCTTCAAACACGTTGTGCTGTCGCAGCAGGTGCAGGGTTTTTTCCTCGTTTTCGTTGCGAGGCTCGTACTGACGAAGCTGCTCCAGGGTGGCCTCGGCGATATCGCCACTGATGTTGTGCAAAATCTCCAGCATGCAATGGGCTTCCAGACGCAAGGAGGGTTTGCGCTGGGTGGGACGAATCTGCTCGTGCTTGTGGTCGTCAACGGCGTCTACCGTGTCGATTCCGTGGATGGTTTCCATATCCGGGTGAGAAGGGCCGGACTTGAAGAACACGATGGGGGCCGAGCCGTAAATGGAGGGGTTCCACAGCAGGCTGGTTAAAACCCGCAGGGCCTCCGGGGTGACCAGCCCGTTGTTGGGTGCGGCGATTTTTTCCAGCACCTTGGACACGGTGGTGGTTTGCAAAAAGCGCAGAGCCTCTAGCTGGCGGCCTCTCAGGCCACTGGCAATGGCGGACATGGTCATCAAGGCATCGAAAGGCAGGCCGGTTTGGCCGGGCTTGATGAGCAGTTGCAAGGTTTCCAGTAAGTCCTGGGTTTGCAGTTGCCCAAACCGTGCCGTCGGAGCGCCCACCAGTGGGCGGGGCGCTGCAGGCGCTTGCAGCGGAGAGCCTTGCAGGTAGTTGAGATCCTCGTTTGAGAGCCGCAGGGAGTCCTTGGCCAGTTGGGCGGCCAGTTTGACATCCTGGGCGCTCAGGCTGTTCTTCACGCCGTCCATGCTGGAGATACGTTGAAACACCTGGGGGTTCTTGCGCATAAACAGCACAAAGTCTTTCTCTTCCTGGCTCAGCTGAGACAGGGGCAGTGCTTTTAGCTGCTCAAAGGTCAGGGTTCTCAGGCGAAAACGCTGAATCAGGTTCAAAATGGCCCGGGTGCTGATGTCCAGCCGGTTGCTTTCGGAGCGGACCGGAAGGCTGGCAGGGTTTTCAACAGTGGGTTTTTCGATCGGCGAAGGGCGTAACTCCGGGGTGGTATTGGTTTTTTCCAATGCCGAAGCCGCCGCCTTGAAGAGTCGAGACTTTTCAAAGGGGTTGATGGTGTTATCGGGTCTATCGATGGGTGACATCGGCATGATGTAAAAAAACCTCTGCGGTACAAATGCTGTTGTGAAATGACGAAGCGAAGATGCTTTGTTCCTGACGGCTCTAATTTAATAAAAACCAATCAAGAGAAAATATTGTATGAAACTCACGTGCATATTGTAGCGCTTCCAATTTTTTTTGTCATTTTTTTGGCCGATGATTAGTGTTATTTTAGGGACCTCCACCCAGATCAGCGCTTCCTTCGGTTACTTCCCCCTAGAAACGAGGCCAACCCATGCCGCCCGCGAACCTGAACCCTCCCACGCTTTCTGTCCCCGCACTGATTGAAGCCCTGGGGCTCGTGGCCCACGATGAAGGGGGGTATTTTCGGCAACTGTACCAGTCGGACTGGACGGTGCCGACCGACCGGGAGGGTGGGGCCCGCTATGGGCTGAACACCATATATTACCTGCTCACCGCGGACAGTCCAAAGGGGCATTTGCACCGCAATCAATCGGATATCGTCCACTTTTTCCACGCCGGGAGTCCCCTCACTTATTTTCTGCTCAGCCCTGAGGGTCAACTCAGTAAGGTGGTGATGGGCCCCGATCCTGCTCAGGGACAGGTGTTTCAGATGACGGTGCCCGGCGGCTACTGGAAGGCTTCACTTCTGGCTTCGGGAGACTTTGGCTTGATCAGCGAAGCGGTCTGTCCTGGCTTTGACTATCGGGATCGGGAATTGGCCACACCGGCCACGGTGCGGGGGGCGTTTCCCCAACATTGGGGAGCCCTGGCCCCCTATGTCCTGGATCATGCCAGAGATACAGTGTGCGGCCAGACAGCTTCTGGCCAGATGGATTCCCGGGAGGCCGGTTAGAAAGCACACGGCTTTCAGGCGGTGGTGGTTTTTATTTCCCGCGTTCGTTTATACTGGGCTCGGTTGCCATGCTTTCTTAAGCCACGGTTTGAGCGCATTTCAATTTTGCTTTTATTTATCTTTTATCTGTCAGGAAGGATTTGATTGATGTCCCCCCACGATTTGAGACACAAAAGCCGTCACGTGATGGATGGGCCTGCCCGCGCCCCGCACCGGGCCTTTTATCGGGCCATGGGGCTCAAGGACGAGGACTTCAAAAAGCCGCTGGTGGGCATTGCCACCACCTGGAATGAAGTGACCCCCTGCAATATCACCCTGCGGGATCAGGCCGCCCATATTAAGCGCGGCGTGGACGCCAACGGCGGCATTTCCCGGGAATTTAACACCATTGCCGTGAGTGACGGCATCGCCATGGGGCATGAAGGCATGAAGGCTTCTCTGGTCAGTCGTGAGGCCATTGCCGATTCCATTGAGCTGGTGATGCACGCCCACCAGTATGACGCTCTGGTCGGTGTGGCCGGTTGCGATAAGTCTTTGCCCGGCATTTTGATGAGTATGGCTCGCCTGAATGTGCCGTCTTTGTTCCTGTACGGCGGTACCATTATGCCCGGTCGGCTGGGGGGCAAGGATTTGACCATTGTGGACGTCTACGAGGCTGTGGGCGCCTTTGCTACGGGTAAGATCACGGAAAAAGAACTCTACGATATCGAATGCTCCGCCTGCCCGGGGGCCGGTTCCTGCGGAGGGCAATTCACCGCCAACACCATGGCCTGTGTGGCCGAGGCCATGGGCATGGCCCTGCCCGGTAGCAATGGGTATCCGGCCCTGGATCCCGGGCGGGTGACGGTCAACGAGCAGTGCGGCGAGGCTATTATGCGCCTGCTTCAAGAAAACCTTCGTCCCAGTGATATTATGACCCGCAAGGCCTTTGAGAACGCCATCCGGGTGGTGGCGGCCACGGGGGGCTCAACCAACGCCTGTCTGCACCTGCCCGCCATTGCTCATGAGTTGGGCATTGACCTGCCCTTGAGTTTGATTGACCGGATCTTCAATGAAACCCCCACGCTGGCTGATCTTAAGCCGGGCGGCAAGTACGTGATGAACGATCTGTTCCGCATCGGGGGGATTCCCGTCCTGTTGAAAGCCCTGCTGGACGCTGGCTTGCTGCACGGAGACTGCCTGACTGTCACCGGGAAAACCATGGCCGAGAACCTGAAGGATGTGACCTTGCCCACCGATCAGGATGTGGTCTATCCGGGCACCTGCCCCATCAGTCCGACCGGCGGCCTGAAGATTCTCTATGGTAATCTGGCCACTGAAGGGGCTGTGGTCAAAGTGGCCGGTCTGAGCCGTCGGGTTCACCGGGGGCCTGCCAAGGTGTTTGATGGTGAGGAAGCGGCCTTTGCGGCCATTCAGCGTCAGGAAATCAGGGCCGGGGATACGGTGGTCATCCGCTATGAAGGCCCCAAGGGTGGCCCCGGTATGCGGGAAATGCTTTCGGTGACCGCGGCCCTCTATGGTCAGGATTTGGGGCAGGATGTGGCCCTGATTACCGATGGCCGGTTCAGCGGCGGCACCCGTGGCCTATGTGTGGGGCACGTTGGGCCAGAAGCCTTTGTGGGCGGCCCTATTGCCTTGCTGCAAGATGGCGATATGATTGCAGTGAATGCTGAGACCGGCGTGTTATCCGTGGATTTGTGCGACGCGGAACTGGCCGCCCGGAAAACCCGGTGGCAAGCGCCCGTGCCCAATTATGGCAAAGGGGTGTTGTGGAAATACGCCCAGCAAGTGGGCTCTGCCGCCACGGGCGCCGTGACGCATCCCGGTGGACTGGGGGCGGAGAAGGCCCTTAGCCCGGTGTAACTGCTGAATTTTCCCGGATTTAAAAGCTCGATCTTCAAGTAAAGGAAGGTCGGGCTTTTTGTTGAAACAATGCCTGAAAAGAGCGTCGTTTTCGTTTACACCCTGTTTCGTTCTAAAGCGCAGTGACGGGGTTTTCTTTGAACAATTTTGGTTTGTCCCGGTAGATTTTGAAAATATATTCCCACGGCTGGGTGATAGAACCTGACTTTAGCCTCCTGAGGGGGCGATTTCTTCTGTTAGCTCAGTATCAACTTCGTCCAAGTACTCTTTGTAGAAACTCAGAATTACTTACATAACAAACAAAGAGCGCATTTCGGTGTTTGTTTTTGACAGGCGTCCGAAAATTAGGGCTAGTGGAGTGTAGAGATTTTCCTTTAAAATTAAAAGTAGGAGAATCTCAAAATGAAGAAGAGTACCCTGAAGGGCATCCATATCTCTACGTGCTAAAGCACCAGAGCTCTGGACAGTTTTACCGAAGAGCAGATCGTCAAAGCCCTGCAAGAGCAAGAGATTCGGGATAAAACCATTGTGGCAATCAGCCGTGAGCTGGGGATAGTGCAAGCAACGTTTCACAAGTGGAAGCAGAAATACGGCGGTTTGAACGTTAATGAAGCCAGGCGTTTGAAAGAGCTGGAAACAGAGAACAGCCGTTTAAAGAGAATGGTGGCTGACCTCATGCTGGAAAACGAGGCTGTGAAAGACGTTTTAAAAAAGCTCTAAGGCCCAGAGTGCGCAGAACGGTGGTAGGAATGCTTCAACCCAAGGGGCTCTCCTTCCGCCGCTCCTGCGGTTTAGCGGGGATGAGCAGAAATGCTGCTCAATACCAGCCTAGCGAGAAAGACAAGCCCTTAGTGACCAGAATGAAGGAACTGGCCACCGAGCATTTTCGCTACGGTTACCTGCGCATCTGGGCCTTGCTGAGAAGAGAAGGCTGGATCGTGAATGTCAAAAGAATCTGGAGACTCTGGAAAATGGCAAAATTGCAGGTGCCAAAGAGAAAACCCAAAAGAAGACGCCTGGGGCAGAGCCCTGAAGTCGTCCCGCACCAGGCAATGGCTCCCAATCATGTCTGGTCATTGGATTTCGTGGCTGACCGGCTGGGCCATGGGGGGCGGCTGAGAATGCTGACAGTGGTGGACGAGTTTACCCGGGAATGCCTGACTATTCGGGTGGAACGTTCTCTGAAAGCTAAAGATGTGCAGGAAACCTTGGCTCAAGTGGCCAAAGAACGAGGCTATCCTTGCTACCTCAGGAGCGACAATGGCTCGGAATTTATTGAGAAATCCCTGCAAAAGTGGCTGAAAGAGAAAGGCATTGATTCTATTTTCATTGACCCAGGCTCTCCTTGGCAGAACGGAAAGTGCGAAAGTTTTAACGGTAAATTGAGGACTGAATGTCTCAATGCCACTTGGTTCAGG